>CAZEMI010000001.1:0-17576 GCA_964513235.1 uncultured Acidobacterium sp.
GGCGAGGAGTACAGCGATCGAGGCGAACACGGCGAGCAGCACGGCTTGGAACCGCGGCTGCGCCAGCGTTGACCCGATCTCGCGCTCGAGTGTCGTGACGCGGAAGAGCGGCAGCTGCGGATCGATTGCCTGCAACTCGCGACGGACCGACGGCACCATCGCATCGGGATCGCCGGCCGTCCTGACGAACAGCGTTTGCGTTCGCGGGGTGACCTGCAGGGTGCAGGAGTAGACCTCGGGCCGAATCGCGCGCGTGACCTCGGCGCGGTGCGCATCGCGGATCACGCCGACGACCGTTTGCCATGGCGCCTGCGAGGTGTCGTCACCCGGACGGATGCGGCGGCCGATCGGATCGTCGGTGCCCCAGGCCAGGCGCGCGAATGTTTCATTGACCACTGCCACGCGCGGCGCGTTCGCGTCGTCGGCCGGCGTAAACGCGCGGCCGCGCACGATCGTCATGCCGATCGTTTCGAAGTATCCCGGTGAGACGATTTCGACCGGATACTCGATCTGCTCTTCCGGCGGCGGCTGCGGCTTGCCGTCGATGCTGTAGATGTTCGAGTTGGTGACGAGCGGCTGCAGCACGGCGGTGCCCGACGCCACGGACTCGACGCCCGGCAGCGCGCGGACGCGGTCGAGCAGGCGCGCGTAGAACCCGACCACATCCGGCGGCTTGGCATAGGCGGCCACCTGCGGGCTCACGGTCATCATCGCGATGCGTTCCGGATTGAACCCGCGCGGCGCCTGTTGCATGGTCCACAACGTTCGAATCAACAGTCCCGCGCCGGTCAACAGGATCAACGACAGCGCCACTTCCGCGGCCACCAGCACGTTGCGCGTGCGACGGCTCGCGCCGCCCGATCCCTCCCGCGCACCCTCGCGGAGGTGATCGACGATCTTCTTTCGCGAGCCCTGCAGCGCGGGAAACAGTCCCGAGAGCAGGGCCGCAATCGTGGCGAGCACCAGCGCGAATGCCAGGACGCGGCCGTCGAGCGCGATCGCCTCCTGGCGTGGAATGCTGTCGCCGCCGAGCGTGACGAAGAACCGGGTGGCCCAATACGCGAGTACCACGCCGGCCGTGCCGCCCACCAATGCCAGCACGAAGGCTTCGGTGACGATCTGCCGAATCAGCAGGCCGCGCCCCGCGCCAAGGGCGGTGCGGATGGCGAGCTCCTTTCGGCGTGCCGCGGTGCGGCCGAGCATCAGGTTGGCGAGATTCGCGCACGCGATGAGCAGCACGAAGCCGACCGACGCCAGCAGCACGAGCAGCGGCCGCTCGATGTTGCCGACCAGCTGTTGCTGCAAGCCAACCACGTAGACGCCGTAGCCCTTGGTTTCCGGATAGGCGGCCTCGAGTCGATCGCCGATCGCGGTCATCTCGACCTGCGCCCGTTCGACCGGGATCCCGGGCTTCAGACGGCCGATCACCGGCAGCCAGAACGACGTGCGGGACTCGCGCAACTGTTGGGGCGGTGCGAGCGGGGTCCACAGCTCGGCGCGTTGCGGCCACTCGAATGACGCCGGCATCACGCCGATCACGTCGCGCGCGCGGCCGTTCAAGTTGATGGTGCGGCCGAGCACGTCGGCCACGCCGCCGAAGCGGCGCTGCCAGAGCCCGTACGCGATCACCACCACCGAGTCCTGGCCCTCGGTTTCGTGCTCGGGCGTGAAGACGCGGCCGACGATCGGCGGCACGCGCATCACGTCGAAGAAGCTGGCGGTGACCTGCGCGCCGTCCAGGCGCTCCGGCTCGCCGCTGCCGGTCAGGCTGAAGGCGGCCGGCGTGAATCCAGCGATGTGCTCGTAGGACGTGCCTTGCGCCTTCCAGTCGAGATAGATCGGATACGAGGCGATGTCCTCACGGATGCCCTGGCGGCGGTTGTCCATCCACAACAGCGTGATGCGATCCGCATCGGGGTAGGGGAGCGGCCGCAACAGCACGCCGTTGACGACGTTGAAGACGGCGGTGTTGACGCCGATGCCGGCCGCGAAGGTCAGGATCGCGATTAGGCTGAAGCCGGGCGCGCGAAGAATCATCCGCAGCGCGTGCTTGATGTCCCGCGACACGTTGAGCGCCGACATCCACGATCCTTTCTGCATCGGGGCCGGCTCCTGCCGGCTCCACCGCCGAACGCGGTCCTGGACCGTGGGGCGGCGCGCGTCCAGGGTCCGCCGCAACAGGTCGGGGGCCTCGAGCACGCGCATCGCCGCCGCGGCGGCGTCGGCCTCCGACTGTCCCTCGTCTTGCGCGTCCTCGTAGATCTGCGCGAGATGCGCGGCGAGCTCTTCGACGAGCACGGCGTCGGGCGTGCCGCGGCCCAGTGCCGTCAACCGATCGCGAACGATGCCGGCCCACTGGCGCATGGCGGGTCAGACCGGCTTGAGAACAATGTCGACGGCGCCGACGAAGGCGCGCCAGCTGTCACGGCGCACGACCAGCTGCTTGCGCCCGGTGGCCGTGAGCCGATAGAAGCGGCGCCGCCGCTGGCCAGCCTTTTCGACCCAGCGGCCGGCGATGAACCCGCCGCGCTCGAGGCGATAGAGCGAGGTGTAGACGTTGGCGACGTGAAAGGAGAGGCGGCCGCGCGTGCGATCGTCGATCAGCCTGGCCAGCTGGTAGCCGTGCCACGGTCCTTCCTCGAGCAGCGCCAGGATGAGCGTGTCGGCGCTGCCTTTTTTCAATTCGGCGAACATGTCGGGCGGCATATATGCGACAAGCATATATGTGACCCGCAAGGTTCCACAAGGTCCAAGGGGTTCCATGGGTTCCAAGGGCTGGGTTCGGTTGGGTGCTAGCGAGTGCCGAAGTAGCCCGATCGGGCCTTGATGGTCAGCGCCGGTTGGGCCGGGACGGTCACGGTGACCGCATGCCAGCCGCTGGCGGGGACGCCTTGTGGGGTGTAGCGCAGCACGTAGCTGTGGCGGAACTCATCGAGAATCTGCGCGAACGTGCGGACGGCGGGATCGCCGAAGCGTGACCGGTGCGTATCGCCGCCGGTGCGCGCCGCGCTCTGGGCGACGTAATCCACTTCGCGGGCATCGCCCGGCGTGCACCAGGCGCCGACGCTGTTGGGATCGAAGTCGCCGCCGCTGCTGACGTAGATCCAGTGCAGCACCGCCTCGGACCGGCCGCTGGCGTCGAGGACGCGGGCGCCGTCGAGCAGGCTCCCGCAATCCTCGCCGTCGGTCAACGCCACGATCAGGTGGCGGCGTCCGGCCGCCGGGGTGTGCGTGAGCGCCACGAACAGCGCGTCGTAGATGACCGAGATGCCGGGCACGGCCTTCATCGCGAGCGCCATCCGGCTCCCGGCGCGCTGCCAGGGGACCGGCGTCTCCACCGAGAGACCGATCGTCAACAAGCGGAATTGGTCGTCGGGACGCACCAGGCCCGCGATGGCCATGACGTTCTTCTTCATGCGATCGAGCGCGCCGGCGGTGCTGCCGCTGGTGTCCATGAACAGCGTGACATCCAGCGGCACCGACTCGATCGTCACCGCATCGATCGATTGCGGCACGCCGTTATCGGTGACGCGAAAATCAGCCGCGGCGAGCTTCGCGACCGGCGCGTTGCCGCGTTTCACCGAGGCGCTGATCGCGACCAGATCGGTGCGGGCGCGGAACACCGCTTGATCGGCGGCGAGGGTCGTTCCACTGACAAGCAGGAGAGCGAGCGGCCAGGCCTTCATTCTTTTAACTCCGCTCTCATCGCCGCCTTGATCGCCGCCCAATGCAGATAGAAACCGTAGCCGGTCAATCGTCCGGGGTCCGTGGTGGTGCTGGTGTTCGCAAACGCCTTGCCGATCAGCGCGACCGACGCGTCGTGCTCACCGCGGAGGAACCGCAGGCTCGCCAGCGCCACGGTCGCCGATTCCGCCAGCGGCACGATGTCCAGGGCCCTGGTGTATTCCGCGATCGCTTCGTCGTGGCGATTCAGCATCTCGAGCGAGCGCGCGGCCAGGAAGTGCGACAGATAGTTGAGTTCGGTGGTCGCGGCACGTGGCAGCGCCGTTTCGAACGCCGTCAGCGCCGCCACGTGATCGCCGACCGTGACGTGCACCAGCCCGGTGCGGATCCACGCTTCGGCGGCGACGGCCGGCACCGCGAGCAAGGGCTCGAGCGCTGTGATGGCTTCGAGCTGGGCCGGGCGGGTGGTGCGCATGCGCTCGCGATACTCCGGCCGGACGTTGCGGATGGGCTCTTCGTCGCGACCCCACGTCCAAGCCACCACGCGCGCGAGCTGAAACTGCGGATCGTCAGGGAACCGCTCGAGCGCGTGCACCAGGTGCATCGGGCTGGGGGGATCGTTCTTTTGCGGCACCCGTGGCTTTTGATGGGGCAGCCGCGCGTACGGGCCGAGCAGCCACACCCGCACGCGTGCGCGTCCGGCCAGCGCCGTGGTGGCCATGTGCCACGACCGCTCGAAGGCGGTGGGCGGCCCGCCCGCGCGCAGCACCTGCGCGCACGTCCACTCGATCAGATCCGACAGGCGGCCCCAATCCGATTCCAGCCGCGCGCCGGCCAGCTCCACCACGAAGCTCGCCACCGCCGCGCGCCGTTTCTCTGTATTGGCAGGATCCGCATTGATCCACGCCGGTGTGCCTTGCACGAATTGCAGCCGCAGCGGACCTAAATCGGGGAGACCGGCCGCCTGGCCGACCGCGGTGTCGTGCCGGCCTTCGTAATACGCGTTCAGAAGGCCGATGAGATCGACTGACCCCGACTGCGCGGCCTCCGCACGTGCCTCGTGCCTGGTGCCTCGTGCCAAGGGGGCAGTGCACAGCCAAAGGGCCACGACGGCGAGGGCAATTCTCATTCGTTGGTCAGACGAGTCCGCTTCGTGGAAAGTTGCCATAGAATGCCCGGATGATCCGCCAGTGTGCCGGAGCCGTTGCCGTTCTTGCTGTCACCTTCTTTGCGTCGGGTTCCGCCCAACAGCCCCCACCCAGGCCAGTGGACGATGCGGCGTTGGCGAAGCCGGAGGCGAGACAGCAGGACTGGCTGTCGTACGGGCGCGACTACTACGAGCAGCGCTTCAGCCCGCTCACCGAGATCAACGATACCAACGTCGACAAGCTGGGGCTGGCGTGGCAATTCGAGACCGCCACGGAACGCGGCCTCGAGGCCACGCCGCTCGTCATCGATGGCGTGATGTATGTGACCGCGTCGTGGAGCGTCACCTATGCCGTGGATGCGCGCACCGGCAAACAACTCTGGAAGTACGACCCCGAGGTGCATCGCAAGTACGACACCCTCGCGTGCTGCGATGTGGTCAATCGCGGCGCCGCCTTCTACAAAGGCAAGGTCATTGTCGGCGTGCTCGATGGCCGGCTGGTGGCGCTTGATTCCAATAGCGGCAAGGTGGCGTGGCAGACCACCACCGTCGATCAGACGCAGCCGTACACGATCACCGGGGCGCCGCGCATCGCCAAGGGCAAGGTGATCATCGGCAACGGCGGCGCGGAGTACGGCGTGCGCGGCTACGTGTCGGCCTACGACGCCGAAACCGGCAAGCTCGCGTGGCGCTTCTACACCGTGCCGGGCGATCCCGCGAAGCCGCAGGAGAACAAGGCGCTCGACAAGGCCTTGCCGACGTGGAAAGGCACCGAGTGGGTCAAGTACGGCGGCGGCGGCACGGTGTGGGATTCGATCGTCTACGACCCCGAGCTGAACCTCCTGTACGTCGGTACCGGCAACGGCTCGGTGTGGAACCGCGAGCTGCGCAGCCCCGGCGGCGGCGACAACCTGTATCTGGCGTCGATTCTCGCCATCAATCCCGACAACGGCGAACTGGTGTGGCACTACCAGACCGTTCCCGGCGACACGTGGGACTACACGGCGGTACAGCCGATGATGCTCGCGGATTTGAACTTCGGCGGCCGCCCGCGCCAGGTGATCATGCAGGCGCCGAAGAACGGGTTCTTCTACGTGCTCGATCGCGCCACGGGCGAGCTGCTCGCGGCCGATCCCTACGTCGAAGTGAACTGGGCGTCGCACGTCGACATGAAGACCGGGCGGCCGGTGGAGATTCCCGGCGCGGACTACAAGGAGAAGGGCACCTACATTCGGCCGGGTCCGCTCGGCGGCCACAACTGGCAGGCGATGTCGTTCAGCCCGCGCACCGGGCTCGTCTACATTCCGGCGCAAGACAACGGCCGGTATTACGAGCAGCCGGCGGCGAAGGAGTTCGCGTTCACGCCGAACCAGTACAACCTCGGGGTGGGGACGATCGGGCGGAACATGGACAAGTTCGACGTCCCCTACAAAGGCCGGCTGCTGGCGTGGGATCCGGTGGCGCGCAAACCGCGATGGACGGTCGAGTACGGCAACTACTGGAACGGCGGCACGCTCGCCACCGCGGGCAACCTCGTCTTCCAGGGCACCGCCACCGGAGACTTCTATGCCTATCGCGCCACCGATGGGCAGAAGTTGTGGTCGTCGTGGGCCGGCACCGGCATCGTTGCGCCGCCGATCAGCTACCTGATCGACGGCCGCCAGTACGTGTCGGTGATGGCGGGCTGGGGCGGCGCGTTCTCGAAGAAAACGCGCAGCTACGGCCGCCTGCTGACGTTTGCCATGGGCGGTACCGCCGCGCTGCCGTCGCGCCCGCGGCTCCGGACCGTGACCGCGATCGCGCACAACGGCACGCCGCAGCAGATCGCCGCCGGTTCGAAGATCTTCAACACCTACTGCGCGCGCTGCCACGGCGGCGCGACGATCCTTCCCGATCTTCGCCGATCGACGCCGGCCATCTATGCGGGGCTCGAAAAAATTCTTGACGGCTCACTCGCCGATCGCGGCATGCCGCGGTTTGCGGAACTCGATAAAGCGGCCGTCGCCGAACTGAGAGCGTACTTGCTTGACGAGCGCCGAAAGCTGGCGGCGGAGAAGTAGGGACTTGGGGCTTGGGGTACAAGGCATGAGGATCGTTCCACTCGCGATTAGTTTCACCCTGCTGGCGTCGTTGGTCAGCGCACAGGCGCCGGCGCCGACCGATCGCACGAAGGCCACCCTCTTCACCGCCGCTGAGCTGCAGGCCGCGCTCGGGAAGTTGCCGGTCGATCGGCCGGCCGCGTCGGTGCGGGTGTTCTCGCTCGATCCGTATAACGTGGCCGTCGAGCAGCGGCAGCCGCGCGCGCAGGGCGCCGCGTCGCACGCGGATCGCGCCGAGTTGTTCTTCGTCATCGATGGCTCGGGCACGATGCTGACGGGCGGGACGATCGCCGACGGCAAGCCGAGCGGCGTCAATACCCAGGGCACCACCATCACTGGCGGGACGCGCCTCGAGTTCAACAAGGGCGACTTCATCATGGTGCCGTCCGGCGTGCCGCATCAGTTCGTCGATCTCAAGACGCCGGTACAGGTGATGTCGATGTACCTGCCGAATCCGAAGTAACCGCGCCGGCGCCGTGGACGATCGGCAGCTCTTCGACGCGGCTCGCGACGGACACGTCGACGCGTTGAGGGCGGCGCTCGACGCCGACCCGGCGAAGCTGACCGTCCGCGATCAGCCCCATGAATGGACGCTGCTGCATCACGCCGCGCAGCACGGCCATCTCGCCATCGTCAACCTGCTGCTTGACCGCGGTTTCGACGTGAACACGCTCGAGAAGGGCGATCACACCACCGCACTGCATTGGGCCGCCGCCGCGGGGCAGGTCGACGTGGTGCGCCGGCTGCTCGATGCCGGCGTCGATCCGATCGGCCACGGCGACGATCATGACCTCGACGCGATCGGTTGGGCATCGTGCTGGGACGGCGCCAACACCGACGCGCATCGCGAGATCGTGCACCTGTTGATCGCCCGCGGTGCCCGGCATCACATCTTTTCGGCGATTGCGATGAACCTCGCCGACGAAGTTCGCCGCATCGTGCGCGAGGATCAGTCGGCGCTCGAGCTTCCGATGAGCCGGTTCGAGGACTACCGTTTGCCGCTGCACTTCGCGGTGCACATGAATCGGCCGGCGATGATCGAACTGCTCATCAGGCTGGGCGCAAATCCGTTCGGGACCGATGGCGCCGGATTTCCACCGGCCGCGTACGCGATGGACGTCGACGCCGACCGGCGCCTGCACGAAGTGCTGAGGAACGCCGGACACCTGGACCTGTTCACGGCACTGGCGGTGGATGATTACCTGGTGGCCGCGGAGATTCTACGCCGTGAGCCCGACACTGTTTCCCGCGGCGGCATTCTGCATCTGATGGCCAAGCGCGGTCATGTCGTCGCGGTGAAATGGCTGCTCGCAAACGGCGCCGATGCCAATGCGTTGTGGGCGCATTTCGACGCCGACGTGACGCCGCTGCACATGGCGGTGCTGGGCAACCATCCCGATAGCGTGCGTGCGCTGTTGGACGCCGGCGCCGATCCCGGGATCAAGGATTCCAAACACGACAGCGACGCGATTGGATGGGCCGAATTCTTCGAGCGGCCGGCGCTCGTCGACATCCTGCGCTTGTCGTGAAGATCTAATGCAACCGTCACCCAATTGACGTGCGCCGCGTGATAAGCTGCGCCGCTTCCACCTGGACAGTGTTTGAGGGAGGCGTCAGTCATGTCTATGAAGCAGTCAGTGGCGGTCGGCCTGGCTTTACTCGGAGCGTTGACGGCAGGCGGTGGCGCAGTCGGCGCCAACGAATCGGACGCGTGCAAGGGTCTTCCCTCCCATGGCGCGCTGCGCGACGCGCTGATCGCGGCGCAGGGACAGCCCAACGGCGGGTTCGGCCTCGAGATGTGGGCCACGGTCGTGAACCGTGACGGCGTGGTGTGTGCCGTGGCGTTCACGGGCGGCGATCGCGGCGATCAGTGGCCCGGCAGCCGCGTGATTTCGGCGCAGAAGGCCAACACGGCGAACGCGTTCAGCCTGCCGGGACTGGCGCTGTCGACGGCGAATCTCTACAGCGCGGTGCAGCCTGGCGGATCGCTCTTCGGTCTGCAGTTGAGCAATCCGGTCAATACCGATGTGGCGTACGGCGGCAGCCCGTCGAACTACGGGCGCCCGAACGATCCGATGGGCGGCGGACGGATTGGCGGCGTCAACGTGTTTGGCGGCGGCCTCGCGCTCTACAACTCGAGCGACACGCTGGTAGGCGCGATTGGCGTGAGCGGCGATTCGTCGTGCGCCGATCACAACATCGCCTGGCGGACGCGTAACACCTTGACCCTCGATTACGTGCCGGCCGGTGTGAGCGGCGACGCGACCCGGCCCGACAACGCTGTTTACGACATCACGCCGCAGGCGGGACAGATGCCGGGCGTCAGCGCGAGCGGATGGGGACACCCGGAGTGCAGCGCCGCCGCGACGGCGATTGCCGCGGCGCTGCCGGTCACGAAGTAAGAGAAAGCTAGGAGGCGGCCCGTCAAGCGCCGCCAGGTTCCGCCGCGCGCCCGGGATTACTTGATGCGCGCGACCTTGAGAACCTTGATCGGCGGCGTCAGGCGTTGCGCTTCGGCGTTGCTGGCACGGGTGGCGGATGACGGCGCGGCCTGAATCTTCCGCGCCACATCCATCCCCGACACGACGCGGCCGAACGCCGCAAACCCCTGGCCGTCGGGATTGCGCGCCCCGCCGAAGTCGAGCGACGGCTGGTCGTTGATGCAGATGAACCATCCCGATGTCGCGCTGTCCGGCGCACCGCGCGCCATCGAGATGACACCGTCCTTGTGCAGCAGACCGGTCTTGTTGGTCCGCTCGAGCGCGATCGCCGGGAAGCCTTCCTTGGCGCGCGCGGGGTTCACGCCGGCCTGGATCACCTCGATCTTCACCGGGCTTTCCGGCTGATTGTCCATCTTCACGGTGCGGTGCCACGTGCCGCCGTCGTAGTGGCCGGCGTCCACGTAGCGGAGGAAGTTCGCGGCTGTCGCCGGTGCCTTCGCCTGATCGACCTCGACGACGATGTCGCCGAGCTCGGTCTGCACGCGGACGCGAACCGGCGATTGCGCGGCGATGTGATCGCCGCCCCAGGACAGGGCGGCGATCATGATGACGAGAAACGCTCGACGCTGACGCTGCATGATCAGAATCGATACGTCAGCGCGAATTGGAACTGACGGCTGGGCAGCACCGCCCCTCCGCCCGTGTGTTGACCAAAGCGCGGGTTGCCCACCAGGTTGATGTAGCCGCCGGCGAGCAGGTTCTGGTTGTTGAGCACGTTGAACACGTCGGCCCGGAACTCGATATGGTCCGATCCGACTGGGAACTGCTTGCCCATCGTGAGGTCGGCGTAGTTGATGAACATGCCGCGCGCCGTGTTGCGCCCGCCCGGCCTGCTCGGCTGGCAGCCGCGCGAGTTGCAGACCGCGCCGACACCCGCACCGTAGCCAACCGGGTCACCCGCGTAGCGGATCGTGTAGGGCGCGCCGCTCTGGCTGTGCGTCACGGCGCTCAGGCGCCAGCCGCCCAGGATCGCCCCGCTCCCGGGGACGTTCCAGGTGGCGCTGGTGACGAGGTTGTGCGGCGTATTCGCTCCCGTCGGACCGCGGTCCGACTCGGGGTCGCGGCTGTTCTCCGGGGAGAACCAGTGGTTGAGACGGTCTTCAGCTTTCGAAAACGTGTACGAGGCCGTCAGCGCCAGTGGCGTCGTCCGGTGGATCGCCGAGAAGCGGATGCCCTGATACCAGGAGCGCCCCTCGTTGGTGAGCACGTCCATGTGCCGGAAGCCATTCGGACCCGGCACCTGGGGCCGCGTCTGATCGGCCTGCGCCTGGGTACGGACGACGGCATTCGGGTTCGTGCTCAGCGCCGCGTTGAGCTGGTCCTTCGGGATCGGCGCCGGCGCGTTCAGGTCGAGGAACCCATGCTTGATGCCGCGGTTGATGTTGGCATCCACCGCCACGCTCGTGCGCGTGCCGAGTTGCCGCTGGAAGCCGACGCTGGCCGTCCACGCCTGCTCGTTCTCGAGGTCGGGCGAAATCTCCTGGATGCTGCGCGCCGGCAGCACCGCGCCCGGCGGGAAGCCCGGGAGAACGTTGGGAAACACGGGGAACAGCGGATTGGTCGAGTTGAGCGACAGCGTCACGAGACCATTGCGGCCGCCGACGCCGCCCTTGACGATCGTGAAGATCGGGTGCTGCTGCGTGAAACGCCCGAAGCCGCCGCGGACCGCCCACTTCTGATCGCCCTTGGGATCCCACGCGAAGCCGACGCGCGGGTCGAGGTTGTTGGCATCGGTGCCGGCCGGCCAGTCGGGAATGTCCTTGATGATCTCGACGTCGTAGCGCAGGCCGAGGTTGATCGTCAGCCGGTTGCCGACGCGCCAGTCGTCCTGGAAGAAGCCCGAGATCACGTACGCCTTCGGGAACATCAACCGCGCCTCAGGCGTGAGCGCGAACGCCTGCGCGAACTGGAACGGGTTCGGTGCCACGGTCGGCGAGCCCTGGAAGGTGTAACGGCCGTTCTGGAGCGGCGCGAACAGCTGCTCGGTGACGTCGTAGGTGAACGACGCGCCGGTCTTCATGGTGTGATTGCCCTGCCACAGCGAGAACGTGGTCGACAGGTCGTAGGTCTGCTCGGGCAGCACGCCCCAGGTGCCCTGGTCGTTGCCGCCGGAGGTCGAGTAGCCCTGGCGCACGACCGACACGCATTCGCACTTCGCCGCGCGGCGGTCCGTGTAACGCGAGTACTGGCCGCGAATCTCGTTGAGCATCCGGTCGGAGATCACCGTCGTGAACGTGCCGTGCACCGTATCGACGTTGTTGTCCCACAGGGTTCCGGTGCCCGGCAAGGCGAGGCCGCCGCCCTCGTTGTCCTTGTGCCAGCGGACCATGTTGTAGCGGACGCCGAGCGACTGCCGCTCGTTGAAGCGCATGTCCATCTTGGCGTGGCCCTGGTGCTCGTCGGCCGGCGTCGGCACGACGAGCCCCGGCGCCTCGGCGGAGGTGACAATCACCTCGCTGCGCTCGCGACGCCGCTCGTAACTGCCGAAGAAGAACAGCTTGTCCCGCACGATCGGGCCGCCGGCGGTGCCGCCGAACTGCTGCTGGTTGTACGGCGCCTTGACCTTCTCGCCGTTGACGATCGGCGCGAGCGGCGGCGCCGCGTCCAGGTCGCCGGGCCGGATCATCACGAACCCCGAGCCGTTCATCTGGTTGGTGCCGGCCTTGGTGATCATGCTGGCGACGCCGGCGGAATGGCCGCCGAACTCGGCCGAGAACTGGTTGGTGATGAGCTGCACCTCCTTGACCGTCTCGATCGCGAAGCCGCTCGACCCGAGCTGCGGCGCGCGCTGCAGCGTCAGCCACTTCGAGTGGTTGTTGGTGCCGTCCACGTAGGTGCCGAAGTTCCAGACTTCCTGGCCGCCGACGTTGACGGCATTCGAGCCCGTGCCGGTGGCGACGACGTTCGAGTCGAGGGTCAGCAGGCGGAAGTAGTTGCGCTCCTTGACCGGCAGGTTCTCGAAGGCCTGGCGATCGATGGTGCTGGCCACCTCCGAAGATGTGGTCTGCACGATCGGTGCGTCACCCGCGACCGTCACCGTCTCCTGCACGGTCGACAGCTGCATCGCGAAGTTCAGCACCACGTTCTGCCCGGCGTTGAAAACCAGGTCCTGCCGCACTTGCGTGGCGAAGCCGGCAATCTCGACTTGCACACGATATCGACCTTCCGGTGGCAGTGACCGCACCACGTAGCGGCCGTTTTCCGCAGTCGTGACCGTGCGGGTCAAGCCGATTGCGGTGTTCGTAATGGTGACCACGACGCCTGGCAGTACCGCCTGCTGCGCGTCGGTGACGACTCCTTCGACGTTGAATGTGGGGTTCTGCGCGAGTGCCGCACGCGCGGGTACGAACAGCGTGACGAATAACGCAAGCGTCGCCGCTTGCCAGGGTCTTGCACGGACCATACATCGCCTCCAGATCAAAGCCGGCGGACGCCTTGCCGGCGGCCGCATCGTAGCACGGAGCTGCAGGGTGTTTGCGCGGTCGTTATTTGTAGCGCGTGCCGCGCTTGACGACGAGGTCGACGCGCTGCAGCAGGTTGATGTAACGGAGCACGTCGCCGCGCACGGCGATGATGTCGGCGTACTTGCCCGGGCTGATGGTGCCGACCTCGCGTTCCTTCCTCATCGCCACCGACGGCCAGTAGGTGGCGGCGCGAATGGTGGTCATCGCGTCGACGCCGAGCAGGTTCACCCACGCATCGAGCTCGCGCCAGGTGGAGCCGCTGTGGAACTTCATCGGGATGCCGCTGTCGGTGCCGACGAGCAGCGTGACGCCGGCCTCGCGCAACTGGTTGAACTTGCGCGCCAGCGTCGGGCGCCGCGACGGCGTGGCGCGGAAATAATCCAGGCGCTCCGGATGCGTCAGCGACTTTCTGATGTCGTCGACGATGGCCGCCGGCAGGCCTTCATGCCACGCCGTATCGTCGATGTGCTCCGGGTTGTCGCGGATGTATTCGTAGTTGAAGAGGCCCTCGATGGTCGGCGTCCAGAACAGCGGGCCCAACGCCATGTTCGCGGCGCGCTCTCGAATCGCCGTGATGATGTCCTCGGGATACTCCGGCGCCGCGGCGAGGCCGGTGTGCTCGAAGTTGTCGACCCCCGCCAGCAGGCCGCGGCGAATCTCCTCCGGACGATGCGAGTGCGCCACCACGGGGAGGTTGCGGCGATGCGCTTGGTCCACCACCGCTTTCACCTCGTCGAGCGTCATCTGATCCTGATCGATCAGCTTGATCACGTCGACGCCGCCATCCGCGAGCTTCCGTACCTTCGCCGCCGCGTCCGCGACGCCGCTCACGCCCCAGCGGAACAACTCGGTGCCGGGATAGGGCTCGTGCTGGATGAACGGTCCCGACATATACATGGTGGCGCCCACCAGCTGACCGTTGTTGATCTTGTTGCGCACGTCGATCGACTCGGCCAGCGGCGCGCCGAGATCGCGGGCGCTGGTGACGCCGGCGAGCAGGAGCTGCTTGGCGCCCGCGGGCATGATCACCGGCCCGAGCTGCGCGGGGTAGGTCTTGTCCCAATACGCGTAATCGCTGTGGCCGTTCAGCATCAGGTGCACGTGCATGTCCCACAGGCCGGGCAGCACGCTCATGCCTTCGGTGGAGATCACCTCGGCGCCCGGCGGGATCGCCAGCGAGCCCTGCATGCCGACCGCGGTGATGCGTTCGCCGTCGACGAGAATCACGCTGTTGCGGACGGGCCGTCCGCCGAAGCCGTCGATCAACGTGCCGCCGACGAGCGCCTTGATCCGGGCCGTCGAGGGTTGGCCCAGCCCCTGCGGAGTGCCGGCAAGTGCCAGGCTAAGGACGACGGTGGCGATGGAGACGGTCACGAAGTTTCGCATGCGCGTGAATATAACCGCGTTCTGGTTCTGGCCGCTTCAGGAATGACGATTCCGGTCGCCCGGCGGCAGGTCGCTGTCGATCGAGCAGGCTCTGTCAAGGCAGGGGCGGGGTTTGCGAAACGCATTCCTCGCACGGGCTCGCGATAATCCACGAGATGTCTGGATTGGCGTCATCGTTCGACCTCAATCGTGCTCCGCGAAGGCCCGAATTCGTTCGGTCCGTACGTAGGTCTCGAACCCGTCGCGCCGGCGAAGGGATTAACGCTTCGGGCCGGCCAGCGTGAGCGTGGCGGGTGCGTCGGAATCCGCGGGCAAATTCAACGCGGCCCCAACGAAGCCGTCTGCCTGGGCGACCACGCGAGCCACTCCCGGCCGCACGTTCGTGAAGTGGACCACACCGTTCGTGTCAGGCGCAGCGTACACGCCCATGTCGAAGACGGTCGCCGGGACCAGCAGGACGATCGCGTGCGTGACCGGCTGGCCAGTGTCGGCGACGACGCGCACACGGCGGTCCCGGGACGGCGCTGGCATCAACGCCACTTCGAACGGCGCCGCCAATGCGGGGACACTGGCTTTGGCCTCGACGAATCCCGACGCGGTCACGGAAATCGATCCGGGTGAATCACCGACGCCTTCCAGCAGCGCGTCACCGTTGCCGGTCGCGGTGGCCCGGACTCGATAGCCGCCGCCACTCCACGTCACCGATGCGTTAGAAACGCCGCGGCCGCTCGATGCATTGATCACGCGCAGTTGGAGGGCGCCATCTGGCACCTCAATCGTGATCTCGCAGCCGTCGCCTCGCACCTCGATTTGGCGCTCGACCGTCGCGTTATAGAGCCGCACGCTGACGCGCGCGGCGCCCTGGGGCACGTGCGTGAAGGTCGCGCGGCCGTCGCCGTCGGTGCTGCTGGAGCACGACGGCGGCGCGAGGATTATCGGCGGCCTGCCCGCCATCGTGATCGTGCGAGCCTCGCCCGTTTCGGGCGCCACCGATATCGCCCTACCGGCAAGTAGCCCAACTGGTGACCTCACGCGCAGCGTGGCCCGGCCCCCGACCGCGATCCGCACTCCCGCATTGCCCGTGCCGTTGACCGTCACCAGCTGTCCTGTCGAGAGCGCCGCGTGTCCGTTGCAGCGCTCGATCATCGGCGTGCCGACGCGATGGCGGCCGGGGCCGAGTCGATCGAACGTCGCGCGCCCCAGTTGATCCGTCCGCACCGGCCGGAACGCGAGCGGCGTATTCGACAGCACGTCTTCGATAGCCACCGGGTGATTGGGGACGGGCGCGCCGCCGCCATCGACGATCTCCACGCGCAGCACGGTGCCGGGCTGAATCACGATCGTGCCGCCGTCGTGCAGACCGTGCTCGCCACGCACCGTGACATCCGGCAGCCGCGTTTGCGCCAGCGCCGGCATGTCCAGCGCCATCGCCGTGACGCCGCTCGGAAGCGGTCCGATCGTGATGCTGCCGTCACGGTCGACGCGCGCGGACCCGTCGGTGACGGGAAACGAGGCGCCGTCAACGCCGACGGCTCGACGACGGATCATCGGGGAGACGAGGACGTCGCCGTTGCTGTTCACGAACCACGCGCGGAAGTAGGCCGGCGCTTCGAGCAGCAGGGTGGGCAGCGCGATCGTCCGTGATGCCGGGACGATCACGTCAGCGAGCCGAGGCGCGTAGCCCGGCACTGCAATTGTCAGTCGATGCCGGCCGGCGACGGTTGGGACAACCTGGAAACGTCCGGACTGATCGAGCGAGGTCGTGACGACCGACGATCGGTTGGACGACCGCAGCGCCACAGTGCCTTCCGTAAGCGGCGTCCCCTCGTGATTGGCGACGCCGCCCCGAACACCTATCACGTCGGCGTCAGGCTGCGAGCGCGCAGCCACGCCCGAGCCAATCACGGCCGTCACGAGCATGCAGGCAATCGTTCTCGTCACCTAGTGGCCCGTCAGATCGACAAGCATCGCTGTCAATATTGCTCGAATTCACCGGCGGCCATCAAGGGAGTCGCTTGAAACGCGTCGCCCATCGTAGGTATAGTTAAAGTTTGTCCGCTTTCGCGCACGCACTTCGAAGCGCTTCGGCGAGACAGGCCAGTCCTTGGCGTTTCGCCAGGTGACCACTCCAAAGTGGGCCCGTAGCTCAACTGGCAGAGCAGCAGACTCTTAATCTGTTGGTTCTCGGTTCGACTCCGAGCGGGCTCACCACATCTTCAATCAAATCAAGTACTTCGGCGATCGCGTTTTCCAGAGCACGATGCGCGTGTGACAACGTGTGGCACTCGATCCGTCAAGGATCGCTCCGGAACCGTCCAACCCTGCCGGATAACACGCACGGATCTGGCCATTTGTCCGCAAAGCATGCCGCCAGCAGACTGTTAATCTGTTGGTCGTTGTAGGCAGATGGCCTTCATCGCGAGCGCGTGTCCGACTGGGTCTGCGACTTGTGAGCTACGGTCAGCCCGACGGGGAGCTGCTGCGGCTGGTGGGGGAGTTCAGGGTAACGCGAGAGAAAGAGACCAACTTCGAGACATCGCGACCAACATCTCTGCGCCGCCGAGAATGGCGATCGTGGTTGTGCCATAAACACCTGTCAGGCGTTAGTCGTCGGCGGCCGGTGCGATCATGAGGTCGCCGCAGCTGGAACGCGTTTGCTGAAGTTAGGGAGCGGTTGCCATGGCGAACTGGCGAGATATCAACGTGGCGATTGCGGGCTGCCGGCGCACCAACGACCGCATTTCATGCTTGACCGATTTGTTCGACCGAAGCAGGGACGGCCACGTTGCCGCGGCGCTCGGTGAGGAGTACGAGCGCCTTGGTCGAATTGAGGAGGCGCGACGCTGGTTCACCGAGGCAAGCCACCTCTATCCAAAACCGGAGTTCAAGGCCCGCGCGCAAAGTGGGCTGCGTCGATTTGGACTATCGGTACAACCGACATCATCTGGAACGACTTCTGCCCAAGGTCCAGTGCTGCACATCGTCGAGTGCAGCAGGAGGAAGATCTGGGGCGTTGGCGCGCCGTCCACGCCGCGCTTTGTGCCGGCCAAGCAGGCATATCTCGGTGACGCAATAACATCTTGGCTTGCAGACCCTCGGGCTTCGAAGGAGCGATGGCTGATCCTGAGCGCACGCTACGGTTTCATCGATCCCGATCATCCATGACGCGCTTTGAAGTATTGCTGGTGATAGCGCTTCTCCTGGTGACTCTGGCGGGCCTTGGCCTTCGCTGGCTCTGGCGCCAGTGGGGCCTCCGGCAACTGACGCTTATCAAGAAAGCGATGATGGTGGTTGT
>CAZEMI010000002.1:0-50404 GCA_964513235.1 uncultured Acidobacterium sp.
ACGATGCGTTGATCGAGAAGGCCGGCGTCGAAGCCGCGCGTGTCGAGGGCTTCGACATAGGACGGCGTTCCCCCCTGGCGGTTTTCGACCGTCACACCGGCGGTGGCGAAGAAGCGATTGCCCTGGTCGTCATTCCAGAACAATCGCGGACGGCCGATGCCGCGTGAATAGCGCGGCAGGTCGGACCAGTCATCGGCGTTGACGTCGACGCGCTCCTGCCAGTGTCCGCTGCCGATGAACGTCGCGCCCCAGCCGCTCGCGAGCGGCGCGGAGAGGAATGCCACTGCATCGGTGGCGCCACGTGTCGATCGGTTGAGCAGAAACTCGCGCGCCGGCTCGGCGCCAGGTTGCCGCGAGATCAGGTTGACGACGCCGCCCATGGCGCCGGCGCCATACAGCGACGAGGCCACGCCTTTGATCACCTCGACCTGCGCGAGGTCCATCGGTGGGATCTGCAGCAGGCCCAGCCCGCCCACCTCGCCGAACAGCGGCAGGCCGTCCGACAGGAAGCGCGTGTAGCGGCCGCGCATGCCCTGCACGCGCACGCTGGCCGCGCCCAAAGACGGCGAGGTGGCCTGCACGCGCATGCCGCCCATCTCGTTCAGCATCATGACGATGTCGCCGGGCGTCATCAGCATCTTTTCCTCGATCTCTTCGCGCTCGAGCACCTCCACGCGCAGCGGCTGGTCCTCGAGCCGGCCGCCGGTTCGCGTGGCGCTGACGGTGATCGAAACCTCGATCTCGGGTGGTTGCTCCTCGGTGGGCGCGGGTGGTGTGGCGTTGGTGGCTTGTGCGGCCACCAACAACCCGACGGCGATGAGGCTCATCACCGTTATGGTTGAAGTTCTCTTACGGGGCGCACTTCGACGCTGCCGGCCCGGGCCGGCGGAATCTTCGCAGCGATCTGAACGGCTTCGTCGTGGCTGGCGGCGTCGATCAGGTAGAAGCCGGCGAGTTGTTCCTTGGTCTCCGCAAACGGTCCGTCGGTGATCGACACGCGTCCCTCGCGCACGCGAACCGTCTTGGCCGTCTGCACGGGGAAGAGGGGCTCCGCCGCCAGCAGCAGGCCCTTCTTCCGCAGGTCGTCACCGCTATCCCAGCATTCACGATCGGGCACCGCGTGGAGTTTGTCGTCCTCGAGGTACACCAGGCAGAGATATTTCATGCCATAGAGTTTACGTCAGACCTCGCTTCCTCTTCGCTTTCGTAGGCGTCTTCTTTTTCGGCTTCTTGCGGACGTTCGCGTTTTTAGTTCTTAATTTTGAATTTTCAATTTGAATTTGGTCCTGCAATTCGTACGCCTCCCGCATCCAATCCGTCAGCGGCGCTTCAACCTCGTCACGATGACGAATTTGGATCAGGTGCGCACGCTTGACCGTGGACGAGGCGACCACCTTCTTGATTTGCGGCGCCTTGATGGGACGGCCGAGGAAGATCCAGAACTCGAGATGATTGCGCTTCGGCTTGACGAAGAAGTGACACGCCTTGCGCGAGAACATGATCGAGTGGTGAGAGGCATAGATGCGCTGTTCACCACACTCGACCGCGGTTTCGCGCAGGCGCGCGTACGCGTCCTGCAGGTCTTCGGAAAGATCCTTCGTCAACGCCGCTTCGGTGGTGGTCCAGCAGTCGTGCGGCTCGTCTTCTTCGACCCACTGCTTGCAGTGGTAGCACTCGTGCGCTTTCATCGTTGATATTCTAGGCGGATGAGTTCATCTCCTCGCACTCCCTTCGCAGCGCTCGTCACGGTGGTCTTGGGGCTTGGGTCTTGGGACTTGGGCGCGCAAGCGCCGCAACCTGCGGCGCCCGCGGCCTCTCAGCCATTTGTTGCGGGCACTCCGCTCAAGCAGGATGAACGACTGGAACGCCATCACCATCGTCGAACTCGGCAGGTAATGCGAATCGTCGTTGTCGCCGCGACCATTTTGTCTTCAGGCGCTGAAGTGATCGGCGAGCAGGCCTAGCGCGGTCTTCCACTGGCCGCGATACAGCTCCACTGAATCGCCCGACGGCAGCTTGGTGTGCTGCACGGTGATGGCCACCACGGTCTTCGACACCGAGACCTCGAACGCACCATCGTAGCGTTGATTCACAGCGCGCACGCCGCGCTCGCGCTCGTACGACACGGTGATGCCCTGCGCGTACCAGCCGTCCACGCCGTGATCCTTGTAAAGGTGACGGGCCGACGCGGTGTGGCCCTTCTCGACCGCGCCGAAACGATCGAGCACCGCGAACCAGTGATCGGGGCCGTAACCGGTCTTCTTCAGAAACGCGGCATCGGACATGACGCTCTTCGTCTTCTTCGCAGCACCCTGCGCACCCTGTGCACCCTGTGATGTGTGATTCAGCTCGCGCAAGACATGCCGGCGAGCGGTCGTATACCGTTCTCCGGTTTTTGCGGCGCGGGCGCGAATGACTTGTTTGAGAGCTCGAGCGCGGGTCATGACGGTTCTCCTCTGGCCACACGACCCCCAGCCCCCGCCTGCTGGTCGCGCGACCGTGAAGAACCCACGTTACGTAGCCCGAGGTTGTGGACCCCTTTGCCCCGATCGCAGCCTCGCGAGGGGAGGCCGAGTCGGAGTGTGGCGGTAGGCCACCGCCGGAATTAAGGTGCCATGGCGCCAATAGCCTGTCAAGGTGCGGTCGCCTTTACTCTTCCGGTTCCTCGAAGAACAGCAGATCCAGCGCCAGTTTTCGCACTTCCCACGCCAGATACTCGTGCTCGCCGACGTAGTAGCGACACTCACCAGAGGCGTTGACGCCGACAATCGCCGTGAGTTGCACGTCGACGCCGTCGCCGGCGATGTTGATGCGCGGGCCCTCCCGCTCGAAGGTGACGAAGGCGCTGCCGCGCGAGGTCTCGGTAATGCGCGCCACCTCGAAGGAATGCTCATCATCGACGTTGACCTCGAAGCGCCACTTGTCCGTGCGCCTGAAGCCGGCCCCGTTCCGCCGCTCGGCGTCCTTGCGGGCGCCATCGAGCAGACGCTGAAACATCAGGTCGACGCGACATCCCGCCTGTGCGGATACCCAGTCAAAATCATCGGTTGTGCTTTCGGTTGCCATTCGTCCCTCGCATGATGATGTCCCCGCTTGCTGCAGGTATTATTTGCCGATGGCAGTCCGCGCGCGTCGCTTCATCGGCACCGTGGCGATGCTGGTTTGGTCCGTCTCTTCGGCAGCTCAGCCACCGGCTGCTCCTCCGGATCAGTTCTTCGAATCCAGCGGCGTTCGCATCCGCTACGTCGAGCAGGGGCAAGGGCCCGCGATCGTGCTGATGCACGGCTACACTGGCACCCTCGATCGTCACTTCATCGCCAACGGCGTGTTCGCGAACCTGGCGAAGGACTATCGCGTGATCGCGATGGACCTCCGCGGTCATGGCAAGAGCGGCAAGCCGCACGAGCCGAGTGCGTATGGCGAGGAGTTCGCGCGCGACGTGGTGCGCCTGCTCGATCACCTGAAGATTCAGCGCGCCCACGTGCTTGGCTACTCGCTCGGGGCATTCATCGCCGGCCGCGTGGCGACGCTGCACCCGGAACGGTTGATCGGCGTCATCTACGTCGCCGGTTTGCCGTTGCGCGACCTGTCCTTCATGGAGCCCTTTGCCCAGGATGCAGTGAAGGAGCTCGAAAGCGGCCTGCCGTTCAAGTCGCTGGTGATGGCGCTGCAGCCCCCTGGGTCGAAGCCGCCGTCGGACGATGAGATCCGCAAAGCGGTGGCGCCGCTGGTGGCCGCCAACGACGTGAAGGCATTCGCGGCGCTGTGGCGTGGGTACAAGACCCTCGCCGTGACCGACGCACAGCTGGCTGCGGTGCGCGTCCCTTCGATCGTGATCACCGGCAGCGAAGACATCAACGCCGCCGGAGTTCCCGAGCTGAACAAACTGCACCCGCAGATCCGCACCGTGGTGGTGGAGGGCGCTCAGCACGGCGGACCGGAAGGCGTGATGCGGCGTCGCGAATTCATGACGACGCTGCGGGAGTTTCTCGCCGGCGCCCGTTAGAGCGCAAGCCTCTCAATGCGGCCCGTGAGGTTGTCGGCGCCGATTGAAAGATAGAGCTCGCGATCGTTAATCGACACGCTGAAGGCCATGCGGCGATCCAGGCGCGCGACCATCTCGGCGATGAAGCCGCGATCGATGGCGTAGAGCTCGAGCGCCTCGGCGCGGTGGATGCCGGCCGCGGCGAGCCCCTTCAGCCACTGCGTCCGCTCCTTGTGGCAATACACCACGACGCGCTGCGCGGCCTTCGACGCCTTATGGAGGCGGGACGCATCCGGAGTGCCGATCTCGATCCAGGTCGTGATCTTCCCGGTGAGATCGCGGATCGAGATGATCGGTTCATCGGGATCCGACACGCCGCGGGAGAACTCGATGCCCTTGCGGTATTCGAGGAGATACGCCAGCACCCGCGCGACCAGGTATTCGTCGGACTCTGAGGGATGCTGCGCCACGCGCAGCGCCAGCGATTCATAGACATTGCGGTCGGAATCCGCCAGCTCGACATCAAAGTTGTAAACCGTAGCGGTGAGGGCCATTAGCTCGAGCGTATCCCAAGACCCAAGACCCAAGACCCAAGACCCAAGACCCTGTAATATTCCCCCCATGGCGAGAATCAACCTTCGGGTCAACGGCAAGGCGCACACCGTTGACGTCGAACCGTCCACGCCGCTCTTGTATGTGCTGCGGAACGACCTCGACCTGAGCGGGCCGCGCTTTGGCTGCGGTCTGGGTCAATGCGGCGCGTGCACCGTGCTGATCAAAGGCGAAGCGGTGCGCTCGTGCATCCGGCCGGTCTCTCAGGTGCAAGGCGCCGAGATCACCACGCTCGAAGGCCTCGCGCAGGACGGGAAGCTCCATCCCGTCCAGCAGGCGTGGATCGACGAGCAGGTGCCGGCGTGCGGCTTCTGCCAGAACGGCCAGATCCTCACCGCCAAGGCGCTGCTCGACAAGACGCCGAATCCCACCGACGCGCAGATCCGCGACGGCATGAAGGGCGCGCTCTGCCGCTGCATGACGTATTACCGCATCAATGCCGCGGTGAAAAAGGCGGCGAGCACGATGAAGTCGCCGCCCACGCCGGGAGGGCGGGACTTCCTTGTCCGCCGAAGCGCGAAGCGCGAAGGTGGAAGTCCCGCCGTGGTTGACGGAGAGCAGTCATGAGTACCCGCCGCGAATTCATCAAGACGTCAGGATTCCTCATCGCGTCGGCGAGCGCGATGCCGCTCGACGCGTTCGCGTTCCAGGCGCCCGGGCCGTACGTGGATCCTGACTTTCGCCAGCTCGATTCCTGGATCGTGATCCGCGCGGACAACACCGCGACGTTCTTCGTCGGCAAGACCGACCTCGGCCAGGGCACCGGCACGGCGTTCCGCCAGATCATGAGCGACGAGCTCGACATCGCGTTCGAGAACACCACCTGCGTGATGGGGCGCACTGACGTCACCGTCGACCAGGGCGGCTCGGGTGGGTCTGACGCGCTGCAGACCGACGGCTATCCGATGCGCCGCGTCGCCGCGGAAGCACGACGCGTGCTGCTCGAGATGGCGTCCGAGCATTTCGGTGTGCCGGCCACGGCGCTCGCGGTCAGTGACGGCGTTGTCAGCACGAAAACCGGTGACACCGCCGACCGCAGCATCACTTACGGGCAATTAATCGGCGGCAGGAAGTTCAACGTCACCCTCACCGGCAAGGACATCAACACCACCACCGGCACCGCGCCGCTGAAGCCGGTGCAGCGGATGAAGAACGTCGGCAAGTCGCCGCAGCGCTACGACATTCCGCCGAAGGTCGACGGCTCGCTGAAGTGGGCGGTCGACATGAAAGTGCCCGGCATGGTCCACGCTCGGAATGTGCGCCCGCCGTTTGTCGGCGCCACGCTCGTCAGCATCGACGAATCGTCGGTGAAGAACATTCCCGGGCTCGTCAAGGTGGTCAGCAAGGGCAACTACGTGGCGGTGGTCTGCGAGCGTGAAGAGAATGCCATCCGCGCCGCGCGGCAGTTGAAGGTGCAGTGGCGGAAGCCCGCCACGGCGCCGTTTCCGGCGTCGGAAGATCTCTTCAATTACATGCGCGCGGCCACGCCGTCCTCCACCGGCAAGCCGGTGACGATCGGCAATCCCGACGCCGGCTTCGCGGGCGCGGCCACCGTGATCGAAGCTGAGTACGACGTGCCGTTCCAGGGCCACACCGCGATTGGCCCCGCGCATGCGCTCGCCGACCCGTCGAACGATCAGCTGACGATCTATTCGAACGACATGAAGTCCTACGGCATGAGGAACAGCCTCGCGCGGTTCCTCGACATGCCGCGCGAGCGCGTCCGCGTGATCTGGATGGAAGGCCCGCAGGCCTACGGCCGCACCGCGGCGGACGATGCGGGGTTCGAGGCGGCCTACCTGGCGAAGGAGATCGACCGCCCGGTGCGCGTGCAGTGGACGCGCCAGGAAGAGACGGCGTGGGACACGAAAGGTCCGGCGTATGCCGTGAAGCTGCGCGGCGGCCTCGACGCGCAGGGCAATCTGGTGGCGCTCCATTACGATGCTTGCGCCGCCGATTACAATCATCTCGGCTACAACGAGCACGACACGGTGTTGATCTCGCAGCTGATGGGCACGCGCCGCGCCAATCCTTCCGCCGGCCGGGCGTCGCTGCCGTCGGACATGTACGCGATCCCGAACCGCCTGCAGACCACGCGCGTGGTGCCGCTGCCGATGCCGTTCGAGACGCCGCTGCGCACCGGCAACCTGCGCGACCCCGACGGCCCGCAGGTGACGTTCGCATCAGAAAGCTTCATCGACGAGCTCGCCGCGGCGGCGAAGGCCGATCCGGTCGAGTTCAGGTTGAAGTTGATCCAGGCGGGCACGCGGGACGACAGCGGCTTCAAGCGCGCGCGGTCGATTGCCTGCATCAAGGCGGCGGCGGAGAAGTTCGGCTGGGATCCGCGGCCGTCGCCGAACCCGCGCCGCGGCACCGGCGACATCCTCACCGGCCGCGGCATCGCCTACGCCTATCGCAGCCAGACCGTGGTGGCGCAGATCTGCGAGGTCGAGGTCAATCGCAAGACCGGCCACATCTGGGTCAAGCGCATCGTCATCGCCCACGACTGCGGCCTGGTGATCAATCCTGCCGCTCTTACTCGCACGCTCGAGAACGGCACCTTGCACTCACTCAGCCGCGCGCTCTATGAACAGGTGAAGTTCGACACCGAGAAGGTGACCAGCGTCGACTGGAACACGTCGCCGACCATGACGATGGCCGACGTGCCGGCGCAGATCGATGTGCTGTTGGTGAATGGCGATCCGAATCCGAATCGTCCGGACCTGCCGCATTACGGTGCCGGAGAGACCGTGTGCAAGCCCATGCTGGCTGCGGTGGCGAACGCGGTATTCGATGCTACGGGTTCACGAAAGCGTCGAGTACCATTCACGAGCTGACAATCGAGCGTTTCAGAACCGTTGCAGGCAAGCAAAGGGAGTCCCCTCAGTAATATCTTGATGTTGCTGGCAAAATGAAGGCACTGGCTTCTGAGGTGAAGGAACTGGATGAAACTGACAACATGAAACTTCCGAAACGACTGAAGCGTAACCCTATTCTAGAGGCCATTGCGGAGGTCCGTTTTCTGAGCTCCGTCCCCAACGATGCCGTGATCGGTCTGGTGTTCTCATCCGTGCAAGACATTTTCGGCAAACCTGAAAATCTGCCAATCTTGCAGTTGCCAGCGGCACTCAGAGAAGCCGACCCGAATTTGAAGTATCAGCTTGTGACTCAAACGCAGTCTCTCGAAGCGGACTTTGCAGCAGTGATCGATCGGGAGTTCTGGAAGCTCCTTTAATCGACCGCTCATGGGACTAGTTCGAGCGGTCGTTAAACTCATTCAGTCTCTCTGGACCAAGCCACCAGATCCCAAACCACAGCCAACATTTTCGTCCGAGGAACTTAAGAGCTTTCTTCCCTCCTTCCTTTCGGACGGCTCCGACGACGCCTTCCTCGCCGAGATCAAACAGTTTCTGGACGGTCAGAGTAAGCCGTTCTACACGTCGACACTAACTAGCCAGCCTATGTTGTTTCAAGGAGACGGGTTGCGCTCTATGCCGATAATCAAGCTTCCAGATCCGGAATTGAATTGGGAAGAGCTCTTCTCGTGTCCAATACTTGTGATGTCGATCCCTCGAATCGACGCTTTTTTGACGTTTGTCTCACATACGCGCCAATCCTTTCATTACCGCGCTACCTTGATCTGCTACGAACGCAATTCCCGAAGGAGCGCGTCGACCAACATGAGAAGAGCATCCGAGAACAGTTAATCACGCAGATTCTCTTCTTGCCGCAGAGCGGTGAACTCACTGAAGACTCCTTCGTCTTACTAGATCGAGTGGTTTCCGCTTCGAGTGGCGTCATTGATCGAGAGCGTTTGACCGAACGACGTATCTTCACGCTGAGCGACTTCGGCGCATGGTTACTGGCGCTGAAGCTATCAATTCATTTCTGCAGAATTCGAGATCAAGTAGACAGAACTGCCGGAACGATTGCGTGATTGTCTGACTCTTTCAAAAACGTCGGAGGTAGGACGCTTTCAGGAAGAGGCCGCGGTTGACCATCAGGTAGTCGTTATTTCGCAATTGCGGCGGTGCGCCTGGGAACTCGCGATCCTTCTCATACAGCGATCCATAGCCGGCATGGAACACCGTGCCGGCCACTAACTCGTACGACGCCAGCAGATCCGTCAGCACCCGCTTGGCGGAGCTGTCGTACTGCGCCAGGAACCGCACCAGGAAGTGCTTGTCGAACTGATACGTCGTCCTCGAGTTGACGATGTCCACGCCGTAGACGCGCTCCTTCGTTGATGCCCGGTCGAAGCGCACCAGATTGAGTTGGATGTTCTGCGTGAGGTGAGAGTTCGGTCGAATCTCCAGCCCGCCGAAATAGTGCCACGAGCGGCCCTGGAATGGATCGACCTCGTCGTAGAAGATCGACGGCCCGATCCCGCCGCCGGTGTGCAGCCCGAGCCACCGGAACGCCTGCACCGTACCGAAGACGTTGATGTCCTGACCGACGCGATACTCGCGCCCCTGCCACGATTCATGGCCGCGGCCGTAAGCGATGTTCACGAAACCCTGGCGGGTGAAATTGAAGCGAAGACCCGTGTTGAAGAACGCTTCGCTGCCGTCCTGAATGTCGTCGTGGCCGACCTTCGTGAAGATGAACGGGTGCCACCGCTGCAGCCAGAAATCGGTGCCCTGCTTCGGATAGAAGCTGTAGCTGGCAAACATCCACCCGGCCGTGAACCCGGTGCGGTTATAGAACGCCGTGTCCATCTGGAAGTCACGGTCGTAGTGTTCGAGCTGGCCGCCGATATTGATTTTGCGCGTTTCGTATCCGTACGACACCTGCGCCGCATTGCCTTGCGTCTCAGGCTCGACGCGATCGGTGGTGCGTGTTGTCAGGAACGTCGCGTTGAAGCGCTGCGCCGACGAGGGGCGCAAGGACACGTCGCCGCCGAGGACGAGATTGTCGCGCCCGTTGAAGTTGGTATGCGTGAAGATGGCGCCAAGGTAGTCCGCTCGCCGCAGCGCATAGGTGGCGCGGCCGATCGTAAACATCTTGTTGCGCTCGGCGAGCTCCGCGGGAACGTCGCCGGCATCCGGCTTGTCGTCGGCGGCATTCAGCACTCCGAACGTGGTCTTGCCGATGGTGCCGGTGAGCTTGCTGCCGAAGATCGGATCGACGATGCGACGGGTGTGGACGCCGGTGCGCATGTTGCCATCGCCACCCGCGCCGGCAATGTTGAACAGCCCCATGCCTTCCATGAAGAACGGCCGCTTCTCGGAGAAGAACACCGGGAAGCGCTGGTTCACCTGCACCTGGAACGCATCGCTCTCGACTTGACTGAAGTCCGGGTTGATCGTGCCGTCGAGCGTGATGCCCGAGGTGATGCCGAACTTGCCGTTCAAGCCGAAGTTGTACTTGTCGTCGGACGGACTCCACCGGTCGGCGGATTCGCGTGCCTGGCTGATGTTGTAGGTCACGCTCGGCAACAGCTCCACGAGCCGTCGCGGCTTCAGGTTGCTGAACAGGAGTCGCGCCGGCCGATCGAACACCCACTGGCCCGGCGGCAGCTCCGGCCACGCATACGACACGCCGATGCGGCTGACCTTGCGGAAGAGCACAAGGCCCATCCGCACTTCGTCGGCGCCGCTGAAGCGAAGCGTCTGCAGCGGGATCTGCACTTCGACCACATAACCGTCGCTGGTCGTCTTGGCGGCGCTGTACCAGACCATATCCGCATCGAACTGCTCGCCCGACGCCGACGTATTCAACGCGTCCATCTGGCTGCCGCTCGGATTGGTGAAGAGGTGATACGCCGCCTGGCCCGTGCCGGCGGAATCAAGGCTCACGGCCAGCCAGTCGTCGTTGAACGCGGAATCCCGCTTGCTGACGTTGGTGCGGATCTTGTCGGGCTCGTTGTCGAAGCAGTGGAACGCGAAGTAGATGTTGCGATCGTCGTAGGCCACGCGGACTTCGGTGCGATAGTCCGCGGGCATCTTGTCGCCGCGGTTCGGGTCGTAGGACGCCCAACCGTCGGTCGGCATCGGCGCCACCTGCGCCCACGCCACATCGTCCAGGACCCCGTCGATCTTCGGCGGCTCCGGCGCTCTTAACACGCGGAAGCCGGCCGGGTCCTGCGCCTGTGCTTTGGAGCAGAACAGGAGAGCGAGCGCACATGCCGCGAGAAATCGAATCATCCTCAGTCGAAAAGCGTACACGGTTTCCCGTGACCGGCGGTTAGACTCAGCCCATGCGTTTTGCACTGGCGTTCACCCCGCTTCTCGCCGTCACGCTGCAGGCTCAGCCGTCGCCGGCCGAGGCGCTGCTGGATGCCGCCAGAGCCGGCAACCGGGCGAGCGTCGTCGCCCTGCTCGACACGGGTGTCAACGTCAACACCGCTAATAAATACGGCGTCAGCGCGCTGGGGTTCGCCGCCGAACGCGGCCACTTCGATATCGTCCAGCTGCTCGTCGAGCGCGGCGCCGATGTGAACGTCGTCGATTCGTTCTACGGATCCCGGCCGGTCGATTTCGCCCTGCGCGGCGGTCACCTCAACATCGCCGTCTACCTGCTCGAGCACAAGGCGCAAGGCGCGGTCGGCGTGTTGAACGCAGCCATTCGCCGGCGCGATGCCGCCGCGGTGAAGGTGGCGCTGGCCACCAAACAAGCCGACGCCGCGGCGTTGGCCAACGCGAACGCGATTGCCGCCCAGGCCGGTGACGCCGCGATTGCCGCCATGGTGAAGGCGGCCGCGGACGCCACGCCGGCGACCGCGCCCCGGATCATTTCCGTTGACGCCCGACTACTGCGGTCGTACGAAGGCAACTATCAGAACGTGTCCACGGGCGCCGTGGTAAGGATCGCGTTCGACGGATCTCGGCTGGTGCTGACGGGCGAGGGCCAGCCGCCACTGCGGCTCCGACCGATCGAAGAGCGGCGATTCATCGCCGACGATGCGCCTGAAGTCAGTGTGGCGTTGGCTGGTCGGGGCGGCATCATCGAGCGCATGTCGATCGTTCGCGGACGGTCATCCGTTCCATACGTACGCGAAGGATTCGGCGATGCGACATCGGCCGCGCCGGATCCGAGTGCGAGCGGCACGGGTCGGGGTGGTCCTGAAAGGCGGACCGATCCGGAGGCTCCACGCACCGCGCCGAGCAATTGGCCTGCGTTCCGCGGGGCGAATGCCACCGGCGTTGCCGATGGACAAGGCGCCGTCTCCGACTGGGATGTCGTGACCGGGAGAAACATCAAGTGGAAGAAGGCGATCCCGGGTCTTGGCACCTCGAGCCCGATTGTCTGGGGCAACCGCGTCATCGTCGCCGCGGCAGCGAGCGAGGAAGACAAGACGTTTCGCACCGGCCTCACCGGCGACGTCAAGCCGATCGAGACGCTGCCCACGCACACCTTCAGCGTGTATTCACTCGAGCTCGCGACGGGCAAAGTCGCCTGGCAACGCGATGCCTTCGTGGGCAAGCCGATCACCAAACGTCACTTCAAGTCGAGCCAGGCCAATGCCACGCCCGTCACCAACGGCCAGCACATCGTTGCCGTGTTCGGATCGATCGGCCTGATGGTCTGTTACGACATGAACGGATCGCTGGTGTGGAAGAAAGAGATTGGCGCGCTCGATAGCGGCTGGTTCCTGGATCCGAGCTACCAGTGGGGCCATTCGAGCTCGCCGATCGTCTACAAGTCGTCGGTGATCGTGCAGGCGGATCAATCGCGGGGTTCGTTCATCGCCGCGTTCGATCTCGCCACCGGCCGCGACCTGTGGCGCACAAGTCGCGCGGATGAAGTGTCGACGTGGGCCACGCCGACGGTCATCACCAGCGCCAAAGGCGACGAGCTCGTCACCAACGGCACCAAAGTGCGCGGCTATGACCCCGCAACGGGCTCGCTACTGTGGACGCTGGCGCCGAATTCGGAAATCGCGATCGGCACTCCTGTGGTCCATCGCAACCTCGCCATCGTCACGGCAGGTTATCCGCCCGTGCGCCCGGTGTACGCGATTCGGGCCGGCGCGCGCGGCGACATCTCGCTGCCCGCAGGGAAGTCCGAAAGCAACGCCATTGCCTGGAGCCACGACCGCGACGGCACCTATATCTCGTCGCCGATCGTCTATCGCGACCAGCTGTATACGTTGAACAACAACGGCATCCTCACCGCGTATGACGTCGAGAGCGGAACGCGGCTCTATCGCGCGCGCGTGGGCGGCGGCGGAGCGTTCACGGCGTCGCCGATCGCCGCCGACGGCAAGCTCTATATCGCAAGCGAAGACGGCGACGTGTACGTCGTGCAGGCGGGCCGTGAATACGCCGAGCTCGGCAAATATCCGATGAACGAAGTGGTGATGGCCTCGCCGGCGATCTCGAACGGGCTGCTGATCGTCCGGACGCTTGGCCACGTCGTGGGCATCGGGCGCTGACCCGTGCGCGCCTTCTATCACCCATCGCAAGCGGCGCACAATCCGCTTCAGTACATGCGCTTCGGCCGCCTCGTGGCGCCGAAGGATGTGCCGGCGCGCACCGAGGCGCTGTTAGGCGCACTTCGTTCAATCGGCATCACTCCTGAGGCGCCCGCCACGGACTATCCCGATGCCCGAGCGGCCGTGCACACGAAGGGCTTTCTTCATTTTCTCGAAACCGCGTGGGAGCGATGGCAGCAGTTGCCGGAACGCGGTCCCGAAGTGTGGCCGAACACGTTTCCGTACTGGAGCGGACGGCCAGAAGACGCAGCCCGGCCGGAATGTCCGGCCGAGCACATCATCGCGCAGGCCGGCTGGTATCTCGGCGATCTGTCGGTGCCGATGGGTCCGAATACGTGGCTGTCGGTTCGCGAGTCGTGCAACACGGCCATCGCCGCCGCCGACGCCATTCTTTCAAGTCCCAAGACCCAAGACCCAAGTCCCCCGATGGCCTATGCGCTCTGTCGCCCGTCCGGCCATCACACGCGCGCGGATCGCGCGTCAGGATTCTGCTACGTCAACAACACTGCCGCCGTGGCCGAGCGGCTTCGCGGCACCTTCAATCGCGTCGCCATCCTCGACGTCGACGCCCATCACGGCGACGGCACGCAGCAGATTTTCTACGCCCGTGCCGACGTGCTGACCATTTCGATCCACGCCGATCCGCGCAACTACTATCCCTTCTTCACCGGCTACACGAGCGAACAGGGCATCGGCGCCGGCGAGGGATACAACCTCAACCTGCCGCTGGCGCATGGATCCACGGGCGAAGTGATGCATGCGGCCGTGGATCGCGCCATCGATCGAATCCGCGCGTTCAATGCCGACGCGCTCGTCGTGGCGCTCGGCTTCGACGCGCACGCCCGCGATCCGATCGGCGTGCTGAAACTCGAGTCGCATGACTTTGCCGGCATCGGCACGTGGGTGCGAGGCCTCGGGCTGCCGACCGTCGTTGTTCAGGAAGGCGGTTACGCGGTGGACGTCCTCGGCGATTGCCTCACCGCATTTCTCAACGGACCTGTCCCGCCGAAGCTCGCCGGGCATTGAAGCAGAGCGGAGGCGGATTGAGATAGCATTGCGCGTGCTTCGACGACGCCTCGCCCTTTCTGTTTGTCTCGCCGCCGCCGTCCTTGTTGCCACTGAAGATCCACGCGCGCAGACGCGCTCATTCGATCTCCTCACCGCCAGCATTGCGGACATTCACGCCGCCGTGGATGCGGGCGCCCTCACTTATGAACGGCTGGTCGGCCTCTACCTCAAACGCATCGAAGCGTACGACAAGCAAGGACCGCGGCTCCGGGCGATTCTCGCGATCAACCCGCGCGCGGCCGAAATCGCGCGCGAGCTGGATCAGGAGCGCGGCACCAGGGGACGCCGGAGCCTGCTTCACGGGATTCCGATCGCCGTCAAAGACAACATCGACACCGCCGGCATGCCGACCACCGGTGGCAACGAGGCGTTTGCGAACAGTCACCCGGCCAGCGATGCCACCATCATTCAGCGGCTGCGCGACGCGGGTACGATCATCTTCGTGAAAACGAACATGGACGAAATGGCCCAGTCCACAGCGGGGATCAGCACCGTCGGCGGGCAGATCCTGAATCCGTACGATCTGACCAAGGGTCCCGGCGGATCGAGCGGCGGCACGGGTGTGGCGATCGCCGCCGGCTTTGCGACGGTTGGCCTCGGCACCGAAACGGGAGTATCGGTGCGCAGCCCCGCCAGCAATAACGGCTTGGTCGGCGTGGTCCCGTCGCGCGGCCTGGTGAGCCGGGCCGGCGTGATTCCGATCTCGTTCACGCAGGACCGCATTGGCCCGCTCGCCAAGTCCGTGGCCGACGCGGCCATCCTGCTCACGCACATGCGCGGCTTCGACGCGGACGACCTGACCACCACGGAGAATCTGGAGCGGCCGGTGCCCACCTACACCACGTGGTCCGCGACGGGGCTTCGCGGCAAGCGCATCGGCGTGCTGCGCGACATGTTCCGCAAGGGCGATCTCGCGCAGGCCGGTAACGCCTTGATCGAGAAGCAGCTCGATCTGATGCGCGCCCAGGGTGCGATCGTGGTCGATGGCCTTGCCACCGGCGTCGATCTCCTTGGCCTGATGCCAACGCTGCGCGTCAACAGTTACGAGCTCCAGCAGTCGGTCGATTCGTATCTGCGCCGGCGCGGTCCGGCGAGCCCGATGAAGACCTTCGCCGAGCTGTACGCGAGCGGCAAGTGGCTCAAGGGCGGCCTCCTCGAGACGCGCTTCCACGAAACGATGAAGGCCGGCACTCTCGAGACCAACGTCGAGTACCAATCACGCCTGGCCAATCAGAAGATGGTGCGCGACCTCCTGGTTGGCGTGATGAATCGGTATGGTGTGGAGGCGCTCCTCTACCCGATGAAGCCGCTCGCGGCGCCGAAGGTTGGCGCGGCAGACGATGGCCCGCGCGACAACAACATCAGCGCGGTGACGGGTCTGCCGGCGATCGTCCTGCCATCGGGAATGGACGCGGAAGGCCTGCCGCTGGCGATCGAAATGCTCGGCCGTCCGTTCAGCGAAACGACATTGCTGCAGCTCGCCCACTCTTACGAGCAGGCGAGCCGCCACCGCGTGCCGCCGAAATCGACGCCGGCGTTACCGGGAGAGAAGATTCAATTTTGATTATTGCTTGAGCGGGCCAAGCGGGCTCGGCTCACATGTGTCGTCGAGTGTGTAGGCGCCGCCGGCGATCTTCCAGCCTTCCTCCGTCTTGATCAGATCGAACGCATCGATACCGCAGTGGCTGAACTTGCCGTCGATCCAGAAGTCGTACGGCGTCCACACCGTGGCGATGAGGCCGTGTACGCGCACTTCGGGATTCCACATGCGCTCGCGCAGCGTCCTCTTCTCCGCTTGCAGAATGCCGAAGTACTCCTCGTTGGAGAACGCGCGGGTGTCGGGCTTGCCGTCGCGCATGCTCATGGCGTGAAAGCGGCCTTGCGGCATCAGGATCTTCCGCGCCCCCTCCACGTCCTTTGCCGTCATGGTGTCGAAAAACGCCTGCACCGTCTTTAACACCGCGTCGCGATCCGCAGCGGTCTGCGCGGCGACCGGCGTATTCAACACTACCGTCATCACGGCAATCGCAACCATGCGCATGATCACTCCTCCAGCAGGATGAGCGGCCTCACCGTACCGCGAAACGCGCGGTCGAATGTGACCAGCGTCACCTGCGAGGCCTCGGCGAAGGCGGCGAGATAGGCATCAGCCCAGGCCTGCGGCGAGCAGCGCGTGGTGCGCGTGAGTTCCCGAAAGCGCCTTTCGAGGCCAGCCGGTTCATCGAGATATTTCACATGCTCCTTCCCGGCCCACCGATCGTACGCCGCCCACGCCTCGCGTTGCGTGAGGACCTCGTCGGCCATCACGGCCTCCGCGGTCAACAATCGGAGGAGGCCCAGCTGCGTGAATCGGCAGAAACAGAGCCGGACGTCGACGTCGCGCGAATCGAGCCAGTCGTTGGCTGCCAGATGATGCACGTGGCGGCCATGAGTCAGCGCCACCCAAACGTTGATGTCAGGGAAAAGAAATGACGTCGTAAATCCTGGCATTGTCGAGAATCATCGTGCCCGGTCGCCTTGACGCGATCACGGGCGCCTTTAGTTTCTTCCCCGAAGCAGGCTTCGACGCCAGGACTTGCTCGACTGCCCGCAGGATCAGCGCTTTCGCCGTTTGCCCCTCGGTTGCGGCCCGCGACTTCAGGCGTCGATACATCGGGTCCGGAATGTCAATTGTCGTGCGCATTTCATCATCCTGCCATATTTATGGCTGGCAATCAAAGACTAACATGGTGGTCATGCCGCCAAGGCAGGGAGCGCTGGATTAATTGGCCCCACTCCGCGATCGCATCAAACCCGGCGTCCGCGTGCTGTTTGTCGGCATCAATCCCGGCGTGCGCTCCGCGGAAACCGGGCATCACTTCGCCGGCTATTCGAATCGATTCTGGAAGCTGTTGTTCGCAGCTGGTCTCGTGCCCGAGCCGATCACCCATGAAGACGACGATCGATTGCCGAAGTTCGGGTTCGGCATCACCAACATCTGCGCGCGGGCGACGCCGGGCATCGATACGCTGCTGCCCGCGGAGTACGTGGTGGGCCGCTTGAAGTTGCGGCGCAAGATCCTGCGCTACCAGCCGCAGGTGGTGGCGATGGTCGGCGTCACGGTGTTTCGCGCGATGTTTCCAGAACGGCAAGGTCCCGTGACGCTCGGACGGCAGCCGGAGAAGATCGGCGACACCGCCGTGTTCGTGCTGCCGAATCCGAGCGGGCGCAACGCCAATTTCACCTACGCGGAGATGCTCGCCGCGTTTCGCGCTCTCAAGCGATACACGTCATGAGCCGTCGCGCGTGGTCAGCCGTCCGAGGTCGCAACCTTTTGGCAGTGCGCTCGGGTTCGGCCGGGTGTTGCCCATAAAGCAACCCGGGATCACGTACATCGTCCTGCTGCCGGCAGCTCTCGGCAGCGTCGACACATCCTCGAGCGGTTCGAGCGCGCCGCGGCGCGTGATCGTTCCACCCGGAACGAATCGCGCGTCGAACACAACCGGCTTGTAGCCAGACGCGCGAATTTCAATCCGCCGCGCGCCGGCGTTCACTTCGAACTCGGTGCCTAGCTCCGAGGACGACCCGATGTACATACCGTCGACGTAATACTGCAGGCCGGTCGCAGGTGTGATGTCCAGCCGCAGTACCCCCGTGGCGCGCATCGCCGCAGGCTCGGCTTCCCGAGGCGGCGCCGACTCGCGAGCGTCTTCGGCGGGGTAGTAGCCGGAATAGGGCAGCGCGTAATAGCTGCCACCGAAGTGCGGCTGCTGCGAACCCGGATAAAACCACCAGGGCAGCATATTTCTTCGGTGATGCCCGCGCCGCCCCGACGGCCGCGACATTTCCCCCGGCATGTAGGGCCGCTGCCATTCCCGCGGCGCCACCGACGACGGAATCACCGGCCTCAACTGCGCCGGCGGGGGCGTTTGTGCAGGCCGATGCGACCGCGAGCGCTGTTCGGCGCCGGTGGGGATTGGGAGAATCAAGACGACAAGAACAATGAGGTATCGCATGGCGATCACATTTCCTGTGGCGTAAACGTCGTGAGCTTCGTCAAGTCGCAATTCGAGGGCAGCCTGACGTCCTTCGGCGGCACGTTCCCGACGTAACACCCGGGAATCATGTACAGCGTTCGGTCGCCGCTCGGCACGAATGGCGGCTCCGGCTCTATCGGCGGCGGCTCAATCGGCGCCTGCCTCGCCGGCACTTCAACTTCCACGATGCGCGTCACCGGCCGCTCCACGATCACGATCTGCGGTTGCACTTCGAAGGGATACGGCTGCATCACGTAGACGACTTGCGGCCCGCGCCGCCGCGTTTGCTGGTGATCGACGAGGTTGGGAGGCGCCACGTGGCCTCGCTCCCATGGCGGGATGCGGTTCTTTTCCCACGCCGGCACTTGCGGACGTTCCCACGCCGGCACTTGCGGGCGTTCCCACGCCGGGATGTGCGGTGACCGCAGGCCTATGGATGGAAGCGGACCACCGATGGGCGGCAGCGAAAAGCTGTGTTGGGCTGCGGCTGATGCCGGCAAGGCGGACAGGCACAGGACGAAGCAGAGCGTGCGCATAAAACGTTACCTGCTCGTCTGGTGGCTGGCGGGACCGGACGTGACTCCATTGTGCGCCGGAATCAGTCGGCGCGCAATGCGCTGACCGGCTTGGTGGCCGACGCCCGCCACGCGGGCACGGCACAGGCGGCCACGCCGCTCATCGCGAGCACCACGGCCGCGACGGCGTAAGTGCCAGGATCGGTCGAGCTGACGCCGTGCAAGGCGCCGCGGAGGAGTCCGGACAGGCCCAGCGCGCCCGCGATACCCAAGGCCACACCCGTGCCAATCATCATCAGGCCATGACGCAGCACCAGCTGCATCACATCCCGGGGCGTTGCGCCCATCGCCATTCGCACGCCAAACTCGCGCGCCTGCTGGCTCACACCATACGCGACCACGCCGTAGATCCCGATCGCGGCAAGGATCAGCGCGAGCCCGCTGAACAGCGTGACCATGCTCGCCGACGTTCGGCTTGGTAGCAACGCGTCGCTGACGAGCGCGTCGAGCGTCTTGACGTGATAAATCGGCTGCTCGGGATCGATGTCCTGGACCACCGCGCGCATCGGCGAGGTCAGATGTTCCGGGCGAGCCGTCGTGCGCACCGCCAGCATCATCGTCGCCGCCGATGATTGCGACATCGGCACGTAGACCTCGGGTTGCGGCGCGCGCGTCAGCGACCAGTGCCGCACGTCGCCGACCACGCCGACGATCGTCAGCCAAGGCTCATCGGCGCCGCCCAGCCTGATGCGGCGGCCCAGCGGCAACTGGCCCCCGAAGTGCTGCTCGACGGTGCGACGGTTGACGATGGCCACACGCTCGCCGTCCAGCGTGTCGCGCCGGTCGAACATTCGTCCGGCCGCCAGTGGAATGCTCATCGCCTCGTGATAGCCGGGGCTCGCCACGCGAAACGCGATCGGCGGCTCGCGGCCCGGATCGGGAATGGGCGCGCCATCGATGACCAGCCGCGATCCGCGATCGTAGGTGCTGAACGGCAGCACGTTGACGAGACCTGATGCCGTGACGCCCGGCAACTGCTCCACGCGCTCGAGCAGCTGTTCGAAGAACCGCTGCCGCGACGCCGCGTCTGTGTACTTGTGCTCCGGCAGGGTCAGCGCCGCCGTCATCACGTTGGCGGCTACAAATCCCGGGCTGACGCGCTGCAGGCTCCCATAGCTCCGGACCAGCAAGCCGGCAGTTACCAGCAGCATCGTCGCCAGCGCCACTTCCGAGATCACCAGGGCCGTGCGAAGGCGCCGTGTGCCGCGGCTGCCGCCGGCCGATGCGGACTCCTTCAGCGCGTCCTCAAAGCGATCGCGCGAGGCCCGCCATGCCGGAACCACGCCGAACATGAGGCTGGTCAGCACCGAGATCCCCAGCGTGTAGGCGAGCGTCGTCCGATCGACGCCAAGCTCGCTGATGTTCGGCACGGTGGCGAGCAACGCTTCGGGCAGCGACGCGCGAATGCCCTCAAGGGCGATAAACGAGAACACCACGCCCATGGCGCCGCCCGCAGCCGCGAGCACGCCGGCCTCGGCGATCAGCTGGCGACCGAGACGCAGCCGGTTTGCGCCCATGGCCGCGCGCACCGCGAGCTCTCGATGGCGGGCCACGCCGCGCGCGAGGAGCAGGTTGGCGACGTTGGCGCACGCGAGCACGAGCACCATCGCCACGGTGATGAGCAGGATGGCGATCGCAGGGCCCGCCTGTTCGTCATCCAGCTTGCCCATTTCCATCAGTCGCGCGCCAAGGCCGCGATTGGTGGCGGGATACCGATCGGCAAAGCCGCGCATCAGCACGTCCACTTCAGATTGCGCCTGCGCGTAGGACACTCCGGGACCTAACCGCGCCACTACCGTCGCGCTGCCGGTGGCCGCGGCCTGGCCACGCTCCGAGTCGGCCATGCGCCAGGGGATCCACAGGTCGCCCTTGAAATTGAACACCGGGTATTCAAATCGTTGCGGCATCACGCCGATCACTTCGTACGGCAGGCCATTGACGACGATCCGGCGACCCACGATCGAGCGATCCCCGCCAAAGCCGCGTTGCCACAGGCCATGGCTGATCACCGCGAGATCGAACCGGCCGGCCGCCGCATCGCCGCTCTCGAAGACCCGGCCGACCGCGGCGGGAACACCCAGGAGCGAGAAGGTGTTTGGCGTCACTCGATACGCCTGGACGCGATCGGGGTTCTCGCCACCGGTGAGGTTCGCGCTGAGATACGAGTACGCGGAGAGGTCGAGTGACGTCGACGCGCGCTGCAGATCGACAAAGTCCGCGTGCCGCAGGCTGAACCGCATGTCGTTCTCTTCGAGGTCCCAGCCGAGCACGAACGCCACGCGCGAGGGATCCTCGTACGGTAACGGTTTGAGCGAGAGGACGTTGACGATGCTGAAGATGGCGGCGTTGGCGCCGATGCCGAGCGCGAGCGTGACCACCGCCGCGATCGTGAAGACGGGACTGCGCCACAACAAGCGGAGTCCGTAACGAACGTCCTGCATCAGCGATTGCATCACGCTATCTCCTCGAGGGTTGACGTGTTGAGTTCGAGGGCGCCGACGATGGTCCCTTCGCAGCCGGTCGATCCAGCAGGACGCGATCGATCGCAGCGCCAGGTTCCAGAAGTGCAGCGGTGAGGGGCGTGCCGCGCGGCGCCATTCTTCTTCGAGGTCGCCGGCGATGGGCTCGCGTAACGGTCGCGGCAGCAGCCGTTGCAGGAGCAACAACGGCAGGCGCGGCGGCGTCACGGCGTCTCCACTTCAGGCAGCGCATTGCCGGCCACGCGCGCGAGGGCGCGCTGCGATTCGCGCAACGCCGTCTCGCCCGCAGGGTCGAGGCGGTAATAGCGCTTGCGCTTGCCGCCGCGTTGCGGCGTTGGATCGCCGAGCCGCGACGACACCAGTCCACGCCGTTCGAGCCGATCGAGCGCGGTATACATGGCGCCCGGCGACACCGTGCGACCGGCTCGTTGCTCGATGGCCCGGCGAATCTCGACGCCGTAGCTTTCATCCCGCGCCGCCAGGAGCGCCATGAGCAGCAATTGTTCGAATTCGCCGAGGAAATTCCTCATAGTCTAAGTGTAGGTAATATACGCGATAGAGTATCGGGAAGTTCAAATCGACTCGGCTCAGGGCGTTTGTGTGCCCGATGCGGCCGCGGCCTCCTCGGCCTCCACCTCTTTGACGGCTTCGGGTGACGACTGCGGCGGCGAGGTTGCGGCTGCGAGCGCCCCGTCGAGCGGGTGTTCCACCCGGTAGCGTTCGAGAATTCCCTTATCGGTCATGTCGAGATTGAGCGGCGTCATTGAGATCCACCGCTGCTCAACCGCCCATCGATCGGTGCCTTCCTCGGCGCCCGACAGCGGCGTCACGCTAAACCAATACATGTCGCGGCCGAGCGGATCTTTCGTCGGCACGATCACGCCGTCGTATTGACGCACCGACACGCGCGTCCAGATGAGGCCGCGCGGTTCACGGGGTAGGTTCACGCTCACCAGTTTCAAGTCTCGCAGCGGCAACAGGGCGTCGAGCACTCGATGCATCCACGGCTTCAAGTCGTCGAACTGCTCGAGCCCGGCCGGGGCGCTGAACGCAATCCCGCGAAGGCCCAGCAGCACAGCTTGCTTCGCCGCGGCGAGCGTGCCCGAATGCCAGATGGCGCTACCGAGATTGAAGCCGAGGTTGCACCCCGACAGCACCACGTCGACCTTGTCCCATTGATAGGCTCCCAGCGCCACGCAATCCGCCGGCGTGCCATTGACGCGATACGCGTCGTAATCCGCCACCCGTGTTCGACGGTACGAGAGCGGACGGCCCGCGGTGATGGCGTGCCCCATCGACGATTGCTCCACGTTGGGCGCCACTATCCGGACCGTGCCGTAGTTGGACGCGACGTCGGCGAGCGCCGCAATGCCCGGGCTGTAAATGCCGTCGTCATTGCACACCAGGATTCGCATGCCGGAAGCACGTGCAAGGCGATGGCCAGCCCCGTGCATACACAAGCGTGAGTGCGCGTCTGTCTCTACTGGAACGAACAGGCTGGCGAGGGAATCTCTCTCGACGAGCTCTGCCGCCTAATCGAAAAAGCAGGGCACCACATCGCCCGTGTCGTCGAACACGGCGAGGAGCTCGGGCAGGCGTGCCGCGAGCCGCACGATTGTCTCGTCGCCGCCGGAGGCGACGGCACCGTGGCGCGCGCCGGACGCGCGCTCGCGCACGGCCGAATCCCGCTCGCCATTGTGCCGCTGGGCACCGCCAACAACATTGCCGCCAGTCTCGGCATCAATCCCGACCCTCGACGCGCCATCGACGGGTGGAATGTGCAGCGGGTCGTGCATATTGATGTCGGGGCCGTCGAGGACGCGAAGGGCCGTTGCCTGTTCCTCGAGGGCGTTGGCGTTGGACTTCTTCCGGCCGGCATCGCGGCCGGAACCAAAGCCGTGCCGAAGAATAACGGCCAGGATGCGGTGGCGAATGTGACCAGGGCCCGACAGGTTTTCCTCGAGACGCTGATGGCGCTCGAGCCTCGTCGCTATGGGCTCAGCATCGAAGGTACGACCTTCGAGGAGGAATCATTGCTCGTCGAGATCCTCAACATTCCGTCGGTCGGGCCGCGCATTCGCCTCTCGAATGAAGCCAATCCCGCCGATGGCTTGTTGTCGGTGGTCGTCGCCGGACCTGCCGATCGCGAATTGATCGCGGACCATCTGCGTGGCCGGTGGGACGATGACCGGAGCCATGCGCAGCTGAAGACGTGGCGTGCGACACGTGTCGAGGTTCGCGGCTGGCACGACTATCACGTCGATGATGAAGTGCGTGAGGCCGACGGCGGCGCGGTCGAGATACACATCGAGCCTGGCGCACTGCCAGTTCTCGCGTAGGCCGGAGACTTGCATCGGATCGCTTCATGTCGAAACTCGCCAAGGACGTCATGACCCCGGAGCCGCAGTGTTGCTCTCCGGAAACGCCTCTCAACGAAGTCGCCAACCTGATGGTCGAAGCCGATTGCGGCGAGATCCCGGTCGTCGACGCGTCGAACCGCCTCATCGGTGTGGTCACCGATCGCGACATCGTGTGCCGGATCGTTGCCAAGGGAAAGAATCCGAGTGCCTGCTCCGCGCAGGAGGCGATGACCCAGCCGGTGGTGGCCGTGCTGGCCGACACAACCTTGGATGAAATCGTCGCGGTGATGGAAGAGAACCAGATCCGCCGAGTTCCGGTTGTGGACGCCGCCGGCAGCTGCTGCGGCATCGTCGCGCAGGCCGACGTGGCCATGGTGGCCAAAGAAAGTGAAGTCGGCGAGATGGTGCGCGAGGTCTCGCGCGACTCGTCGCTCCACTAGGCGCGGTTTGCACAGTGTTGCGCGCGGGTGTGGGGATTCGACTTGGCAGAGTGCTGAGCCGGCTCTACACTCACGCGCATGCGTGAGTCGATCGGTCTCGACCTTCGCTACGCGCTGCGGCACCTTCGCCGCTCGCCTGCGTTCGCGCTCGCCGCACTGCTGACCCTGGCGCTCGGCATTGGCGCGAACAGCGCGATGTTCAGCCTGGTCAACGCGCTGCTGCTCCGTCCGCTGCCCATCAAAGATCCGCACGGCCTGATCGCGGTCTCAGGCAGCAACGCCGAAGGCCGGCGTGTACTGACGCCGATTCCGGCGATCGACGTGTTGATGCGCGATCACGGTCCCTTGCAGAATCTCTGCGGCTATAACGCGGGTGTTCTGCTGCCGGTCGAAGCCAATGGGATACCGGCGCAACAGTCGGGCGGCCTCGTCACCGGCGGCTGCTTCGAGACATTCGGCGTGCCGCCGCTCCTCGGCCGCACCATCAACGATTCCGACGCACCGCTGCATGGCCGCGGCAATTTTGTCACGGTGATCGGCCATCGCATGTGGATGCGGATGTTCAACGGCGATCCGTCCGCGATCGGCAAGATGCTTCACGTTGAGGGCGTTGAGCTGCAGATCATTGGCATCATGCCCGAAGGTTTCATCGGGCTGCATGCGCACTCGGGGATCGATTTCTTCACGCCGTTCGACACCTGGTCGCCGGCGCGCAAGGATCGGCGGCCCGGCGCCAGTCACGTGGTGGGCAGGCTGAAGCCGGGCGTGACCTTCGCGCAGGCCGCGCAACAGCTCGGCGCGCAATGGCCGGCGATCCTCGAGTACGCCGTGCCTGCCGCCCTCGCAGCGGCCGAGCGGCGGTCGATGCGTGCCGCGCGCGCCAACGTCGAGCATTTCGGCACCGGTTTTTCGATCTACCGCGATCTCTATGCGCAGCCCGTGGTGTTGATGTTTGGGCTCACGTCAATCCTGCTCGCGCTGGCGTGCCTCAACCTCGGTGGGCTGCTGTTGTCGCGCGCGATTGAGCGCGGGCCGGAAACCGCGATGAAGCTCGCGCTCGGCGGCAGCCGCTGGCGCATTGCCCGCCAGGTGTTGATCGAAAACCTGGTCCTGTCGCTGGGCGGCGCCGCTCTTGCGGTGCCGCTGGCCTTCGCCCTGGTAGCCATCATCGTCTCGCTGATGCCAGCGGGCATCGTCACGGGCGGTACGCAGCTCGCACCAGACGGGCTCGCGATCGCCGTCACGGCAGGCGTTGGCGTGATTGCCGGTTGCCTGATGAGCATCCTGCCGATCTGGATCACGGCGCCCACGCGAGACTTTGCGGGCATCGGCGCCGGGCGCACCGTCTCGCGGGCGAGTGGATATTGGGCCCGCGGCCTGCTCGTGACCCAGGTGGCGCTCTCACTGGCGATGGTCATCGGCGCCGGCTTGCTCGGGCGATCCTTGTACCTGCTGCAACAGGTCGATGCCGGCATCGATGCGGAGAACGTGATGGTGGCGCGGTTGTTTCCGTTGCCGAACGCCTATCGAACCCTGAACAACGCGGCCTACTATTCGCCACTCGTCGAGCGCGTCGCGGCCTTGCCGGGCGTGGTGTCGGTCGCATTTAGCCGGTCCTTTCCGTCGAGCGTGTTGCAGCAGTTTCCGGGCGATCCCGTTGCCTTCGTCGGCGACCCGGACGGCAGCGCTCGCGCCCACAGCACCTCCGTGTCTCCGGCATTCTTTGACACGCTCGGCGTGCCGCTGCTCGGCGGACGCGAGACCACGTGGGCCGACAACGCCCAGAGCCGTCATGTTGGCCTGGTCAGCGAGCAGCTGGCGCGCATGCTTGTCGGGGATGGCACCGTCATCGGGCGCCGCATTCGCTTCGGCACCGATCCGCGCAACCAGGACGTCGAGATCGTCGGCGTGGTCCGCAACATGACGATGGGGCACTCGCGGCGGACCGAGCTGCCGATGGTGTTCCGCCCGGCGCTCCAGCTTCCGGAGTCGGGCCGCTATCCAAGCCTGGTGATCCGGCATCAACCAAGCGCTATCGCCAGCGTGACCGCCGGCGTTCGCCAGATCGCGGCCGACGGCGGTCGCGAGTTCCTTCTCAATGCGCGGCCATTGCAGGACTTGCTCGATAGCGCGCCGGCCAGCGAGCGAATGAGCGCGACCATCGCCGTCACGCTGGCGGTGTTGGCGATCGTGTTGTCGTTCGTCGGCGTGTTCGGCGTGCTGGCGTACTCCGTGTCGAGGCGCACTCGCGAGATCGGGGTGCGCGCCGCCGTGGGCGCGGATGCGTCGTCGCTGTTATGGATGGTGATGCGCGAAGGCGTGGTGCTCACGGGCCTCGGCGTGATCGCCGGTGTGCCTGTAGCTTACGCCGCTGCCGAGATGCTCGGCAGCCTGACGTTCGGGATCTCGCGCGCCGATCCGATGACGTTTGGATCGACCGCGCTGTTCTTCCTGGCGCTCGGGTCGGCCGCCGGTCTGGTACCCGCTCGACGTGCCACGCGCGTCGATCCGGTGATCGCGCTGCGAGCCGAGTAGGTCACCCGCGCAACAGCTCGGACGCCTTCTCGCCGATCATCACGCTGGCCGCATTGGTGGGGGCATTCACCACCTCCGGCATGATCGACCCGTCGGCGACGCGCAGGCCCTCGACGCCGCGCACGTGCAAGGAGGCATCGACCACCGCCCCCTCGTCTGTGACGGGTCCCATCTTGCACGTGCCGGAGCCGTGGAAGATGGTGTCGCTGTCCCTGCGCACGAAGGTGGCGAGATCGGCGTCGCTCTTCATCGCCGCGCCGGGCAGGATCTCGTCGGCCCGTAACGGCGTGTAGGCTTCCGCTTCGCCGAACCAGCGTGCCAGGTGCACGCCGCGCACCAGCGCGTCGACATCCGCCTGCTCCCGTAAATAGTTGCCGCGGATCATCGGCGCCGCCAACGGGTCGGCCGAGCGCAAGCGGATCTCACCGTGTGATTTCGGCTGCACCAGAGAGACGGTGATGGTGACGAACTTGTCCGGCGCCTCGGTCCCACGGCCGACATAGAACTGCACGTCCGGGGGTGTGCCGAATGCCGATTGCGAAGAGCGCGTGAACATACCCGCGGTCACGGTGGAACCGGGCAGCTCGGTCTTGCCGTTCCAGCGGATCGACAGCTTGAGGTGATCCTGGAAATGTTGACCGACGCCGGCGAGGTCCGCCACCACCGGTATACCGAGCGCCTTCAGGTGATCCGCGGGGCCGATCCCCGACAACATCAACAGCTTCGGTGAATCGATCACGCCGCTGCAGATCACGATCTCCCTGGACGCGCGCGCCTGCTCGGGCTTGCCGTCGCGCAGGTACTCGATCCCCACGGCCTGACGGCCTTCGAACAACAGCTTCGCGGCGTGCGCGTGCGAGCGCACCTCGAGGTTCGGGCGTGTCAACGCCGGCGCGAGAAACGCCATCGCCACGCTGTGACGCCTTCCGTCGAGGATGGTCTTCTGGTAATAGCCGGCGATGTTGTTGGGCGACGGCTCGTTGAAGTCAAACCGGGCGTCGGCCTTGAACCCGTTCTGCCACGATGCGGCCAGGAAGGCCCGGTGGCCGGCGTGCGGATCGGTGCAGTACGACACCGCCAGCGGACCGTCGCCGCCGCGATATTCGGTTTCGCCGCTCTCGTTGCGTTCCACGCGCCGGAACAGCGGCAGCAGGTCTTCGTAGCCCCAGCCGGAGTTGCCCATCTCTTTCCATCGATCGAAACAGAGGCGATGGCCGCGAATGTAGGTCATCGCGTTAATCGCGCTCGACCCACCGTGTACCTTGCCGCGCGGAAACGCGATGCGGCGGTTCTGCAGGCCGGGCTCAGGCTCCGTCGCATAGCCCCAATCGAATTTCGATCCGATCAACGAGGTCCAGCGGCCGGGCGTCGTGATCGCCGGATCCCCGTGGTCGGGTCCGCCGGCCTCGAGCAACAACACGCGCACGTCCGCATCCGCGCTCAACCGGTGCGCCAGCACGCAGCCCGAAGAACCGGCGCCGACGATGATGTAATCGAAGGGGGCTTGGGGCTTGGGACCTGGGACTTGGGGTACGCGCGTTAACATGGGCGCTGCTGCCACCACTTTCAAAAATTCACGACGCTTCATAACGTTTCCGTCAAACGATCGAGCCGGCGCAACACGGTGCCGCGCCCGAGCAAAATCACCATTTCAAATAGTCCCGGACTAACCATACGACCGGTCATCGCTATTCGTGTACTTTGGATCAGCATCCCGGCCTTGATGGTCCGAGCGTCGGCGAGAGCGCGTAATTCCTTTTCTAGCGTGGTTTCTGACCATTCAGCGGCTGCAAGAGCATTGCGCAATGCGGCGAGATGATCCTTCGCACCGGGTGTCGAAAGGTGCTTTTTGATCGCTTCTGGATCGTATTCGGTCGGATCTTCAAAGAACGGTCGCAACTGATCCTGAAAGTCCGTCAACTTCTTGCAACGGGGCCGCAACAACCCGAGAATTGCGTGAGTACGCGGACCTGGCCCCAAGTCCCACGCCCCAAGCCCCAGATCCCCTATGCGTTCGACGAGCTCTTCGTCAGTGAGCCGAAGCAAATGCTGGTGATTGAACCAATCGAGCTTCTCGGTGTTGAACACCGCGTTACCGCCGCTGATCCCTTCGAGATTGAAGCGCTGAACCAGCTCCTGCCGCGTGAACAGCTCGTCGTTGCTGCCGGTGCCCCACCCGAGCAAGGCGAGGAAGTTGAACATGGCTTCGGGGAGGTAGCCCTGTTTCTCGTATTCCATCACCGACGTCGCGCCATGACGCTTGCTGAGCCGCTGCTTGTCGGGGCCCATGATCAGCGGCACGTGCGCGAAGGTGGGCGGCGTCATGCCGAACGCGTGGTAGAGCAGCACCTGCTTGGGTGTGTTCGAAATGTGATCGTCGCCGCGGATCACGTGCGTCACTGCCATGTCGATGTCATCCACGACCACCGACAGGTGATAGGTCGGGTGCGTGTCGGATCGCAGGACCACGAAACTCTCGATGTGCTCGTTGTCGAACTCGATCGGCCCATGCACGCTGTCGGTGAACGAGGTGTGTCCCGCAGGCACCTTGAACCGGATCGCGCCCTCGTCCAGGTACGCCTGGCCACTGTCCAGCAGCTGTTTGGCCGCGGCACGATAGCGTTCGAGCCGTTCGGACTGGAAGTACGGTGCGTGTGGCCCGCCCACTTCCGGCCCTTCGTCCCAGTCGATGCCGAGCCAGCGCAGCCCGTCGAGAATGCCGGTGACCATTTCGGCCTGCGAACGCTCGACGTCGGTGTCTTCGATCCGCAGGATGAAAGCGCCCCCGTGCCGGCGCGCGTACAGCCAGTTGAATAACGCCGTACGAGCGCCGCCGACGTGCAGGTAACCGGTGGGGGAGGGTGCGAAACGGAGACGCGGCGTCACGGAAGGTTCGATCTTACCTCTGTGCGGGTCGCCCAATCGCCGGCGGTGAGGACCTGCACTATCCTCAGGGGGTGCAAGACGACCGGCAGGCACTGCGAATGCGCCGCTTCCGCCAGATCCTCTTCAATCTCCTGAGCAACGCGATCAAGTTTACGAATGCGGGTGACGTCACGTCATACGCCGGGGCCGTGTCGATGGAACCGAACCTGGTCGAGCTGCGATTCAGCGTCGCCGAGGCCGGCATCGGCATCCCCCGCGAACGCCTCGATCGGCTGTTTCAATCCTTCTCCCAGGTCGACGCCTCGACGACGAGAAAGTACGGAGGGTCGGGACTCGGCCTGGCGATTTCGCGCCGGCTCGTCGAGCTGCTGGGCGGGCGCATCTGGGTGGAGAGCGAGCCGGGCAAGGGCAGCCGCTTCACGTTTACGATCGTCACCTCGACGCCAGCCTCGCCCACGGCGAAGCCGCGTCCGGCGGCATCGGCCGAAGCCGTGGCGAAGTCGCCGTTGCAGCGTGTCTTGATCGTGGCCGATCATGCCGGCACGCGGCAGGCGCTCGAGCGGCAGATCAAGGTCTGGGGTCTCGCGGCGATTGCACCCGACACGCACGACGAGGCCTTGTCGCTGACCTCTGGCAACGAGCGGTTTGATGTGGCGCTCGTCGATCTGCAGCTCTCGGGAATCGGCGGCACGGCGTTCGCCGGTGAGCTGCACAAGGTGCGCGAGCGCTTGCCGATCATCGGGTTGTCCACACCGGGCCAGGCCGAGCGGCACGCCGGCTTCGCGGCGCTGGTCACCAAGCCGGCGCTGCTTCGCGTGCCGCGCCGCGAAACCGTCAATCCGGTGCCGTGACCCTTGCCGGAGGCCGCGATCCTCAGCTCAATGGGAGCTGCGGTGCCGCTTCCGATTCCACGCGCGCGCGCGGGGGTGCGCGACGCCGCTTGGCGCGATACATCGCCTCATCCGCTTCCCGCAGCGCGTCCTCGGGATTGCCGCCGGGAGGGAGGCGGCTCATGCCCACCGAGAAGCGGATCGGCAACGCGCCACCGGTGCCGATACCAACCCGGGAGCGCACCGCATCCGTGCGCTCGTACGCGGAGGTTTCCGACACGCCGGCCGCCACGACGAGGAACTCGTCGCCGCCGTAGCGGATCACCGCATCGCTGGGCCGGAAGCAGTGGGTGAGTGCCGTCGCAAAACGGGTCAGGCACTCATCGCCGACCTGGTGGCCGCGCTCGTCGTTGATCCGCTTGAAGTCGTTCAGATCGAAAAAGATCAGCAGGGCGCCCTCGGGCTGCACCGAGCGAAACACCTCGGGCAGGGCGCGCCGGTTGGCGAGTCCCGTCAGCGGATCGCGATCGACCAGGCGGCGCAGATCCGATTGCGCCGACACCATGTGCTCGTTCGCGGCCTGCAGATCTCGTTGCATCCGCGTCGACACGGCGATCACCATGCCCATGGCCAGGAGCCATTCCGCGCCGATCCCAAGCGAATAGTGTGCGGCCACGTTCACGCCGTAGGCGACCGCTTCGGCGCCGGACAGGAGCGCGCGTTGCGCGAAGGCGATCGCGAGCCACGACGCCGATGGGGCGCCGGTCCGCCAGATGGCGCCGGCCGCGCCGCCGAACCCGAGGGCGATGGCGAGCTGCGAGACGAGCCCGAGTCGATCTCGCGTCGTCAACAGCAGCACACACGGCACACAGACCGCGATGATGATCGGGACCATCGTCGCGGCGCCGATCGCGCGCGGCCGCTGTCCGCAGAACTCGAGCGCTCCACGGCTGAGCAGCCAGACGTAAGCGAGCTTGGCGGCAAGATACGCCGCGAAGATCGCGCCGAAAAATTGCGCCGGCGGCTGGAAGTACCAGAACGCGCTCGTGATGACCAGCGCCGCCACGTTCGCCAGCCAGCCGTGCAGCCACCACCGCATCTCCGAGCGGCGGATCGACCGGCGCAGCACGGCGAAGAACAGCGTGATCATCACCGTGGTGACGGTGAGACCCGAGATGTTCAGTTGGTAGAGCAGCAGGTCCACGGGTTGCCGCAGATGTTACCAGTCCCCGGGCGTTCCCGCGTTGACCGGACCCGGTGAGGGAACTACAGTCGGCAGGTAGTGCAGCTGCTCGGCATCCACCACCTGACCGCGGTTTCCGCAAGAATCCCCGACAACCGCCGCTTCTATACCGAAACCCTGGGCAGGCGGCTGGTGAAGCGCTCCGTCAATCAGGACGATGTGAGCGCATTCCTCGAGCATCACCGCGCCGAGATCGCCGCCACGCCGATCGATTGATCACATGACGCCACAAGATCCCCTCGCCGGCCATCCCGTCCGGCACGCCGGACCGCCGATTACAGAAGCCCGCATCGTGGCCATCATGCTGCACGGGCGCGGCGCCTCGGCGGAGGACATTCTCGGTTTAGCCGGTGAGTTTTCCGCGCCCGACGTGGCGTACCTGGCGCCGCAGGCGGCGGATCGCACGTGGTACCCGTATTCGTTCCTGGCGCCGATGCCGCAGAACGAGCCAGGGCTCGGTTCGGCGCTCGCAATGATCGAACGATTGGTGGAGACGCTCCAGCAGCAGCAGATCCCGGCCAATCGAATTGCGTTGATGGGGTTTTCACAGGGCGCGTGCCTGACGCTGGAATTCGCCGCGCGGCACGCGCAGCGCTATGCCGTCATCGCGGGTTTCAGCGGCGGCATCATCGGACCGCCGGGCACGCCGCGCGACTACGCCGGAACCTTCGGCGACACGCCGGTGTTCCTCGGCTGCAGCGACGTCGATCCGCACATTCCGGTCGAGCGGGTGCACGAATCGGCCGAGCTGTTCGCGCGCATGGGCGCGCGTGTCGACAAGCGCATCTACCCGGGGATGGCGCACACCATCATCGCTGACGAGATCGAAGCGGTGGATGCGCTGCTTATGTCCGCGATCAGTAACGCATGATCCGCAGGCCAGGGATTCGAGAGAAATCCTTCACGTTTCTCGTCACCAGTGACGCGTCTTCGACGATAGCGGCGGTTGCAATCAGTAGATCCATTGAGGGCACGGTGCGTCTGGCGCTGTTGGTTGCTTGCCAGAGTCTCGCATAAGCAGTCGCGAAGCGTGGGTCCGGGTAGATCGTCAGGAAGCCGGCAAGCAGTTGGTCGACCATTTCGTGCATCTGCAACTGGTGTCTGTTCAACTCGGCTCCCACCCGCAATTCCGCCACCGTGTGCACTGAGACCGCGAGAAGCTCACCTGCGTCAAGCGACTCGATGAACTCGAACGCGGCGCCGGGAGCCTCTCGCGCGATCTCCTCGTTGAGATCGATCAGGAACGAGCTGTCGAACTGGATCACAGCTTGATCGCCCGCGCCGGCTCGAGCTTTCGGTCGCGAATCAGCTGCCTCACGGTGTCCAGGTATTCCTGATCGACCGGGGGAATGGCGCCCGACCGGAGTCGCGCCAGCAGCCGACCCGCTGTCGGCCGCTCGCCGAAGTGCGCCTTGATCACTTGCGAGAACGACTGTCCTTCGCGTTTGTGATGCGAAAGCAGATCGTAGGCTTCCATATCGATGGTGATGGTCTTGACCGCCATGCACTTATCATGCACTTATCAAGGCCACGGGTCAAGACCGCCACGCAATTACTCGGCGCGCAAGGCCTCCACCGGCGTCACCCTCATGCCGCGTCTCGCCGGCACATACGACGCGAACGCCGCCACCAGGCCGAGCACCAGCGCCGTGACGGCAAACGTCAGCACGTCGAAGCGCTGCGTTTGAAACAGCATCGTGGTGAGGAACTGCGACAGCCACGCCGCCGCGATCACGCCGGTCGCGATGCCGATCGCCACGAGGCGCAACGCGTCGCCGATCATCATGCGGAACACCGACTGCGTGGTAGCGCCCAGTGCCATGCGCACGCCAATCTCCTGCGTGCGCTGCGAGACGGAATACGCCATCACGCCGTAGACGCCGACGCCGGCCAGCACCAGCGCGATGAACGCGAACACCATCAGCAGCGCCGACACGGTTCGCGGGCGCGCCAGCGTGGCATCAACCACATCGTCCATCGCCGCCACGTCGGCGAGCGGCAGGTTCGCATCGACTTCGCGCACCGCGGCGGCAACGGTCTGTGTCAGGGACGTCGGCTCGAGAGGCGTGCGGATCACGAACGTCATCAGTCCAATCGACAGCTGCGTGTGAGGAATGTACACGGCGGGATTGGTCGTGCCGTCGAGCGTGACCATCTTGATGTCGCCGACCACGCCGACGATCTCGCAATTGAACGGACCAGGCTGGCGGCCGATGCTGATCGCGAGCCGCTTGCCGATCGAGTCCTCGTTGGGAAACTGCTGCTGAACCAGCGCCTCGCTGACGATGCAGACTTTCGGAGATTCCAGGGTGTCGGATACCGCGAAGTCCCGGCCCGCACGCTGCGGAATGCCCATCGTCTTGAAGAAGTGCGGCGTCACCGGTTTCACGTCGGTTCCCGGCAACTGTCCCGGCGCCGGCTCGGGCTTGTCGAGGCGATAGAAGCTGGTGCCGATGCCGAGTCCGGTCATGGGCAGAAAGCTCACCGCGGCAGCGCTCTCCACGCTGGGGATCGCCTCGATTCCAGACAACGCCTCGGTATAGAAATCGCCCATCGATTTTTCGGTGGCGTAGCGCTGACCCGATAACGTGACGCGCGCGGTGAGCACGCCCTCGGTCCGCATGCCCGGATCGACGTTCTGCAACGCGATGAAGCTGCGAATCAGCAAGCCGGCGCCGGCGAGCAGCACCAGCGACAATGCCACCTCCGCGACCACCAGCGTGCCGAGCGCGCGGCGCGCTCGCGGTCCGCTGCCGTGACGTCCGCCTTCGCGCAGCACGTCGTTGGCGTTGCCGGTGGCAAACACCGCGGGGACGATGCCGAAGATCACACCGGTCAGGAGTGAGAGGACCAGCGTGAAGAGCACCACCGGCGCGTCGAGCGCGACCTGATCGAGCCGCGGCACCGGAATGCGATCGGCCACCAGCGCGAGCAGGCCGCGATGGAACACCACGGCCAGTGCCAGCCCCGCGGCGCCGCCGGCGAGCGACAGCAATACGCTTTCCGTCAGCATCTGGCGAAGCAGCCGCCCGCGCGCCGCGCCAAGCGCCGTGCGCAGCCCCAGCTCGCGTTGCCGCACCGTGCTCCGCGCCAGCAGCAGGTTGGCCACGTTGACGCAGGCAATGAGCAGCACGAGCAGCACCGCGCCCCCCAGCACGTACAAGGCCGGACGAATCTGATCGACGGTCTGTTCGTGAATCGGCACCAGCGTGATCGACCAGTTGGTGTTGCGCTGCGGCGCCTCGACCGCGAGCTGCGACATGAGGGTTCGCATTTCGCTGTACGCCTGCTCGAACGACACACCGTCGCGCAGGCGCGCGATCCCGTGCGACGACCCTCGCCCGGCAGCATTGCGCAGCTGTTCGACCGTCCAGCCGTACGGAATCATGTAGGCGCCCGGCAAGCCTTCGATCGTGAACCCGGGCGGCATCACGCCGATGACGGTTCGCGGCCGCTGGTTCATGGTCAGCTGCAGGCCGAGCACGTCGCTCCTGCCGCCCAGCCGCGCCTGCCAGAACTCGTGGGTCACGACCGCCACGCGTTCGGCGCTGGCGAGATCTTCCTCGGGCGTGTAGAGCCGGCCGAGCTGAGGTTGCGTGCCGAGCGCCGCGAGCGCATCAGACGAGGCGACGAAGCCCGCGACTTCCTCCGGTTGGCCGTTGAGCACGACGTTCTGTCTCGAGGGGCCGACCATCCCCAGCAGCTCGAACGATTGGTTGCGTTCCCGCCACGCCACGAAGTTTGCGGAGGCAATCACGTTGCGCGGCCGGTTGCGGTCGACGCGGTGCTCCCATATGGCCACGATCCGCTCGGGGTCGCGATAGGGCAGCGGCTTCAGGATCACGCCCCGAACGATGCTGAAGATGGCGGAAGTGGCGCCAATCCCGAGCGCGAGGGCGACCAGCGCCGGCACGGTGAACCGCGGCGCGCGGAGAAAGGAGCGGAGGGCGAAGCGAAGGTCCTGGAGCAGCATGGGTGTTGGACGCTCGGAGGGGGTGCTAGGGTTGTGCCGACGTGACCCTTCATGGCAGATGGGTGCCCTATGCGGCATTGCTCACCGCCGCGCTGGCGTGGGCGGCGCCGCTTCTGTGGCGGCTGCACACCCACATGCCCGGCACGGCCGCGGACATCGACGTGGCCACGATGGTCTGGAACGTCGGATGGGTGCAGCACGCTATCGACACGGACGCATCGCTCCTGTATAGCGACGCCGTCCTGATTCCCTTTGGCGCCGACCTGCGCGCGCACACCTACGGTCTGTTTCCGGCGTTGCTGGTCTATCCGATCGCCGCCACGTTCGACGCGCTCACGGCCTTCAACGCGATGCTGCTCCTCACGCTGGTGCTGAACGGCTGGCTGGCGTACGCGCTGTTCAGGCAGATCGGCGCGGGCGCTGCCGCATCGACGGTGGCCGCGGCGGCATTGATGCTGAGCGGTCCGAGTCTCGATCAGATGCGCGTCGGACGGCCGATCTTCGCGGCGACCTGGATCACCTGCGCGGCCTTGATTGCCGCGCACCGCTTGTTGGCAAAGCCGGCACTCGGATCGTTGCTGCTGCTTGCCACCGCCTTGATCGGAGCGGCGTTCACCGATCTGCAAATGCTGCTGTTCACGGTGCTCTGGCTGGTCGGCCTGGCGTTGTGGTTCTTCGCCCGTGAGCGCGATCTCGATGCGAGCCGCCTGTTGGGGCTCGGGACGGCGGCGGCGATCGCGGCGGTGCCGTTTCTCACGGTTCTTTATCCGGCATTTTCCCAGGACGCAGTCCCGCTCGCCAGGCCTGGCTACCAGGAAGCCGTACGTTACTCGTATCGGTGGTGGGATTATCTCGTGCCGTCGGTACTTCCGCACGCCATTGGCGGCTATGAGCTCGCGGTCGCCGCTGTGGCGGGCACATTCCTGCTCCGTCGCGATGCACGAATGCGTTTCTGGCTCGCCGGCGCCCTGGCGCTGTTGGTGCTCGCGCTCGGGCCGGAGTTGAAATTCACCGGCATGCCGATGCCGTTCGCGATGCTCGCGTGGTGGGAACCGCTGCAGCAGTTCCGCACGCCGTCGCGATTGACCATCCCCGCCGCGATCGGTGTTGCCGCGGTGATGGCGCTCGTCGCCGATCGGGTGTTCAGCCGCTGGCCGTCGCGGCAGGTCGCCTGGTGCGCGGGTATCGCGCTTGGGTTGCGCGTGGCATTGGCGAGCAGCCAGCATCCGCTCGCCACCCAGGCCTATCCCGTGTTCGATGCGTATCGCCAGATTGCGGAGGCGGGAGAGGCGGGATCACTCGTCGAGGTGCCGTTCGGCGTCCGCTCCGGCCTCGATCGCATCGGCAACGGCGGCGAGGCCTTGCAGTTCTATCAGCACATCCACCGCCGCCCGATCATGAATGCCATGGTCGCGCGCCTGCCGGGCGAGGTGTTCGCGTTCTATCGGCGGCATCCCTCGCTGCTGGTGATGGCGGGTGAACAGACCGGCGCCACCGATCGGGAGATCGCGACGGATTTCGACAATGTGATCGATCTGATCGACGCCCGTTTCCTCGCCATCCATCGCGGATTGATGAATGCGAATCAGCTGGCCGCCGTCGACCGCCTGATCGGATCGAACACGAGGGTGGTCCCTTGGATGACAGAAGACGATCTCGCCGTGTTTCGCATCGCGCGGTCACCGCGCTAGCGCGATTGAGTCACCCGACTTCACGTTCGGCGTCCGCTATGCCTGGCGCTGATCACGGACGTACACACGGAGGCACGGCGACACGGAGAATACGTTTCTAAACGCCAGTGCTGCTAAGTGGCACTGGCCTTTGGCAAAACAACTCCGTGGCCTCCGTGTTTTTGTACGTGCAGGTGTTGCCACCGGGTGACGCCGAAGGCCGAGTGATGACGGTGAGCAGTCGCTACTTGTGATTACCGGGCCGAGCGAGGCCAAAGGCCGAGGGATGGCCGAAGTGGTGAGGCAGGGATTCGCACTGTGGACGCCGCGAAGCGGCGGCCATTGACCCCGAAGACCTGCCGAACCGCCGAGTGAGGCCGACGGCCGAACGATGGCGGTGAGGCAGGGATTCGAACCCTGGGTAGGAGTTTAAAGCCCCTACAACGGTTTAGCAAACCGCCGCCTTCAGCCTCTCGGCCACCTCACCGCGGCGAGAACCTAAGTATAAACGAGATCGGGACTTACACCGCTGGCGATTGTCCCCACGACTGTCCCTGAAATTGTCCCTGCCAGCTCTCAGAATCGGCGCCGAACGGAGTCCGCGCACTTAATCCGAAGCCCTGATCCGAACGCAGCGGTTCTTTTCTCCAACAACCATCCCGGCAAGTGAATGACGCGCGCCGCTTTACTCGCATGAGCCGGCGGCCACATATCTGATTGATCGCGCGTCGGGGACGCGAAGCGGGCGCGGATCTACCGCGCGGACGGGACACCGGCGCGCGCCGGTCTATTGAACCGTTACGTTTTGTGTTCGTGACGTCGGAGTGTGGCTGTGCATACGACGGGAGGAACAGCAGCGCGGCGGCGCGCTCCCCGTCCCGAAGCAGCCTCCCCTGCACGCCACAACCCGGAGTGTTCGGCGGTGCGGCAAGCCGCGACAGTGCGGCGACAACCAGGTCACCTGCGCGTTCGTGGAGGAACGCATGGAGTGAAGGAGTCCACGCCTCACCGCTGGCACAAAACGCGACACTGACCCCCTCAAAAACGCTGCAATTTCGCCCGTTTTGGGCGACTAAGGAGTTTCCGGCCAGTTTCCGCGTTAACCGGCAGCGAGCGACCGAGGCGCGGCGACTCACCTGATGTTTGGATTGAAGGGGATCTGTCATGCGCAACTACTCGAGCATATTGGTCGTCGGGAGTCTCTGTTTGTTGATCACTCTGGGACTCGCGTGGTGTCTGGCGGGCGTTCGGTCGTCAGCGTTCATGAAGACACTGTTTCCGAACTACCAGTACTTGCTGAGGGCCCACATCGACTGCTTGTTGATGACCGGTCTGTTGATGATCTTCTTCCTGCTATCCAACCATTTTGGAGTCGCCGTCGCCGTCGCCGCTCCTGGTGTTCGCAATGAGTGTCGGGTCATTCATGAACCCGTCGGCTTCATCGCCCTGGCCATCAGACCAGGCCTTCGCCAGCACCCGACCAGCCCCATTCGCCGCCGTCATGACGGGTAGCTTCACATTGACGACGACTGGTTATGCACATCGGGAAACACTTCTATCTCTATCCGACCGCCGCCTACACCCGCAACTCAGTGCATTCCGGTGAGCCGACGCTAGCTGATAGTAGCCGCCGCTGGGCGCTGGCGTGCCCGCACGGCCAGTCACCGAGGCGGACTTCGCGCGGAGCTTGCTAAGCACCGTCGACGCGGCAGCTTTCTGAGATGGAGTCTTTTCGGTTGACTCCAACCAGCTCGATGCGATCGCACCTCGATGGGTGCAGACCAGCCCACACAAGGAGAACGACATGACGATCACCACGACCACACTGTTCCGAGTCGCCGGTGTTGCCGCAGTCTTAGCCGGACTGATCTTCATCGGCGTCCAGATCAGTCACCCCTACCTGGACCCTACCTCGATCACCCCCACCGACGTGATCGCGCGTAATTCCTTGAGGATGCTCATGGCCGCCCTGGCCCTCGGCGGCATCACCGGTGTGTACCTGCGCCAGGTGACTAAGATCGGCGTGCTCGGCCTGCTCGGGTACGTCCTGTTCGCCGCCGGCTACTTCAGCATGCTGGGAACCGAATACGTCGCCGCGTTTGTCCTCCCATTCATCGCGCACAGTGCAACCGCCTACGTGAATGACGTCATTGCCGTGGCCAACAATCGCCCCGCGACCGGCGACATCGGTCGTGTTTCTGAGCTATGAGAACCTCAGGGGAGCCAGTGGCGGTATTCTCGCTGTGATCCAGAGGTTCCCCAGCGAGTTACGGCGGCATTTGCAGGCGCGGGGGGAGAGTCGGGTTCCCGTCCCGATCTCGTTCGGTAGGTCCGCACCAGGCCAAGTCCTGACAAGGGATCTGAAAAGATCTGACTGGGCGGTCAAATGGCGCGATCGCGCAGAATTACGAGCGCTTCTGCCCAGATCTCAGGACGCGCGATCGGATTCAGCATTGGTTCGGCGGGCAGCAGCCAGCCTGCGACGCCTGGCGGCGCGGTCTTGAGCGCGTCCGCGCATATGCGAGCGGCATCGGCGTGCCGGCCAGCGCGCGCCAGGCGGATCGCCCGGGCCACCGGAAAATCAATCGTGTTCGGAGGCTGCGGGCGGGCAATATCCGGCGAACCGAGTCCGCGATCACGCCGTGGCGACCGTTTCAAGGCGGTCAAATACCGGTGACCCGCCTCACACACAAAAAATCTGACACTCCCTGAGAGATCCAAAAAAGCGGTGTCCCGGCGGTGTTTGACCGTGAAATTCCGAAAGGGCGTTACTGGTGTCGGAGAGACGCGATCGATGGGCAGGCATGCACGACAAATGCGCTGTCGATCCGAATAGCACTCATTTGGGATGATGCTCGATGTAATATTTTCACGTCTCGCCACGCGCCCGGGGCGACCTCGACCGACGTCGTCGCTCTTTCCCATCATACCTGCCGGAGTGACGGAATGACTCGTACACGCCCCGACCTCACACGCTTGTGGTCAACCGCCGGAAGTGCGCCAAGCATCGCGCCTCCCGTTGTCATCGGCGATCTCGTTCTTTCATTCCACCAGCATGCGGTTGTCGCCACCGATCTGCATGACGGACGCAGTCGATGGCAACTTGCAACGCCCGCCAATGTGTCGGCTGCGGTCGGTGGCCATGGTTCGATTTACCTGATCACAGACGGCGTTTTGATAGCGATCGATCCGGCAAACGGGACGCGTCGCCTCGAAATTTCCGGGTCGTTTCACGGGGAACCCGTTGTCGCGGGCGGCCTAATCTACGGTCTGAGCGGGCGGCTTCTCCGAGCGGTTGATCCGGTTACGGGCGGAATCGCCTGGTCGGTGGCGCTGAGCAATCGACTGGCGACCGCGGATGCCGAAGCCGCTGGCCCTCTTGCCGTCAGTCCTTCGGGCGACATCATCTATACGCAGATTGACAACGAGGTCATCGCGCTGAATGCGCGATCCGGCGACGTGCGGTGGCGGTATAGCCGCCCGCCGCTCACCGGCGCCGGAGCCACGCCCCCACACGGTGTCCTGACGGCTGTGGCCACCGGGGTCGTAATCGTCAGCGAGCGGCCGGTCTTGCTCGACGCGTTTAGCGGCGCCGTCCGATGGGAAATCACCTCGCCCGGTGATGTTATGCCGATCGCACCTGCTGTCTTCGAGGACCCCGGGCATCTCGTATTCGTCAGTAAACGCAACTTGTTTTTCCGCATCGAGCTCACGAGTGGTGTCAGCTGTAGCTGGAACGCGCCGCTTGACCCGGCTGACGGCGTTCCAATGAGCGTGCGCGCCGCCTCGGACGGCGAACTGTGCGTCGCACTGCCGAGCGGTCGAGTCCTGCGGTACCTGACCGACCCTGGGCTCATGGTCGCCGACAACTCGTTGGGCGCTGATGCTCGGGGCGACATTGCCATCGGTAACGGCGCCCTCGTGGTGGCGACCGACACGGGCTTGCAGGCGTACGGCTACTCCACCGAATCTGCGCTCTTTCTCAATGGGGCGTCGGCAAAGATCAACGTGATCGCGCATGATCCGGTGGATGCGCGGCAATTCGCGGCGGGCGAAATGACGATCGAGGCATGGCTTCGTACGAGCGCAGGTGGCGAAATCATCTCGATGTATTCCCAGACCGGCGAGGGGCGCCATGTGCGCTTGAACGTCGGCGACGAAGGACGGATTCGCTTCGGCGTGTTCGATAACGGTGGGCGGTCCGGTCATCTGGCCAAGAGCATCGCGACCAATCTCCTCGATGGTGAATGGCACCACCTCGCCGTCGTCCGCGCGGCAGACGACGTGCAGGTATTCGTCGACCGGCGATTCATTCCGGTCGCCCTTGGCGAGAGCGCGACCGTCGCCATCCCGCCCATCTCGGAATTCGTCGTCGGCAGCTATCGGCGCGCGCCCGACACCTACGCCGCGTATTTCAGGGGACAACTCCTCGACCTGCGCGTGTGGAATCGCGCGCTCGCGCAGCCGATGATCGTCGACCGAATGAGTTCGCGCCTCATAGGCGACGAACCGGGGCTCGCCGCGTACCTTCGATTGCAATCCGCCGAAGCTCCGGATCTGTCCAACCTCGCGGCACCGGCGCACTGGACCACAACCAATAGCGGCGCTGCGACCCTCGCCACCGATCTGGCACTCGCGGATACGGTGTTCCCAGAACTGTTCGACGACTCAACCCCGCACTGGCCGTATCACGGGTACTGGTCCGTGCGCGGCGGACATCCGCCGACCACGCGCGCCGCGGTAACCAAGGGCGTGGTTGCCTACGGCACGTCGCACGAGTTGTATGCCGTCGACATGCTGGATGGCCGCCGACGCTGGAGCGTTGATACGCCTCATGGCATGGGACACCCACTGGGCAAAGATGGGGTCTTCTATTACACCGACGCCGTTTCCGCGTTCGCCGTCGACGCAGACACGGGCTCGCAGCTGTGGTGGTCGTTCCTGCCGACAGCAGGCCTCTCCACGAGGATGCATCCGCCAGCGCCAGTGGCCGATGCGTCGGCTGTTGCCATCGCTGACGGATCCGGACAGCTCGCGGTATACGAGCGGGCCAGCGGAGCGATGCGCTGGAAGTGGCAACCGGAACCAGCCGACGGCAGTGTGCAAGGGTTTGCGCTCGCCCAGAAGAAGGACGGCCATGCGAGCGCCATCGCCGCCTGTTGCGAAGGAAGTGTGGTGCTGCTGGCGATGTCGCCGGCCTCGCCGCCGACGCCGACCTGGCGCGCGGCGCTCGCGTCCAATGGCGACAGCCGCCCCACCATGGCAATGGCGCCTGTGTCGGTCGCATCGAACTCCGTCGTTCACGTAGACCGTGCCGACACCGAGGTGGTGGCGCGCACTGCGGAGGGCGAGAATGCGGGGAAGGAACAGTGGAGAACGCGACTCGTCACGCTTGATCCGGCCGCACCCTCAACCAGGAAGATTACAGGTGTGACGGCTATTCCGGACGACGATGTCGTGGTCGTCACGACCAACGACGGAATCATGTACGGCATCGGCTTTGGACAGGGCCTCTTCAGATGGGTATGCGAAGTGCCTGCGGGCGTCAGAACCGTGCCGGCGGGACTGCATCCAGCGGTGCTGACCGATGTCGGTCTGTTCTGCGCGCGATCGTCGGGAACGGTCGCCTCGGTCGATCCGGTGCGGGGCACGCTGCACGGTCTGTTCGACACGGCCGCACCGATTCGCACCTGCTCCGTCGGGCAGGCCGGCACATTGTTCTTTGCGTGCGACGCCACGGATGCCATGCCGCCGACGCTCCGCAGCGTCGTGTTCGGACAGACCTATGCGCTCAGACTCGGCCTGGACCCGTTGGGCGGTCCGTTGGAGGGAGGCGCCGAGTACGTCTCAATCATCAGGCACGAGGGGCTCAGCGGTCCGGCTGATGTCGGCAACGACTTCAGGCTACGCGATTTGACCCAGTGCTCGGTCGAGGCGTGGGTCAACACCAATAGCGGCGGCGATGTGGTGTCCGTTCGTCCGGGCCGGCGCAGTGGATTCGGCTTCCGCCTGTCTATCGACAGCGGAGAGGTCCATTTCCGCAGTTCCGCGAGCCAGGACGAGAACAGGGAAACCTGGACCACGGTGCACGCTCGAACGCAGGGAGTGCACGTGGCCGACGGCCGATGGCACCACATCGCGGTGACTCGCGCAGGCACCACCATGTGCGTGTACGTGGACGGGGTGATGCGCGACATCGGCCCGATCGAAACCGATTCGAACCAGCCGCCCGCGATCGCGCCAGGCGCGTGGGTCTATCTCGGAGCCGATGCCACGACGACCGAGGTCAACAGCTCCTCGCAGTTTCACGGATTAATCGGCGAGGTCCGCGTATGGGATTCGATCCTCTCATCGAATGAAATCGGCGAGCGCATGCACGTCAAGCTTCGAGGCTCAGAGCCGGATCTGATCGCCTACTGGAATTTCGACGATGTGTGGACCCATGACTCGTCGAGATCGGGGCTGCACGGCATCACGCCGCCCGGCCATTTCTGGCTCACTGATCTCGTCTTTGACCGGCCGTCGTATCCCTACATCATGACGGCGGCCGACTCGGCGGGGTCCGACTCGGGTGAACGACACGCGTATCTGCTCGACCTGATGGTCCATCAACCGGACGGATCGCTCCTTCCGAATCATCAGATCAAGGCCTGGTACGTCCGCCACGGCAACGAGCCCGCCGAGATCAGCGTCGGCGTGAGTGGCGGGCCGATGGTACCCCTGCAGGGCGTGCTGTCGAACCTCCCGAGCGAAACCGACGACCACTCGTTCGTGGGCACGACGGGCGCGGACGGACATCTCCTCCTCCGCGTGGAGACCACGCTGCTCGGGCACGGGCCCACGCTCGACGTGCGTGCGGCGTTCATGCCTGTCAACGAGCGGTTCATGGTGAGCGTGCTGACCAAGAGCCAGTTGTTCGACCTGCCGATACCACCGCGCCTGTCGGCGCAGTCGAGGCTGATTCAGGACTACCACTATGCCCACGGCGATAGCATCGGCGCTGACCGCGATCGCAGTACCTACCGCACCGTCATTACGGCATACAACCCGGACGGCTCGCCGCGGGCCGGCGAACAGCTCACCGTGTGGGCGCGCGATCCGGTGACAGTCGAGCACCGCGGGGAAGTGGTCGCGATCGATCCGTGTAACGCTGGAACGTTCGTCACCGGGCACGATGGTGCCCTGGTGCTGGTCGTAGAGGCCTCCGACGTCTCGACGCCGGAGCTTCTGGTCCATGCGGAGTTCATGCATCGCAACGATCGGTTCGTGGTGGCGACAAATCATGACGTCGCGGCGGGCTTGAAAGCGGTCACCGGTGAGAGTCTCAAGACGCCACGCGCCCAATGGCCGCCGACCTCACCGGCTCACGAGGCGCTGCTGACAGGTAGCTACGTCGATCACGCCGACAAGATTGCCGAAGCCGTTCGCCATCTGGCGAATGCCGTGCCCCAGGCGCCCTCTTCCGGAAACTCTTCGGGTGGCCAGGACACCTATCGTCAGCCGGTGCAGCCGCCCGCCCCCGATCCCGCACCCACCCTGCGGACCATGGATCACATCGGTCGCACGCAGCCGGTCACGCTCGACGCGATGCGTCAATCCCTGCGGCAGGCGCATGGCGCAGACGCCAATGGATTCCACGTCACGCTCCCTCGAGAGGGCGTGGCGTTCTTCGTTCGGTACACCGATGCCACTTCGGCACAACCGCAACAGCAGGGGTCGGCGATCGGCCAATCGACCGCTGGTGCGGTGATGCCGCCGGTGGTGATGTTCAGCGCGCTCGGCTGGCTCGACGACGCCTGGGATTGGGTCAAGGACGAAGCGCAGAGCCTCTACGAGGGTGCACGCGCCCTTGCCATCGAAATTGGCAACAAGATCACGGTCGCCATCGAGTACGTCGGTGGCATTGTGCGGAAGGTGATCGGCACGATGCGCGAAGCGGTCGAACTCATTGGCGGGTTCTTCATGCAGCTGGCCATCGCCATCAAGAAGGTGATTGATTTTCTCAGGCTCCTGTTCGACTGGGGCGCGATCGTCGCCACGCACACGATGCTGAAGGGGGCGATCAACGCCGCCCTCACCTCGTTGTCCACGACCCTGACGTCGCATGGCAATGAGGTCAAGGCCGCGGTGAAGTCGCCGCTCGAGGGTCTGCGGGGCATGATCGCGCAGTTCGCGTCGCTGCCGGATGCCGTCACGTTGAACGCGGCCCAGGCGCGCGGCGGCGATCAGCGTCTGGGCGAGGGGACGGGCGTGCAGGCTCGGATGATGAGGGACCGCATCGAGGAGCACGGCCATCGCGGCCGTTATGACCTGGCGATCGCGGCCGATGGCAGCGCAGCCCTCGATTTCAACCCAGTACTCGCGATCGGTGCGAAGCTCGAGGAGCTGTTGGGGAATGCCTTCGCATCGACTGGGAGCGCGATCAATTTCGATGTCGGCAGGTTGTTGTCGGGGCTCGCGTCAGTGCTTGATGCGGCGTTGCTCGGGGTGGAATCGTTGCTGGACGGCCTCGTCGACGCCCTTGCCGGTGTCATCAACGCGGTGATTGCGGCGTTCAATCAGACGATCTACATCCCATTCGTCAGTGAGCTGTACAAGTATATCTCTGGAGAGGCGCTCAGCTTCCTCGACGTCTTTTCGCTGGTACTCGCCGTTCCGACGCACATCGTACACGTCGCCTTCACAGGTAAGCCAATCACGGACGTTCTGGGCTCGATGGAAACGGAAGCCGCTGACGCGTTTGCCGCCACGCACCTCAGCGTCGCCGCACCAGCGGCCCCCGCCGCCGCACCAGCGGCCCCCGGTAATCTTCGAGTCGTCGCGGGGGGCGCGGCGGCGTCACCGTCGGCGCTGTGGCTCCAGTTCACAGCAGTTGACGATCCGGAGCCGACTGAGGCCGAGAAGCAGAAATATGCCGCCATGGGGATTCTCTATGCCGTGAGCCGAATGGTCTACGGCATCAGCCAGGGACTCAGCGATGGCCTTCGCATCACGCGCAACGCCCAGATGCAGAACAACGTGCTGTCGGGCGCGGACAACATCGAATTATTGTTCAGTGCAATGAAGGGGGCGGCTGGCGCCATCCAGGTGGTGGCGTTGTACAACTCGTCGCCACGACATTATTCCTCGCGCGAGTGGGAGGGTATTCCGTTCAACTTCGTGGGCCGCGGTACCATGACGGCCGCCGCATTGGTGCAGCTCTTGTCGTTCAACAAATCACTTCAGGCGCTGGCAATGCCGATGGCGCAACGAACGGCTTCGCGCACGGGGTTCGACAATGGCCTCGCGATCGTGTCGGGTACCTACGCCGTCTACGTGATTGGCAAAGCGATATACGGCAGAGTCCACCATGAGGACGAGATCGACCTGATACTGACCATCCAGACATGCGTCTCGATTTTTCCGGAGGTCTACCGCTACCCTGTCCTCGGCTACCTGAAAGGAGGCGGCGCCGCTCGGGTGGTGGCCGCCGTCGATGCGGCGTGCGGCATCGCCGCAGGTGCGCTCTATATCGCCGAGCAGTATGAAAGAGGATATCTGTAGCACCCACAGCGAACCGTTGAGCGGCACCTTATGTAAATCGCGATGCGGCGAGACCATCGCGAGAGATGCGGGTTGCTTCTGCCGTTTGGCTTGAGTCTCAGTGAGTGCCTTCACGCGCCCTCGCGATGCACTTGAACGCGAATACGTCACCGGTGTGCAGGACGCGCTGCGCGGGGAAGACGACCCACGCATCGCCGTCGGTATGGGCACGGCCGAATTGACAGAGCTCGATGCGTGCCTGGCCACCGATAGAGCACGAGGTACTCCATCGTATCTTCCGCCAGGCGCATATCGCCCTTCTGGTATTCCTCCGCGTGCTTCAGAAGGTAAATGGTTCGCCCAGGGCCGGGATTTCCGCGCGCCGCTCGCGCAGCGGCGGGTGCAGGCGGACGATGTTGAGGCGGTAGAAGAGATCTTCGCGAAACCTTCCCTGTGCGACGAGGGCATCGAGGTCTGCATTGGTCGCGGCGATGACGCGGGTGTTGACCTTCTGCGGCTGCGTCTCGCCGATGGGATGCACTTCGCTTGATTCGAGGAAGCGGAGCTTCGGTTGGACGTCAGGCGTCGTTTCCCCGATTTCATCGAGGAAGAGCGTGCCTCCGACGGCCACGCAGATGACGCCTGGAAAATGGTCGATCGCGCCCGTGAATGCTCCGCCCCGGTAGCCCTTGTTCGTCAAGTGCCGCTTCAATCGGTAGATCCTGCCTAAACGGATCGATTAGCCAATGTCGCGCGCGCCTCGCGCAAATCCTCGAACTTCTTGAAGCAGATGTTCTTCTGGCGGTTTCGATCATCCGATCGGGAGGGATCGTCTATGGGGTGCGTTGGTTCGCTGCGCAAACGTATCGAAGCCAGCACATCCTTGTGGTACCACTGTCCCCACGATTGTCCCTGCGGCGCACCAAAACTCCGTCTCAAGAGCCAACAGCAGCCAAGTCGTCGGATTAGCGATGTCCACAGAGGGAAGGATTTACGAGGAAAATCGACGATTGCCGAGAGGCGGACTTCCGTTTAGCAAACCGCCGCCTTCAGCCTCTCGGCCACCTCACCGCAGACGCTAAGTTTACGTGAAATCAGCACTTGGCCGATCGACATTTTACATTTGGCGAGGCGGCAGTTTTTCAAACCGGCGCCTTCGTCAAATTGGACCGGAGAATCGCCTGATTTCACGATGAGAGACCCCCGGACTTTGGGCACACTCGCGAAAGGGCATTGAGAATCCGGGGCGCGGTGATGGCGCGCCTTGTGCGTCGTTGCGCCTCCTGGACGGGCACGGTATGGCGATGAAACAGGATCGCCGGTACTGCGCACGCTATTGCTCGACGAACGCGAAGTGAGCTCCCTCATCTTGCGCAGCACCGCCACGAAGCCCGGCAGCCATCCGGCAGGTCTTGCACCGGCTGGAGGCAAACGCGCCGATCACGGAAATCAAGACGATGGCCGAACGCCGCTTCACGGCAGCAGTAGCCGCAGCCGTCTTCAAGAAGGCTCTGGGCTTCCGCTTCCGGCCTGCCTGAAGCCGCCACCCTTGCGAAAGCCCCAGAGCCCAGAGTCGAGGGAGGGATCCAGTCGACAAGGTCAGCCCCGGCCCGACCTCCGCCTCCCCACGGTGCGCCATATGATGACGCTCGGCGACCGTTGAGCGATCATTGCGGTCCGCCTTCCGGGACCCGGCTGCGTGTCGTGACGAACAGGTCGTATTTGCCGAACCCGGGTCGGGAGTCCTTCGCCGCATTGAAGTACAGCGTGCGGCCGTCGAAGGCGAACGCCGCGCCCGACTGATTACCCGGACCGTTGATGGTCGGCCCCATGTTGGTCGGCGTCGACCACGGATCGCTTGTCGACGCGCGCGTCGACACCCAGAGGTCGATGACGCCGAGCCTGTCCGGTCGGTCGGACGTCAAGATCAACTCGAAGCCGTCGCGGCGGATGGTGGGCTTGCGATCGGCCCACACCGTCGAGAGTTCCTCGACCAGGGCGGCCGGCCCGAACGTCTCGTCGGCCTGGAGGATGCTCGTGTAGATGTCGTTCCCGTTGTGGACCGCGTCTTCCGTGTACGGTCCCAGCCCGTCGGGCCTGTTCGAATCGAAGTAGAGCGTGATCGTACCCCTCGTCTCGTCCTCGAAGACAAACGGGCCCGCTTCGTTCGCCGGGGTGTTTACCCCCTCCCCGACGTTGCGGGGAACCCGCCACCCGAAATCGTCGCGCTTGTTGTGGCGGCGCGAAACATAGATATCATTTCCTCCAAAACCGCCCGGCCGGTTGCTGGCGAAGTACATCCGGTGACCGTCGATCGTCAGCATGGGCGAGACATCGTCGTACGGGCTGTTGATCGGCTCGCCGAGATTCTCCGGCGGCCCCCAGGGGGCATCGAGGCTCGGCCGGCGGCTCACGTAGATGTCAAAGCCGCCGAGGCTCGGTCGGGTGACATCACCAGTGGAGGTAAAGTAGAGGCTCAGCCCGTCCTTCGAGACACAGGGGAAGAACTCCGAAGAGCTGGTGTTGACGATCGCGCCGAGGTTGAGCGGCTCGGACCAGGGCGTGTAGACGTTTTGGGCCTGAGCGAGGGCCGCCGGCGTGATGAGAAGGATCGCGGCGACGAAAAGCGAGCGAGCGCGCATGTGGTAATCCTTTCGCGGGCAAGATTCGTTTACGTGCAAAACTGCTGAACGTATAGGCGCAGAACAGCGCCCGAAGAGCCCATGCCTGGTTATGGCCTGACCGGACCGACCGAGGAGGCCTCGTGGCCGCCGACACTCCCGAGGATGTGACCGCGCTCTTGAGGAACTGGCGCCGCGGCGACCACGCTGCCCTGGACGAGCTCGGACCGCTCGTTCAGAATCGCCTTCGCGAGCTGGCCCACTCCTACCTCTCCCGCGAGCGCCCGGGACATCTCCTGCAGACGACGAGCCTCGTCAACGAGGCCTACATCAAGCTCATTCAGATCAACCGTGTTGACTGGAGGGACCGCGCCCACTTCCTGGCCATGGCCGCGACCGTGATGCGGCGGGTCCTCGTCGAGTTCGCGCGCGAGAGGGCGGCGCTCAAGCGCGGCGGCGACGTCCACGTCGTCGAGTTCGACGAGCGTCTGCACGGTGTGCCCGCGCGCGGCGCCGACCTGGTCGCGCTCGACGAGGCGCTGGAGCGGTTGGCGGCGATGGATGGGCGGGCGGCACGAGTGGTCGAGATGCGGTTCTTCGCCGGCCTGAGCGTTGAGGAGTCAGCCGAAGTCCTCGCCGTCTCGCCGAACACGGTAAAGAGAGACTGGACCGCTGCCAGGCTGTGGCTGCTGCGGGAGCTGACCGGGGGCGCGATCGATGGACCCTGAACGCTGGCAGCGCATCAAAGACCTCTGCAACGCGGCGCTGGCAATCGATGCCGCCGGGCGCGACGCATTCCTCGACCAAGCGTGCGGAGGCGACGTCGCGCTCCGCGCGGAGGTGAGGAGCCTGCTGTCGTGCGCCCCGCAGGCCGAGGGCTTTCTCGAGAGGCCTGCCAGTCATCCCTCGTCACTTCGGGCCGACCCTGAAGGGCCGGATGGAGGGGCGTCTTCTGCCTCGCGGGAGGGCGATCGAACCGCGCCCGACCTCGTCGGCCAGCGGATCCCGCACTACGACATCATGGAAAAGGTCGGCGAAGGCGGGATGGGCGTGGTGTACCGCGCGGAGGACACCCGCCTGGGCCGTCCGGTTGCGTTGAAGTTCCTTTCCGATGCGCTCTCCAGCGACACGCACGCCCTCGACCGCTGCCG
>CAZEMI010000003.1:0-48192 GCA_964513235.1 uncultured Acidobacterium sp.
TGATGCGGGGTTGATTTGAACCTGCTTCTGGTCTTCGAACACCACGATGTCCTGCCGGTTCACGACCTCGAACACGACCTCGTGGATGTGGATGGGGTGAGCGTCGGCGGTGACGTTGTACAGTTCCCAGATCTCGGTCGCGCCAGTCGCCGGGTTCTCGGTTACGGGCAACCTCCATTCGCGCTTGTTCCAAGTGCCGACGTTTGCCGAGTCCCAGTCAATGGTGCCAAGCTCGGTTTCGACCGGCGTGTCGCTGACGAACCTCGACATCTCTTCGATAAGCGCTAAACGCCGAGTGACGGTTTCCACCGGCAGCGGCGGGACCGGCGGCAGCACCAGGTACTGGGGTGGCGTCGTCGGATCAGGAGCCACCGCGGGTACGACTCGGAACTGCATGATCTGGCCGGTTGTGGTCGGATCCGCGACGTCGAAATCAAATCCAGGGACGCCGCCACCGAATGGCTCGTCCGGCCCGACGTTGCTGAGAACGTGGTCGCCGAGCGGGACGTACGTGAAGTCGACAATGACGTCTGCGCGCTCGGCGGGAGCCAGCAGTAAACGGTTTCCGGCGGCCGTGACGTTGACCGGAGCCACCAGGAAGCCGCCCTCGTTGCCGATCTGCCAGACCTCGACTCCCGGGATGGGACTGAAATCGAGGATCAGGAAGCGCGAGTTGCACCCGTTCAAGAACCTGAAACGGTAGCGTCGCTGCTCAACGGTCTGGAATGGCCACGTGTTGCCATTCACCATGATCATGTTGCCGAAGAACTCCGGGTTCCAGAGCGGTGAGATATCGGTGAACGGCCTGTACGGGCCTGTGACCTCATCGAAGAAGGCGCGCGTGCCCGGATAGAACAGCGAACCATCAGTGTTGAAGGAGCGATCCTGAATTGCGATCGGGATCTCGTAGTAGGTCTTGTTCGGCGGAAACTTGTCGTTCTCCCTGGGCGCCGGGCCCGGAAGCAGGGCGGTTGCACCGGTGCTGCTGTCCAGCACTTCGTCGTCGCCTGCGGGCCCCCCGCGAATGAGATAGAAGCCGGCCGGGCCGGCATAGACGTTCAGCCGCGTCATGCCCAGCGTGTGGTCGTGGTACCAGATAGTCGAGGCGCGGTTCTTGTTCAGGTACTGGAAGATGGCGGAGCCTGGTTCCCAGTTGACGCCGTAGCTGTTCCCCGCCTTGGCCGCGAAGAAGTCGTACCAGGTGCCGACGGTCGCGTAGTCCGCCGGGATGTTCCCTGCCGCGGGCAAATACCAAGCCTCAGCGTAGCCGTCACTGTCGTCGGCAACGCCGACCGCACCATGCACGTGCGTCACGATCGGTATCGGGCCCGTGTACGGTCCGGGCGTGGTCGCGAACGTCGGCCGGCTGTCGCGGTCCGACGTGCCGCCCGGTGGGTTGGCCCAATGGAGCGTCGGATCGACCGGCAGCAGGTGACGGAGGAAGTCGCCGCCAGGATCCCGCAAATCGTTGATCCACTTGACGCGCACCGGCCTGTTCCACTTCGCTTCGATGGTAAGCGAGGGCGCGTTGTGCACCAGGAGGCCTCGCTGGCTCTCAGACGCCACCGCACCGTATCCCCAGACGGTCGTCCTGGGCAGTCCCTCCGGCAGGATCTGCTGGGCGAACTGCCTCATAGAGATCTCGTAGTAGTCCGCGTTCTTTCCGCCAGCGAGCGTAATCCTTCCCGCTCGCGGCATCACCGGCGGAATCAGCATTGGCGTAGCAAACTTAGGCACCGTGGCAGGATCCAGAGTGTCGGGAATCTGGGCGAACAGTTGTCGCGTGACACCGAGCCGGTCGGTGAAGAACACCGAGAGCGTCGAGGCGCCAGTGAGACGTACAAAGTTTCGTCGTGTGAGCATGGTCTTCTCTGCCATCTCGACGCCAAGTGCGCCGGGTGATCGATGCGGTCCTTGACGCAGCGCCGGGGAATTCGTCGGTCGAAGTCCGCGAAGGCAAACGGTGTGCCTGTTCCACATCGCGGCAAACCGGACGGTGCGTGCGCATCTCGACGCGTAAGGCCGGGGAATCTTTCGCAGCTGCAGGCTTTTTCGCCCACTAGTCGACCGGGCGCGTCGGCACGGACGGAAAGTGAAGCGCAAACTGTGTAAGAACTGTGTAAGGTGGACTCAAGACCGACGATGAACACCGGCGTTTACGGCGTCACATCAAGGAGCATCCCTTGGCGGTAAGTTCTTGATTCAGTTGCGCGCCCTCCCGATACAGCTGGCGCGCAGGATTCAATTCTCAGGGAAGGACGTATTTTCGAAGGCTTCAGCCGACTCGACCAGGCCTTCGCGCCACGCTATCTGACCAACCCCGCCGGCGCGATATTCTGATTGATCCGGAAGACATTCAGCGGATCGAATTTCGCTTTCACCTGCGCGAGCCTCGTGTAATTCGGCCCGTACGCTTCCGCGACGCGGTCGCCTTCGTCCGGACCGAGGATGTTCATGTACACGCGGTTCGCCGACCACGCCTGCATCGCGTTCCAGAACGCGCGCGCCCACTGAATGTGGCGGACCGGATCGTCGACCGGATCCCACGACGCGATTGCGACGAAGTGGAAGTGCTCGTCGCGCACCGCGAAGGCCGTCGCATCCACCGGCCGCCGCGTCGCCGCGCCGTGAACGTGCTCGATCAGGCACAAGGAGTACGGCGACGTGATCCGCCGCGCATGGGCGTCCACGGTAGCGATCGCATCGTCATCCAAGCCCCGCAGAAAGCTCGACTTCCAGTAGTTGTGTCGTCCGTACGGCACCGCAGCGTCGAGCATCGACTGTGCCGCCACGTACGGCATCTGCTGCACCATATCGACGATGGGCGGTCCAAACGCCCGCAGCGCCGCGACGCGGCGCTCTCCTTCCGACGGATCGCCCGACCAGACGGGCAACATCGCCGCAACCAAGTCGCCTGTCGGCAGCGTCATCACTGCCGCATGCACCGTGAGTTCATCGGGAGCCGTGGACACGAGCTCGCGATAGAACCGCAGCATCGGCACAAGCCGATCGATCGGATGCGCAACGAACCCTGCCCACACCGGACCTACATGATGCAACGTGTACTGGAACGACGTCACCACACCAAAGTTGCCACCGCCTCCTCGCAGCGCCCAGAAGAGATCGGGATGTTCCGATTCGCTGCGGTGACGCTGCGGCCGTCGTGGAGAACGACTTCAGCGGACAGCAGGTTATCGACCGTGTAGCCGCACCGGCCCATCAACCATCCGAGTCCGCCGCCAAGCGTCAGGCCCGCGATGCCGGTGGTTGATACGGCGCCGCCGGTCGTCGCCAGACCGAATTGCTGCGTTTCGCGATCGAACTCACCCCACGTCAACCCGGCCTGCGCGTTCGCCATCGCGGCGGCGGCGTCTATCTTCACCTGTTTCATCACCGATAGATCGATCGTGAGACCGTCGTCGCACAGCGCCAGGCCGGCGATGTTGTGGCCACCACCACGAATCGAGATGAGGAGGTCGTTCTCTCTGGCAAACGTGACGGCTGTCCTCACGTCCTCGGGACCAGTGCAGCGAGCGATGACGCCAGGCCGCCGGTCAATCATCGCATTCCAGATCTGCCGCGCCGAACCGTATCCATCGTCGTGTGGTGTCAGCACGGCACCGCGCATCCGCGCGCGCAATCGGGTCACAGTCGGTTCGTCGAGCGCGCGGCCATTCGCCTTCACGTTGCTCATGATGTGTTCTCCTGCCGATGACACCCGATTTCGGATTGCGAATGAACCCGCGAACCGACTACTGATGCACGTCGGTGGCAGACCGTCGCTTGGAGCGCGCGTCGAGACCGAAATCATTGCGGACGCGGTCGTACCACGCTTCGTCGGCAAGAGCGCCCCATGCCACCCAATCCTCGTCCGACATCGACGCTCGCCAGCCAAGAAAGGCTTCCGCATCGGGCCCGACGGGATGGCGCAGCGTCTGTGAACCGCCCTCGATGACTTCGCGAATCTTCTCTGCGACGACTGTTGGCGGCGTCGGCGTGTCGAGTGCGGCCTCGAACATGTATCCGAACCGGCGCACCTGCGGATACGCAGCGTCCGCATTGATGTCCTCAATCTGTCGCGCCATGGCCGTGTCGACGATGCCAGGTTGAACGACGGCCACGCGGATGTTGAACGGCTTCACTTCCTGGGCGAGCGCCTCGCTCAGCGCCTCGAGCGCGAATTTAGATGCGGCGTACGGCGCCAGCGGCGAGCACGCAATTCGTCCGGAGACAGACGTGATGTTGACGATGCAGCCGCGCTGCTGCTTTCGCATGTGCGGCAGCCACGCGCGAATCGATCGGAGCGCGCCGAAGTAATTGGTCTCCATCGCCGCCTTGAAGTCAGCGAGCGCGAGTCCTTCGATTGACCCTGCCCGCACGATGCCGGCGTTGTTCACCAGCACGTCAATACATCCGGTTTCGGCGCGAATGGCTGACGTGGCTGCGTCGACCGATTCCTGCGAGTCGACGTCCATCTTCACGATCGAGATCGGCAGCCGTTCGTTCTGCGCTGCTTCGCGGAGCATGCCGCCCTGCTCGGGCTTCCGCATCGTCGCATAGACAGTGTGGCCCGCCCTGCCCAGCGCGATCGCCGTCGCGAAGCCAATGCCCTTGCTCGTTCCGGTGATCAGTACCCTCGCCATCGTGACCTCCTCAGTACCGCCTCGAAATCGCAGCCCGTTTTCGCGTCCGCTGTGCCGTGCGCGCCGGTGCGCGTGCCCCGCTGAGGCCGCCACAATAGCGGCGCCGTTCGTGCAAGTCCTTCGCAAGTCCTTCGCAAATCCTTACAATGTTCTTCCCACGACTCGTGATGAGGTGCGCTTACGGACACTTCAACGGATTTCTACCTGTTCGGGCGCTTCCGACTGTCAGCCGACGGCACCCTGCTGCTCCGCGACGGAGTTGTCGTTCCTCTGGCGCCGAAGGTTCTGCAGACGCTGCTGGTACTCGTGCAGCGCGCCGGCACGGTGGTGAAGAAAGCTGATCTGATCGAGACGATATGGCCCGACAGTTTCGTCGAGGACACAGGGCTCACGCGCAACATTTCCCTGCTGCGCCAGGCTCTGGGCGATGAACACGAGCATCTGATCACGACCGTCGCGCGCATCGGGTACCGCTTCGCCGGTGCGGTGGAACAAGTGTCTGGGGGCGCGGGACCGCCGAGCCGCGAAGCGCGAATTGGCAGACAGCTGTTCGTTGGACGCAGCCGCGAGCTCGACGCGATGCGAGACGCATTCGAGCGCGCGCGAGCGGGCCAGGGCGGGATTGTGGCGCTGGCGGGAGAACCAGGGATCGGCAAGACGACCGCGGCTGATGCCTTTCTGCACGACGTCGACGCGGTGTGTCGCATCGGAACCGGACGCTGTTCCGAGAGGTTTGCCGGAGCGGAACCCCACGTGCCGATCCTGGAGGCGCTCGACGAGCTGACGGCAGAGCCGTCGGTCATGGCGACCCTTCGCCGCAAGGCGCCGACGTGGTCGCATGTCGTGAGCCGCGAATCGTCCGAGAGCAATGCCGGCGACGAAGCACCGGAGTCGGGCACGACCGGCAGCCTGGAACGACTGATGCGTGAGCTGACGATCTTTCTCGAAGAGACGTCACGGCAGCGACCGGTGGTCATCTTCCTCGACGATCTGCAGTGGGCGGACGTGGCCACCGTCGACGTCCTCTCGCATCTGGCACCGCGCCTTCCGCGCATGCGGACGCTCGTCGTGGTCGCCTATCGTCTGCACGAGCTCGCGCTGACGCGCCACCCGTTCGCACGCCTGCGCAGCGAACTCATCGCGCGAGGTCATCTACGCGAGGTGCAGGTCAGCCTGCTCGCGCTCGACGATGTGCGGGAGTACGTGCAGTCGGCGTTCGGCGGCGCAGAAGTTCCGGTCGACCTGCCCGCCTTCGTGTTCCGCAAGACTGAAGGTAATCCTCTCTTCATGACGGACCTCGTCCGCTATGTCCGCGAAACAGGAATTCCCGTGACCGGCAATCTTCCCACGAGCGACGTGCCGGATTCGCTGCGCGGCCTGATCGAACGTATGCTGCAGGCTTTCGATCCGGCGTTGCGACAGTTGCTGTCGATTGCGGCCGTTCAGGGCCACGAGTTCGATTCCGCCACGCTCGCGCGCGTCGGCGGTCGTGCCGCCGCCGATGTCGAAGATCTCCTTGGGAACGCGGAAGATGTGCACGCGATAGTCGCGCTCATCGACGAACGAGAGCTGCCAGACGCGACGGTGTCGTCGGCGTACCGCTTCGTTCACGTGCTGTATCAAGACGCGTTGTACGGATCGATTGCGCCCTCGAGGCGCATTGCCTGGGCACAACAGATTGCCGAGGCGCTGGTGGTGTCGCACCAGGGACGCACCGACGCGATCGCCGGGCAGCTCGCGGTGCTGTTCGAGACGGGCCGGGAGTTCTGGCAGGCCGCTCGGTATTTCCTGATCACGTCCAGAAACGCCGCACGTCTCTTCGCGTTCGTGGCCGCGACCGAGCTTGCCGATCGGGGACTCCAGTGTCTGCGATCGGCGCACGGCGTCGACGGCCTTGACATGTCGCGGCGAGAGCTCGAACTGGCTTTTGCGAAGGTCGTCCCGCTCGCCAGCCTCCACGGGTACGCGAGCCCGGACGTGGAGGAACTGACGCATCGCGTCGTGCGGCTCGGAGAGAAGGTTGGCGATCCCGCTGCAACGGCAGCCGGGCTCGCGGCGACGTGGATCGTCCGCATGGTGCGCGGCGACTGCCGCGCCGCCAAGGAAGCCGGCGGGCGTCTGATCGCGCTCGCCGGCGAAACCCGCAACGACATCCTGCTGATCAACGGCCACATGCAGACGCAGCTCGCCTGCCATCATCTCGGTGAGTTCCGCGAGGCGGCGGACCACGCTGATGCGGTGCTGACGCTCGCGCCCCGCGCACCGCACCCGGAGCGCTGCATCGGCGTCCTCGATCCGGTGGTCGCGTCACTGGCCGAATCGGCGCGGAATCTCTGGATCACTGGCCGCCTGGCGGAATCGTTTGCGGAGTGCGATCGCGCTGTCGCCGTCGCTTCCGAGCTGCGCCACCCCGACTCGCTCGCCTTCGCGTGGCTCTTTCACGGCTGGGTGCATGGTTACCGGAGCGACTGGCACACAGCGCTTCGATCGGTCGATTCAGGCATCGCGATCGCGAGCGAGTCCGGCTCCGTGCAGACGCTCGCGTGGAACCAGTGCGTGCGCGGTTGGGCGCTGGCGCATCTGGGAAAAATAGAGACGGGGCGCTCGGAGCTTGCGGCAGGGATCGAGGCGAGCAAGTCGATCATGGGACAGATCGCGCTGCCGCAGTTCAGCGCGATGATGGCGGAGGTGCTGCTGCTGCGAAAAGATGTCGCGGGAGCCGAAGAGTGGCTGACACGCGCGATCGACGTCGAGAACGCCAACGACGATCGTTATTTCTCCGCGGAAATTCACCGGCTCTCGGCGATCTGTTTAGCCTGTCACGGTCAGACCGCAGCGGCACGCGCGCCGCTGCAGAAAGCGCTTGAAGTATCGCGATCACAGGGCGCCAGATTCTTCGAGTTGCGAGCGGCGCTGACCCTCGCTCAGCACGATCCGAAGCAGGGGCGCACGGCGCTGCGATCGGTCGTTGCGAATGTTCCTGAGCCGGAGCCGTGGCCCGAGGTGGAAGCGGCGCGGCGGATTCTGAATTGAAGCGTTCTCTCTCCATCGGTTGCAATCCGACCGCGGGTGCGGCGAAGCCGCGAAGGAGGACAACCACTCGGACATCTCTCCCCTTTTGAAATCAACGGCTTACGAGCGGCTGCGAACTCAAATTATCACACGTCGCCGACGACGTCCGAGACGACCGTGGCGTGATCAACTCACACCGCGCGCCCCTTCGCCGCCCGACCGAAACCGAACGCCCGAAGGAGGTCGATGGCGACGAGGAGCAGGTAGCCTCCGGCCGAGGCGGACGGCGAGGGCGCGGCGGCGGAGGGCCGTGCAGGATTCTTGAACAGGTGGCGCAGGAATCCAAATGACGCTAGAATGGAAGTGTGAAGACGACCATTGATATTCCAGAGAACGAGTTACGGGATGCCATGCGATTCACGCGTGCGACCACCAAGCGCGAGGCGGTCGTCAAGATACTCGAAGAGTTCAATCGCCGCCGGCGAATGGCCGAACTGGTGAAGTACTCCGGCACGTTCAGCGACCGGTTCCCGACCAACGACGAGATCGAGGCGATCGACGCCAGGCGCGATCGGGAGGTGAATGCCCGTCCTCGTCGATAGCTCGCTCTGGGTGCACCAGCTGCGCAAGAGTGGCAACGCGGCGAAGCGCGATCGCGTGAATGCGCTGCTGGAAAGCGGCGAAGCCGCGTGGTGTCCGCCCGTGCGGCTCGAGCTGTGGCGTGGCGTCACCAACGACGCGGAGCGGAAGACGCTGCGTCGCTATGAGGCGCTGCTTCCCGACTACGAGATCTCTCCCGAGGTCTGGAACCGGTCGATCCAACTCGCCGATCGTGGCCGGGCATCCGGCGTGACCGTTCCGCTCGCGGATCTCGTGATCTTTGCGTGTGCCAGGATACACGGGCTCGATCTCGCGCACGACGACAGCCATTTCGACGAGTTAGCGAAACTCGAGGCCTGAGGCGATCACCGCTCGATCACTGATTCTCCCTTCGACTCGCTTCGCTCGCTCAGGGCGAGCCGTAAGGTGAGTTGCTAGACTGGACTGTCTGGAAAGCGCATGAATGCGCCGAGGAGGATTCCTATGTTGTTCAGCGATCGCAGTATTTTGACGATGGTCCATGGGATTGGGTTGGGTGGAGGGGCCATCATGGGTTTGGCCGCGACACTGTTCTACCTGTATGCCGCACGGTCGACAGACGGAGCGGTCGCTCCCCCTGGATCGGGGGCCCTCGCCGGTGTCGCGGCACTGACGGCGGTGATGCTCTGGGTGACCGTGGTCGTGGGGACCTACGTCATTTTCCCGCCGTACCGTGCCACGCCGCCGGCGGGAGTGACCGATCTGAGCGAGTTCCCTCGCGCGCTGGTGCTGGCGACTCCGAATACGGCATGGCTGCATGCCTTTGCGATGGAGAGTAAGGAGCATATGCCATGGATTGCGTCGATGCTGACCACGGCGGTCGCATTCGTCGCCGTACGTTACCGGTCGAGAGTGCTTCAGAACCCGTCCTTGCGGAGGATGGCAATGGCGCTGCTCGCGATCTCGTTGGCACTAACGGCGTTCGTGTCGTTGATGGGTGTGTTCGTCAACAAGGTCGCCCCGCTGGACTAAACGATCGGAGATTGATGATGGCTACGACTACTTCTTCGATGACGTCCCGTGAGGTCAATGGCAGCGCGATGGCGGCGTTTCTGGGCGCGGGCATCGGCGCATTTGCAGTCGGCGCGGTGGTGCTCCTCAACGAGGCCGGTATTTTCACCGCTCCGACCTTGTATTCCCCAGCCGGTGGCGTGTCCGGCCGGACCACCCTGGCGACAATCGTGTGGCTATTTGCGTGGGCCGTACTGCACAGCCGCTGGAAGGCACGCGAAATCGCGCCTGGACGCATCGGTGTGGTGACCCTGATCCTGGTCGCGCTGGGTGTTCTCGGGACCTTTCCACCAGTCTGGGGGTTGCTGTAATCACGACGCACGCGGAGGAGTTAGGGGGGCGCGACCTGCTTGGACGGCGTCGCGGCAAGGATCTCGTCGGTTGGCGTTGCGACCAGTTCGGCGGACGAGCGGTTCAGGCGTTTCATCGCCTGATCGACCAGATACGTGCCAGCCTTGTAACCAATCCAGCGGCGGCCATCCGGGTGACGAGACAACCAGCCGGCGCGATTGGCCGGCGGCGGCCACGTGGCAAGTTCGTCCACCCAATTCGCGACGTCGCTCGGGTAGTCGGCCCACGGGCGCGACACGCCGGCAAAGTCGCGCTCGAACGCGGTCGCGAGACCTTCGGTGATGACCTGATCCATCAGCGCCCGCGACGTGATCGCGCTGCCACGAACCAGGTGATGAAACTCGTGGAACAGGGTGCCGCGAAGATGCGTCTCGGCAATCTTGACCACACCCTCGGGGCGATCCGCGTCGACGGTCCACACCACCCAGTCAGGTGGCGCCACTTCTGCGGTCGCGCCGATCTCGGGAATCACGTCCTTACCTGATTGAACCCGCAAGGTGATCTGTGAAGCGAGCGCTGGTAAATGCCGCCTGACTTCGATCGCAGTGGCGCCGGCGATTCGCGAAATCGTTCGCCGCTCGGTGGCCGAGAAGGCGTGCGAGCCGACGAACTGCGTGCGGACACCCTCGGTGGTGTCGCGGCAGGCGCCGCATACGCCAATCAGCAAGAGGGCAACCGCGCCAGCTTTGCTCACGTTATGGCCTAGGGTAGCACCTAGCCAAACGGGGAGTCTCGGCTCGCGGTCCGCGTGATAACGTCGGCGTCTTATGAGCACCAACATCGGCATCATCGGCTCGGGCATCGTCGGGAAAACCCTCGCCAACGGCTTTCTCAAACACGGTTACCGCGTGATGCTCGGCACCAACACCCCGGCAAAACGCGATGAACTGCGCGCGAAGACGCAGGCGCAGGTCGGCAGCTTTGAAGAGACCGCGCAATTCGGAACGCTTCTCGTGCTCGCCACCAAGGGCGCGGCGGCGGAGGCCGCCATCACCGCAGCCGGCGCCGGCAACTTCGCGGGCAAAACGGTGATCGACACGACCAACCCGATTACCGACGCGCCACCCGTGAACGGCGTGTTGCGGTTCTTCACATCATTGGACGATTCGCTGATGGAGCGGCTGCAGCGGCAGGTTCCCGGGGCCCGCTTCGTGAAAGCATTCAGTTGCATCGGCAACGCGCTGATGGTGAACCCGGATTTCAAGGGCACCAAGCCGACCATGTTCATCTGCGGCAACGATGCCGCGGCCAAGAGCGAAGTGAGCCGCGTGCTCGATCAATTTGGCTTCGAAACCGCCGACATGGGGAAGGTCGAATCGGCGCGGGCGATTGAACCGCTGTGCATGCTGTGGTGCGTACCCGGATTCCTGGAAAACAGCTGGACGCACGCCTTCAAGCTGCTGCGGTAATCGCCGGCGCGCGGCATCGATCGTCACTAAAGACGGCGGCGTCGAGAACACGCGCGACGACCGGGTGCTGCGTCATTCCAACCCGCCGTTGCGCATGAATTCACAAACATGCAGTTCGGTTGCCGCCTTTCGCGAGGTGATGCACGTTGTCAACTGTCGGATGAGCTTGTTTTGGTGAGAGAAAAGCGCCGGCCGGCCGTCTATGTAGTACGGAAGTTCAATGATCTGTCACATTGAGTACGTCTATTCATCCCAAGGGTTGGGGTTGGAGAGGGACTGATGCGCGCCGCCGTGTTAGTCGTGGACGATGAACAGGGATTGAGGGCGCTACTAAAAAGGTGGCTCGCCGCCGAGCCGTATGTCGCGCTGGAGGCGCAAAGCGCTGAAGAAGCGCTTGACGTGCTCGCCCAGTCGCCTGAGATCAAGCTGGTCATAGCGGATTTACAGATGCCGGGTAAGGGCGGTGCCTGGCTCGTCGACCAGATGCGCCAGCGCTTTCCAACGACGTCGGTGGTCCTCGCCACGGCTGACGACCAGGTTCCGGGAACGCTCAGCCTGCAACCAAACGTGGTCGGATATTTCGTCAAGCCGCTCAATCGCAAAGAGGTCATCGGCCTCGTCGCAGAGGGCGTTCGGAAGACCGCCGCGGAAGCAGAACGGGCCCGCATCCGCAGGGTGACCGATCCGATCGAAACGTAGTGCCATGATCATCGAGCCCGCCAGCGTGCATCGAATCAAGAACCAGCTCGCGATCATCATGGGATTCTGCGACCTGCTGCTCGCCAACATGGCCGACGACGACCCGAGGCGTCCTGACGTGATTCAGATCCAGACGGCTGGACGCTCGGCGCTCAACGAGCTGCCGCCGATTTCACCGGATGCGTTCGACGCAACGCTCAATCGGCGCGACGGGCACGATGGCTAACTGTGGCAATTGAAGGGGTTCGGACTTTGGGCGCCTGCACAGTTCGGCATGGTGCCGTCGGATGTGCAATTGAGGACTGTCCCAAACCGCGCACCCTCATATAGTGAACGCTGGATGAATCAGTTCGACTCGGTGCGTGCCGGAACGGTGCCGGGCTCCCGGCAGCAATCGACGCTCGCAATCGCCGGCGCCATCCCCATGCGCCCCGAGGGCCGGCCGCCGGCGGCGACCATCCTCGTCGTCGACGACCTCGCGGCGAACCGTCGAGTGCTCGTCGACCTCCTCCGCGGCCAGGGCCATCGGCTGTTCGAAGCGGCGGATGGCCGCGCCGGACTCGACATCGTCCGCGCCGAGCATCCCGATCTGGTCATCACCGATCTCCTGATGCCGGTGATGGACGGCTACGAATTCGTGCGGCAACTGCGGCTCGATCCGAACTGGCGCCTGACGCCGATCGTGTTCTATAGCTCCGGCTACAGCCGCCGCGAAGCGCACGCACTGGCGGAGTCGGCCGGCGTGTCTTCCATCCTGATGAAGCCGGCCAGCGCCGACGACGTGTTGGCGGTGGTGAATCGCGCCCTCTCGCGCGACCCGGATGGGGCGGCGCCAACCAGCGCGGCGTTGACCAAGATCGAGTTCGATCGCCAGCATCTCAGGCTGTTGACCGACAAATTATCCGAGAAGGCCGAAGATCTGCGGGGCGCGAACGCCCGCCTGCGGGCGCTGCACAACATCGGTCTTGAACTGGCGTGCGAAAAAGACCCCGATCGGTTGCTTCGTAAGGTGTGCCACGCCGCACGCGACCTGTTTGGGGCCACGTATGTCACGCTCGGCATTGTCGACGTCGACGGCGGCACGATCCAGCGGGTCGAGACCTGCGGCATCGATCCCGCGCCGTCGTTCCAAAAAGATGAGGCGATACATGGGGTGCTGGAATCCGTGATCGGCGGACGCCGCGTGATCCGCGGAAGCGCTCCCGCTCCCGAGACCTTCCAATTCCCTGCCAATCTTCCGGAGGTGCAGGCCTTCGTCGCCGCACCCCTGGCATCCCCGACCAACGTCTATGGCTGGTTCTGCCTCGTGGGAAACGAAGGGCGCGCCTTCAGTGACGAGGATGAGGATCTCGTCACCATCCTGGCGGGACAGGTCGGCCGAATCTACGAGAACACCCACTTGCACGCGGTGTCGCAGGCACGCGCGGCCGCGCTCGAACGCGAAGTGAGCCAGCACCGCCTGGCCGTTGTCGCGCTTCGCCAGGCACACGATCGCGCCCAACGCTATCTGGATACGGCCGGGGTCATGCTGCTGGCGCTCGATCTCGAGGGCCGGGTGACGCAGGCGAATCGGTTCGCGTGCGCCACCCTCGGGTGGACGGCGGATGAACTGATGGGGCGCAGCTGGATCGACACCTGCATTCCTGACCTCAGTCGCGATGAGATGCGGGCGCGACTCGCCGACGCCCGGGCGGGTAGATTGCCGAGTTTCGAGAATACGGTGCTGACGCGGTCGGGCGAGCAACGCACGATCGACTGGTGGAACACCGTCCTGCGCGACGAGGCGGGTCAGGTGATCGGCACGTTCAGCTCCGGTGCGGATGTGACCGAGAAGCACCAGGCTGACGAGGCGTTGCGCAGCGGCCAGGATCGCATGCGGTTTGCGCTCGAGAGCGCGAATATCGGGATCTGGGACATGGACTATGCCACCGGCGTGATGCAATGGTCCGAGACGATCGAGGCTCACTATGGGCTGGCGGCCGGGACGTTCGCGGGCACGTTCGACGCCTTCGTTGAACGCATTCATCCCGACGACCGCGCCGCCACCCTGCTCTTGCTGGAAGAGGCGGCGAAGTCCGGAAGTGATTTCACGCTGCAGCATCGCTCGGTGTGGGCGGATGGCACGATTCGTTGGTTGACGGGCTCGGGCCGCATTGTGTCCGGTCCCGGCGGCGAGCCCGTTCGAGGCATCGGTATTTCCCAGGACGTCACCGCCCGCCACGCGCTGGAGGAGCAATACCAGCAAGCGCAGAAGATGGAAGCGGTCGGGCGGCTGGCCGGCGGCGTGGCGCACGACTTCAACAACCTGCTGACCGTGATCCTCGGCTACTGCGAATTGATGCTGGAAGACCTGCCGGCCGGCGACGCGCGACGACTCGACATCGAACAGATCCAGACCGCCGGTGATAGTGCATCCAGCCTGACCCGCCAACTACTGGCCTTCAGTCGCAAGCAAATCATCGAGCCGACCCTGCTCAATCTCAATACCGTCGTCGCCAACATGCGAACGATGCTGGGCCGCCTGATTGGCGAGGACGTCAAGATCGTCCTCTCGCTCAGTCGTGAACCCGCGATGGTCGTCGCGGATTATGGACAGCTCGAGCAAATCGTGTTGAACCTCGCGGTCAATGCGCGGGATGCCATGCCGGACGGCGGGACCTTGACGATCGGGACGGCGGCGGTCGAGCTCGACGCAGACCAGGTCAAAGCGCACCTGCCGCTCGCCCCCGGGACCTTCCACGTCATCACGGTCAGCGATACCGGCAGCGGCATGACGCCGCACGTGATGTCGCGGTTGTTCGAGCCGTTCTTCACGACCAAGGACGTCGGCAAAGGGACCGGACTCGGCCTGGCGTCAGTGCAGGGGATGGTGACTCGCAGCGGCGGCACCATCCAGGCGTACAGCCAGCTGGGCCATGGCTCGACCTTCAAGGTGTACTTCCCGGCCACCGCGGGTGCCGCGGCCGTCCCTGTCGAATACCCGGCCACGTCGGCCGTGATGGTCCCGGTCCATACGATCATGCTCGTCGAAGACGCCGAAAAATTGCGCCACCTCACCAAGCGTTTGTTGGAGCGCATGGGCCACACCGTGGTCGTGGCGGCCCACGCCAGCGAGGCGATCGAGTTGTTCGACCGTCACGACGAGATCGATGTGGTGATTACCGATGTGGTGATGCCGGGCGGCAGCGGGCCTCTGTTGGCGCGCCAGCTGATCGCCCGACGGCCGGCGCTGAAGGTGATTTACATGTCGGGTTACACGGAGGAAACGATCGCCCATCATGGCGTGCTGAATGCCGGCCTGTCGTTCCTCCACAAGCCGTTCACGTCCCTGCAACTTGGACGAAAGATCCGCGAAGCATTCGAAACGTCAGCCGCATGAGTTCAGGCCGTCGATCGACAGCGTTCGTCAATTCCGTGTTGAGGTTAGGGAGTGGTCGTGGACGATGGCGAATGACCAGCCGCAAAGCTCCATCCTGACGAGCGTCCCCCCACTCGAACCGTCGGGCGCCGGGGCCCTGGTGCTGGCGGTGGATGATGAACCGGGCAATCGCGCGCTGCTGACCCGTCACCTGTCGCGCCATCACTACGACGTCATGACGTTCGCCGATGGTGAATCGGCACTGGCGTACATCGAGACCAGCCTCCGCACCCCGGACTTGATCCTGCTGGATGTGATGCTGCCGGGCATCGATGGCTTTGCAATGTGCCGGCGCATCAAGGAACAACCACTGACGCGGCTCATTCCGGTGGTGCTGCTCACGAGTCTCGACGCGCGGCAGCACAAGATCGCGGGCATCACGGCCGGCGCCGACGACTTCCTGACCAAACCGATTCAGTTTGAAGAGCTGATCGCGCGCGTGGGGTCGCTGGTGAAGCTCAAACGCTACACCGACGATCTCGAATCGGCGCAATCGGTGATCCTGAGCCTGGCGCTCACGGTCGAAGCGCGCGATCCGTACACCGAAGGTCATTGCCAGCGGCTGGCCGCGTACGCCGTGGCCGCAGGCCGGGCGCTCGGGTTGAACGCGGACGAACTCGCCACGCTCGAGCGCGGCGGCTATCTGCATGATGTCGGCAAGATCGGGGTGCCCGACGCGGTGCTGATGAAGCCCGGTCGCCTCACGCCGGAGGAGTTCGCGGTGATGCAGTCGCACACCGTCATCGGCGAACGGCTCTGCGGTGAGCTGCGGTCGTTGCGCGCGGTCCGGGCGATCGTGCGCCACCATCACGAGCGCATCGACGGCAGCGGCTATCCCGACCGGCTGCGCGGTGACGCGATCCCGCTCACCGCACAAATCGTCGCCGTCGTCGATGCCTATGACGCCATGACCACGACCCGGCCCTATCGAGGGGCGTTGTCCATGGCCGCCGCGTGCGATGAGCTGGAACGAGACAGGCAAGAGGGCCGGCTCAATCCGGACATCGTGCGGGTCTTCGTCGGGATGGATCGCGACGCGATCCTCACCAGCGGCAAGCTCAAGAGGCCCTCGTAGCCGGCGCGCGCGTCATGGCAGGTGTTCGAGATCGATAGCTGAACGACGTTATGCGCAGCCGCGAAGATACTTCGAGGTCTTGAGAAAATCGGCGTCGGGATAGTAGGCGAACACCAGCCCGCCGCCCTTGACGCGATCGATCAGCCGCCGCGCCACCGCGGCGCTCACCGCCGGGCATCCCCAGCTCCGGCCGAGCCGGCCGTTGGCGCGCACGAACGCGTCACTGACATACGGCGCGCCGTGCATCACGATGGCGCGATCGCGCGCCCGATCGTTGATGCCTTTGTCCAGGCCGTCGAGCCGGAGCGAGTAGCCGTTCTTGCCGACATAGGTCGTGTCGGTGACGAACAGGCCGAGGCTGGTTTGATGCGAATCCGCGTTGTTCGAAAACTTCGCGGCGTGGTTGGCGCCCGTGCCCTGGCCGTGCGCCACCAGCTCCTCGTAGAGCAGCTCCCGCGTCGTCAGGTCGACCACCCACAACCGCTCTTCGGTTGAGGGACGGGAGTAATCGATGATCGTCAGGGTGCGCGGGCCTTCGACGGCGCCCGACTTCACTGCGCAAGAAGCCGCGCCAAGCGCCAGGTCGAAGACGTTTTCGTCCATCGAGCCAAGCGACGCCTTCGCGAAATCCGCCTTCGAAAAGGAAGCGGCCGCGGCGTCGATATTTTTGGGCGCAAAGACACCCACAGCCAGGGCCAGCGCAAGAATCAATCGCATGCTATTTGACGCAGTCCATTCGGGAGGATTTAAGGATAGCAAATCCCAGCCGAAATGGAGCGCGTCTATAGCTTAGTTTTCGCCAGCGGGGTCGTAACCGTAAATGTCGGGCTGGAAATGGAGGCCGCCGTTCTCATCTACCCATGCCGTGAAGTAGACGATATGCACCGGAATCTTCTCCTTGAGCTTGACGTGTTTCTCGACGCCGGCATGCATGGCGCCTCCGATTGATGGCTCATCCCATTCGGGATAGTCCTTCAGAACGTATTTCGCCAGCTTCTCAGGTTCCTCGACGCGGATGCACCCATGGCTGAACGCGCGGGTCGGTTTGCCGAAGAGCTGGTCCGTCGGGGTGTCGTGCAAGTACACGTTGTGCGAATTCGGAAACAGGAACTTCACGTTGCCGAGCGCATTACCGGAGCCCGGCCGCTGCCGGAACGCGTAGCCCTTCAGTTCTTCCGGGTTATCCCAATCCACATCGCTCGCGCTCACGCGCTCGCCGCCTGAGACCCGCAGGATCTCGATGTTCTGGCGCGCGAGGTAGTTCGGGTCGCGCGCGATGGCCGGCAGCGTCTCGCCCTGCGCAATCGAATCCGGAATGTTCCAGTACGGGCTGAACACCACCGTTTCCATCTCGTCGCTGAAGATCGGCGTGTTGTTGCCGACCTTGCCGACGATGACGCGGATGTCCATCACGGGCTTGCCGTGCTCGCGCGCGATCAGGTGGAAGTACGGCACGTTCACCAGGAAGTGGCGCTCGCCGAGATCGTCCGGCATCCAGCGCCAGCGCTGAAGATTCAACGCCACTTGCCCGATGCGGGTGTCGAGCGGAATGTTCAAGACGGCCAGCGTGGCTTTGTCGAGGATGCCGGTCCCTTTGATCGAATGCAACTCCTGGAACGACTTCACGGCGGCCTCGACATCCGCGTCGTAGTTGCCGCTCGCCGCCGGATCGCCTTTGAAGTGACCGCTCGCGGACAGACGCTGCCGCAACGCCACCACCGCGGGACCTGACGAACCCGGCTTCGACACCGCCGGCACCGTCACCCACCCGCCCTTTTCCTGTTGCCCGTGCAGCGCGTCGAGCGCCTTCTGCAAGGCGACATACTCCGAGTGCGGCGGACGCATCACGTCTACCCACGTCTTTACATCGCCGTCGGCGACCTTCGTCAGCTCCGCCACGTAGTCGGGAGCCTTGCGTTGTGCCTTCCACTTCGGCGATGTGCTGCGGCCGATCGCCACGTCGCGGCCGAAGGCGAGCAATCCTGCCGTGAGCTTGGCGTCGAACTCCGCGACTTTCTTGAATCGCTCCGGAGATTCCTTGTCGATCGTCTCGACTTCCTGGCTGATGGCGAGCAATTCCGGCGCGCCGTAGTCTTCCGGATCGAAACCGTGTTGCCGCGCGGTGTTGAGCACGTCGATGGCGTCGACCGCGCGATCGGTCGGGCGGCGGCTGTCCACCCAGGCCGGAGCATGCTCGCGCGGTGTGTAGAACGCGCGCACATCTGACCACACCGCAGGCTCAACATTAGGCGCCGGCTTGCCGGAGACAATCTCCTGCAGCGCCGGGGCCACCTCGTGCGGCTTTCGCGTGCTGGAGCACGAAACGAGGATTACGGCCAGAAACAGGCTCAGTACACGGAACAGGAAGCTGCGCACGCTGCCATAGGCAGCAACTTCTATACCAGCCGGAACTCGAGCGTAAGGCCGCTGACCTCGATCATGTCGCCGTTGTTGAGGTCGTGACGGCTCGACACCTTCTGGCCGTTGACCGTCAGGCTCGCGCCCATCGGCGTCACGGTGAACCCATCGCCCTTGCGCGCGATGGCCGCGGCCACTTTCGGCTTGAACCAGCCCTTGGTCCTGATCTGCGCCGTATCCGCCTTGCCGATGATCGTCGTCACGGCGGTCAGCGAGTACTCCGATTGATCGGACTTGCCCGACACCACGCGCACCGAACCGTTTCGCACCGGCGGCGCGGGAATCGACGTCTTGGGAATCACCGAGTGCACCTGCGACGAGCGGCCCTGGTCGAGGCCCGACAGCATCTGCTTCTGCTTCAGGGTATCGAGCATCATCGTGCCGCCGATCTCGGGCACGAACGCGTCCGCCTCGCCCTCTTCCATCGGCGCCTGTTCCCCACCGGCCAGCGAGAACACCAGCGAATGCTTGCCCACCAGCACCACGTCGCCGTCGAGCAGCGTGTGGCGCGCAATCGGTTTCTCATTCACGAACGTGCCGTTGGTGCTCTTCAGATCTTCGACGACGTAGTGATTGCCTTCGCGAAACACGCGCGCGTGACGGCCGGAGACAGCGGGGTTGTCGATGACGATCATGTTGTCGGGCAGCCGGCCGATGCTGACCGGGTGCTTCCCCACCGCGCATTCCTGCAACTCACGCTCGTCGAATTTCAAAGTCAGCTTGGGCATCTCACATCCTCAGGGACTTGGGACTTGGGACTTGGGGCTTGGGACTTCAAGACCCAAGACCCAGGACCCAAGACCCTATCGAAAACGTTCGAACACGCGGCTCAATCTCGATCCCAGGAACTCGACGACGACGACGGTGATGTTGTCGGGACCGCCGCTGTTGTTGGCGGCCTCGATCAGGTGATCGCAGGCGCCCTGCGGATCACCGCGAAAGCGATCGAGCGCGCCCAATAATTGATCATCCGGCACCATGCGGGTAAGGCCATCGGTGCAGAGCAGCAGCCGATCGCCGGCGGCGACGGTGACCTCCGCGAGATCGACTTCGACGTCGGGGTCACGCCCGAGCGCGCGCAGCAGGATGTTCTGGTGCTCCGACTTCAGGCTCTGATCGCGATCGATCAGGCCGGCCTGCACCTGCGCCTCGACCAGCGAGTGATCGCTCGTCAAGGTCTCGAAGCCGGACGCGTTGGCGAGATAGGCGCGGCTGTCGCCGACATGCGCCACGCTCACCACGCCGCCGTCCACCCAGGCCCCGACCACGGTCGTGCCCATGCCGGCATGCTCTTCATCGCCCTGCGCCTGCTGGAGGATTGCGCGGTTGGCGGCTCTGACCGCCTTGCCGAGCTGCATGGTGCGCGCGTGAAAGCCCGAGGCGGCATCTTCCGGTCCGTCCACACCCCCGGAATTCAGGCACGACGCAATGGTGTCAACGGCCAGCCGGCTGGCCACCTCGCCGGCCGCGGCTCCGCCCATGCCGTCGCACACGACGAACAATCCGTGGTCGGACCTGGTGAGATACGCGTCTTCGTTGATCGGGCGGACCCTACCGACGCTGGTCGCCGCCCCAACCCTGAGTCGCATTGGAGGTATTCTCTCCGGATGAATTGGCTCGTCAAGGAAGAACCGGAGAATTATTCGTACGACAGTTTTGTGAAGGATCGGACCACGGTATGGGCGGGGGTCAGGAACCCCGTGGCCCAGCGCAACCTGCGCGAGATGAAAAAAGGCGATCGCGTCTTCTTCTACCACACCGGAAAGGAGAAGGCGATCGTCGGCACGGCCACGGTGTCGAAGACGGCCTATCCCGACCCGAAAGACAAGGCCGGGAACCTCGTCGTCGTGGAGCTCGCCGCCGGCAAGCCGCTCAAACGGCCGGTCACGCTCGCCGAGATCAAGGCCGACAAGCGCTTTGCCGACATGCCGCTGGCGCGTATTCCCCGGTTGTCGGTGCAACCCGTGACCGACGACCAGTGGAGCATGATCGAGGCGATCAGCCGTACGTAGAGGCGGGACTTTAGTCCCGCCTGCCGATGGAATCGAGCGCATCCCATCGCTCGAGGGCGGCCAGTAACTCGCTTTCGATCGCGGTAACCCGCTCGAGCGCGGCGTGAATGTCTGCCGCCGGCTTCTTGTAGAAATCCGAATCGCCAATCGCGGCCTGCAGCAGCTGCTGCTCCGCTTCCAATGCGGCAATTCGGTCCGGCAATTCCGCGTACTCGCGCTCTTCTTTGAAGGTGCGCTTTCGGGGTCTTGGGGCTTGGGACTTGGGGCTTGGGCCGGCTGGCTTCGCGCTCGGCGACAGTCCCCTCGCCTTCGCCCCTGTGTTCGCATCGCGCTGACGCAGCCAGTCCTGATAGCCCCCGACATACTCTTGCAGCCGTCCGCCGCCTTCGAAGACCACGGTGCTGGTGACGACATTATCGAGAAACCGGCGATCGTGGCTGACGAGCATCAGCGTGCCGGACCACTCGACCAGTTGCTGTTCGAGCAGTTCCAGCGTCTCGAGATCGAGATCGTTGGTGGGTTCGTCGAGTACGAGAACATTCGCCGGACGCGTGAACAGGCGCGCCAGCAGCAGGCGGTTGCGCTCGCCGCCCGACAGCGCCCGCACGGGCGAGCGGGCGCGCTCCGCTGAAAACAGGAAATCCTGCAGATACCCGTGGACGTGCCGCGGGCGCCCGTTCACGGTGACGGTATCGTTGCCGTCGCCGATCGTATCGATCACCGAGCGATCCGGATCCAGCTGCTCCCGTTGCTGGTCGTAGTACGCCACCTCGACGTTCGCGCCGCGGCGGATGCTGCCTGTGGAGGGCTCAAGCTCACCGAGCAGCAGCTTCAGGAACGTGGTCTTACCGGATCCGTTCGGGCCAATCAGGCCGATCCGATCGCCTCGCATGACGCGGATCGAAAAATCCTGAACCACGGGGGCGTTCGTGGAGGGATACGCAAAGGACATGTCGGTGGCTTCGAACACCATCTTGCCGGACGCGTCGGATTGCTCGATCTGCAGCCGCACCTGGCCGATCTGATTGCGCCGCGCGGCGCGCTCGGCACGCATCGCCATCAAGGCTTTGACGCGGCCCTCATCCCGCGTCCGCCTCGCCTTCACACCGCGCCGCAGCCACACTTCCTCGGTGGCGAGTCGCTTGTCGAACTTGGCCTGCTGCAGCTCCTCGTTAGCGAGCGATTCTTCTTTCTTGCGCTCGAAGCTGGCGTAATCACCGGGCCACGACGTCAGCTGGCCGCGATCGATCTCGACGATGCGCGTGGCCAGCCGCTCGAGGAACGCGCGATCGTGCGTGACGAACATCACCGCGCCGGTGTATTCGGCCAGGAAGGATTCGAGCCAGGTGATGGCGTCGATATCGAGGTGGTTGGTGGGCTCGTCGAGCAGCAGCAGCTCCGGCTGGCCCACCAGCGCGCGCGCCAGCAGCACGCGGCGCTTCCACCCGCCCGACAGCGTGTCGACGTTGACGTTCGGCTCGAGCTGTAGCCGCGACATCACCATGTCGGCCTGGTGCGAGCGTTGCCACTCGTCGTGCGGGTCGAGCGCGCCGAGGCCTTCGCCCACCACCTCGGCGACGGTGCGATTCGCCGACAGCGGCACATCCTGAACCAGCCGCGCCACGCGCGTGCCCGGTTGCTGCCACACGGTGCCACGATCGGGCGGCAGATCGCCGGCGATGATCTGGATCAGCGTCGACTTGCCGGTGCCATTGCGGCCGATGATCGCAATGCGCTCCCCGGCATCAACCTGGAGCGCCACATCGTCGAGAAGCGGAACGTGGCCGTAGGCGTGGGAGATGTGCTCGAGGGTGACGAGAGGCATGCCGGGGTCTCAGCGTACTGTACTGAATCAGTCCGCAGTCGACAGTCGGCAGTTAAGAGTTTTCAGTCTGCAGTTTGCAGTTCAGTCCAGAGTCCACAGTTCAATGCTTCCAGGTGAGCACATCTCCACGTCACGATACGCCATCGCAGCGGCTGGGAGGAGCGGGTTCGCTATATAGTCAGGCGGTGATGCGAATCAGAACTGTAATCCTTTGCGCCGCGTGCATCGTGACGCCGGCGCATCTCACCATTCAGGCCCAAACCAACGCGTCGGCGATCGAAGCCGAGACGCTCCAGCACTTCCAGGCGCTGCTGCGGATCGACACGAGCAGCCCGCCGGGCAATGAAACGCGGGCGGTCGAATACCTGAAGCAGGCGTTCGACAAGGAAGGCATCCCCTACCAGTCAGTCCGCAGTCGACAGTCGGCAGTTAAGAGTCTCAGTTTGCAGTTCGCAGCTCAGTCCAGAGTCCACAGGTTGACTGGCGAGTGATGACTGGACCGACAACTGTGAAGTGAAACTCTTAACTGCCGATTCTCGACTGTTGACTGTGTCTCACCGAGCTGGCCCGTTCGCGTTGACCAGCGTCGCCAGGTCGTTGAGCAGGCCCGCGGCGGTGACGTCGGCGCCCGCGCCCGGCCCGCTGATCACGAGCGGCTCGTGGCGATAGCGATCGGAGTGAAAGATCACCGTATTGCGGGTGCCGCTGGCGGCGCCAAACGGGCTGGATAACGGCACCGCCACGAGTCCGCAGGTGACACGCCTGGGCGTGGCGCTCACCACGTAGCGCAACGTCCGCCCGCGCGTGGCTTCGGTGGCCATGCGGATCCGGAAACTCTCATCGAGCTCAGGCAACCGTTCCATGAAGGTCCCGGCCGGCAGCGAACGAAACGCGGGCGGCATCAGATCCTCCGCGGCCGGCGGCCCGCCGCGATAGCCGAGCAATCGCGCGAGGATCAACGCCTTGCGCATCGCATCGCGCCCCGACAGATCTTCCCGTGGATCCGGTTCCGCATAGCCGCGGGCCACGGCCTCTCGGACCGCCTCGGAAAACGCCCGACCGGCCGAGACCGCCGACAGCACGAACATCAACGTGCCGCTGACGCTGCCCTCGATGCGACGGACGCGATCGCCGGTGTCGTCGAGCTTGTGAAACGTGTCGATAATCGGCAGCCCGGCACCGACCGTGGCCTCGAACTTGATGGTGCGGCGGCACGCGGCGGCCGTCTGCATCAACTGCTCGTAGGCCTCCCACGAATCGGCGATCGGCTTCTTGTTGGCCAGCACCACGTCGAACCCCTGCGTCATCGCCGTCACCAGCATGGCCGTCGTGTGATCGCTCGTCACGTCGACCACGACCGGCCGCGACACCGCGTGTCCGCCCATGAACGCGAGCGCGTCCGCGGAGGTGGCCGGTGTGCCGCCAAGCGCCGCCAGCAGCGCGCCCTGATCCTTTGCCTTGGCGAGCTGGAGCAACTTCGCGCGAGACAAACCGTCCGCGTCGAACACGAAGCCGGATCGATCGAGCAGACCGACGATGCGAATCGATCCCTTGCGGGAGCGGGCGGCGATCTGATCGGCCAGCGCGCGTCCGACGCGGCCAAAGCCGAGCAGCACCACATCCGTGGAAGCGGCCGCCTCGGCCCGCCCGCCGCCAATCTTCGACAATTGAAACGTATCGTGCACGCGCTGCATGGCGGTGCGCGCATCGGCCGACGACACCACGAACGAAATGTTGCGCTCCGACGACCCTTGCGCGATCGCCACCACGTTGACGCCGCCGGCGGCGAGCGCCGAGAACACCCGCGCCGAAATGCCAGGCGTGCCGACCATGCCCTCGCCGACCACCGCGATCACCGCGACCGGCGATCGGGCACTGACGCCGTCGATCAGTCCCTGCGCAATCTCGACGCTGAACGCGCGCCGCAACTGCGCGACCGCGCGTTCGGCATCGGCCGCCGGCAGCGTAAAGCCAATCGAGCTTTCCGATGAGGCCTGGAAGATCGTCGACACCGACAGCTCCTCGGCGTCCACGGCAGCGAACGCGCGCGCCGCAATGCCATGCACGCCGGCCATGCCTTTGCCGGCGACGGTGATCACGGCTTGATCGGCCAGCAGCGCGATCGCCTTCACCGGATATCCCTTCACCGACCGTCGCGCGGTCACGTCGGTGCCGCGCACATCGGGATTGATGAACGAGCGCACTTCGACCGGGATCGAGGTGCCGGTCAACGGGATCAACGCGCGGGGATGCAGGACCTTGGCGCCAAAGTAGGCCACCTCGGCGGCTTCGCGCCGGTGCAGCTCGGGAATGACGCGCGCGTCTGGCACCATTCGGGGATCCGCCGTCAGGATGCCGGGCACGTCTTTCCACAGCACCACGCGGCGGGCCCGCAAGCAGCGGCCGACGAGCGTGGCGGTCAGATCCGATCCCCCGCGGCCCATCGTGGTCACGCTGCCGTCGGGGGCCGCGCCGATGAAACCGGGAATCACCAGCCGGTCCGGTGTCGAGGGCGCGTCGCGGAGAAACGCCCGCAGCCGGCGGCAGGTCGCGTCCACGAGCGGCGTCGCGCTGCCGTGCCGATCGTCGGTGCGGACGATCGCGGCCGCATCGATGTAGGCCACGTCGCCGCCGTCCGACTCGAGTGCCGCCGCCAGCAGCTGCGCCGACAGCCGTTCGCCTCGCGCCACCACCGCGTCGCGCACGCGCGGCGTGAGATGGCCGAGCACGGCGATGGCGCCGCAGATCGCTTCGTATTCGCGCGCCGACTCGTCGACGATCGCCAGCACCTGCGACAACCGGCGGCCCTTCAACAACTGCCCCGCCACCTCGTCGTGCTTCCGCTTGAGCGTGGCCGCGGCTTTCACCGCCTCGTCGCGGCCACCGCGCGACGCCGCGTCCGCTCCCGCGAGCAGCAGATCGGTCACGCCCGCGAGCGCCGAGGCAATCACCGCCAACGGTCCGTGGTGTTTCCGGATCCGGGTGATCGCCTCGCGCATCGCGCGGCCGTCCGCAAGTGACACGCCGCCGAATTTCCACACTTCCCACGTTGATTTCGTCATCGTCGCCAGAAATGAAAAAGGCCATCACCCGCCGGATGATGGCCCGCTGTTTCGTTAATGATTGAGGCCTTAGATCATCCGGCAAAACCTCTTAGTCGTGGTGATGGTCGTGCACGCCGGGCACGAAATCCGCGCGGTCGTTCGAATCGACGTCGGGAAAACCATCAACACGCGCGACAGCCTATCACGCCTGCTCGCGAAAGCATGCACGGCCGAGCTTGGAAAACACACCAGCAGAGCTATGATCCGCGCGTGACGCTGAACAGCGGCTGGACGTATCGCGAACAGGTGGGCCCAGAAGGCAGCGGCCTCACCGTGCTCGATTACCTCGCCGCCACGCGCCATCACTCTACCAGCGAAGAGTGGGCGCAACGTCTCGAGCGCGGCGAAGTGGAAATCGAAGGCCAGCGCGTGGATTGCAACGCCACCCTGCATCCGGGCCAGACCATCGTCTGGCATCGGCCGCCATGGAACGAAGGCGACGTCCCCACCGACTTCACGATCGTCCATGAAGACGACTCGATCATCGCGGTGGACAAGCCGGGCGGGTTACCGACGATGCCGGCCGGCGGGTACCTCAATCACACCTTGTTGACCCTCATGCGGGAGAAGTATCCCGAGACCAGCCCGCTCCATCGCCTGGGTCGTCACACCTCCGGGCTGGTGCTGTTTGCACGCACGCGCGCGGCGGCCTCGGGGCTGGCGCGGGCGTGGCGCGATCACGCCGTCAGGAAAACCTATCGCGCGCTGGCCCTTGGTGAAACGCGCACCGAGATGTTCGTGATCGACGTGCCGATTGGCCCGGTGCCGCATCCGCTGCTCGGCACGGTGCAGGCCGCATCCGAGGACGGCAAGCCGTCCCATAGCGTGGCCGTTGTGCTCGAAGGCACGCGCGATCGCACGTTGTTCAACGTCGAGATCACCACGGGGCGCCCGCACCAGGTACGCATTCATCTCGCCTACGCCGGGCATCCCCTCTTCGGCGATCCGTTATACGACGCGGGCGGCACGTTGAAGCGGCACCCGGGATTGCCCGGCGACGGCGGCTACTTTCTGCACGCCGAGCGGCTGCAGTTTGCGCATCCGGCCACCGGCAAGCGGATGACGCTGGTCGCGCCTCCCCCGCCGGCGTTGCAGACCCGGAAAGAAACGGTCTCGACCAAAGAGCTGTCGGCCGCCGAGTGATCTCCTGAAATAGTGATTAATCACGAATCGAGAAATCCATCGCCCAACACCCGCCGCTTGACACCTGGCGTCCGGGAGTGAGTTCGAGCGGCGCGCTGAACGCCGGGCAGTTGGTCACCACCGTGTGGTACTCACCGAACTCGCCGCACGGATCGACGCCGCGCGATTGAAGGCGCGCGAGGGCCGCCGCGTCGAGCTCGGCGCCGAGCCACGATTCATCGAGGAGCGGCGGCCTCACCGTCACGAAACGCGCCTCGCCTCGTCGCGCAATGAATTCCCGCGCCAGCGTCAGCGTCGGTTCTTCCCACAAGGGCATCACGGGAATCAACTGATGATGCCCACACACCTTCTCGTTCCAGGCACGATGGTCCTCGCCCATGATGTCGCCGAAGATCACGTGCGTGACGTCATGTTGCCGGAGTTGCGATAACAGTTGCAGGTAGCGATCGGTGTAGGTCGGCCACGAACACCGTTCCATATATATGGGAAGGCCAAGCCGCCCGGCCTGGGCTTCGATCACCGCCGGCGTCAGGCCGTGCGATCGGCTGCGGCTGCCGTCTTCGCCAAACATCGTCACCAGGGCAACGATGTCGTAAGTCTCGGCGGCACGCATCAACGCGAGGCAGCAGTCTTTGCCGCCGCTCCACGATAACGCCGCGCGCGGTCGAGATGTCTTGAAGGGCGCGAGTCCATTTTCTGGAGTCATTTCACTCGGCCCTTCAAGACGTCTCGCCCCGCCGGAGGCGGGGCAAGAAAACGCTGCGGTTCCACCACACGAGAAAGCCGGTCACGAACAACACCGCGGGCATGAGCCCGAACACGAACCAGATGATGCGAATCGGGAAACCGCCGAAACTCCCCACATGCGCGGGCGCGATCGAACGAACCAGCGTGTCACCGATCGTGCGCGGCGCGACGTCGGCCGGCAAGCGCGCTCCCGAGAACCGATCGAGGTAGACCGAATCAAGCTGCGCAAAGGCCGGCGTGGGGCTCACGTCCGCGAACATCACCAGGAATGCCCCGCGCTCGCCAAACGGCAACACCACGCGCGCGACGTGTCCCTCGGGATGCTCGCGCCGCGCGATCGCGATCATCTCGCGCCACGACGGAGGAATCGCGCCCGCGATCGGCGCACTCGACGCGGCTACGCGATTCGGCGTCAGCGGCGACACCGACGTAATCAGCGAGCGGGCGAAAGACGGGAAGGCGAAATACATTCCAGTGATCGCCCACATCAGGATCAGCACCACGCTCCAGATGCCGATGGCGCGGTGCATCTCCCACCAGAACCGGTGACCGCGTCTCGTGAAATCGATCGTCAGCGCGCGCCGCCACGTCTTCGGTCCGGGCCACCAGATCACGACGCCGGTCATGCCCATCACCACGACGGCCGCGGCGCCAAGGCCGTTGAGCGTTCGGCCCGTCGGGCCCCCCATCAGGTCGTAATGCAGATCCTGGAGCGCGCGCACGATCGAGTTCTCCGGCAGCTCGCCGAGGACTTCAGCGCTGACCGGATCGACCAGCACGGTCGCGAACTGCCCCGGCGTGGTCACGTAGGCCAGGTAGGTGGGACGCGAAGTGGTCGGCGCGTCCACTCCCGACAGACGCTGATCTGGATACGCGCGGCTGACGCTCTCCATGATCGTCACGGGGCCGGCGAGCGCACCCGCCGTCCGTGCCGTGAACAAGTGCGGATGCATGGCGCGCTGCAGGTCGATGCGGAACACGAGCGCGGCGCCGGTGACGGCAATCACCAGCACGTAGACGCCGGCGATGAGGCCGACCCAGCGGTGTACCTGCAACAGCACTCGTCGCATGAGCGCGCGATCCCGGCTACCGGGAGCCGAGGCGGACCCGCGCGCCCACCGTGAAGGCGCGCGGCAGCGCCGGATAGCCGAGCACACTCTCGTACTCGGCGTCGCCGACGTTGCTGACGCGCATGAAGACCGACAGGCGATCGTGGGCCGTCATATCGGCGCCTACGCCGATCACCGCGTAGCCTGGATTGACCGTGATGTCGGTGGTCACCGCCGACGGCATCGGCGCGCTCGGCACCGTGCGCAACGACAGGAAGCTGTGATCGTGGCGATCGCCGACGCTGCGCGCATCGGCGTTGAGCGCGACCCGGCCGCGCACGAACGAGGCGCGCACCACGCCCGAATGACGCGGCCGGCGCAGCAGCGGCTGGCCGGGTTGAAACTGTTGGCTGGTGCTCACGTTGGTGACCACGCGGTGGTCGACGTAGGCGTAGCTGGCCGACGCGGTGAGACCGGCGATGGCCCGCTGCAACGCCCATTCGACCTCGACGCCATCAGCCTTCGAGCCGTCGATGTTGATGAATTCGGGAATGCCGTCTCCAGCGATGCCGCTTCGAAACGCGATCTGATCGAAATAGTCGTTGTTGAAATAGGTGACGCGGGCGCGGAAGCGCTGATCCGCAAAGGTCGTCTCGACGCCGGCGTCGCTGGTGCGCGCGCGCTCGACCTTCAAGTCCGGCGACGGATCGGCGAACGATCCGCCCAACCGTTCCGAGAACGTCGGCGACTTGATGCCCTTGCCGATGCTGCCGAACACTTTCAACGATGAGATCGCGCCGCTGCGGACCGGGACCAGAAAGCCGCCGGCCGAGAGTTTCGGACTGAAGAACGTGTCGTAGCTGTCCTTGCTGTCGACGCGGCCGCCAACGGTGGCGAACCAGCGATCGCCGAAGGCCACGTGTTGCTGGATGAACGCGGCATGGTTGGTGAGCTCGAACCCGGCGGCGAGCGGATTCGACTCGCGCTCCCATTCGTAACCGGCCGTCAGCCGCGCATCCGCGAAGCTGTAATCAGCCTGGTAGCGGAACGCCGGCCGGTTGAACTCGGTGACGCTGTTGAATGGAAAGTCGGAGGTCTGGCGCGACGCCAGGAACTGGCCGGCCCCGGGTGTGGCGCCTGCCGCAACGAGGGCATTGAACTCCGTGGGATCGATCAGGCGCACGAGCCTGGTGCCGTTGGGAAACAACGCGTTCGGCGTGCCGGTGAGCACGGCGTACGTGCCGAACGGTGCATCGGCAACCGCGTCGGCCGACCGGCTCTCATAGCGGAAATCGTTGTAGGTCGCCGCGCCGATCAGCCGCGATCCGATCGCGTGCGTGAAGGTCACATAGCTCGAGAGGTCGCGGGTTTCATACGCCGTCCCGGTGTCGCGCGCGCCATATGCAATCTGCCCGACCGATCGGCCCGAGGCCTTCGTGTAGCGCGCGCCCGCTCGCAGCGTGGCCCGACGGCCAAGCAGCGCGCCCACGCCTCCATCAACAGCGTTCTGCTCGAACACGTCGTCTTCCGGCAGCAGGTCAGCGAACGCGCCGTTCGATCCGCGATGTGAGGCGCCGAGGTGATAGTCGACACTCCGCCTCGCCCCGGCGTTGACGCGCGCGTCGCCGCGGACCACGCCGAACGATCCGGCTTCAACGGCGCTGGTGAGCTGCGGCGCATCGCCCGCGCCGGCGCGGCGGGTGAACACCTGCACCACCGATCCCATGGCATCCGATCCCCACAGGGCCGACTGCGCGCCGCGGACGACCTCGACCCGATCGATGTCGGCGGCGGTGATGCGGCTGAAGTCGAAGAGGCCGCCGCTCTGGTTGGCGCGGACGCCGTCGATCAGCACCAGGTTGTAGTCGGATTCGCCGCCGCGCGAGAACATCGAGGTGACCGCGCCTTCGCGGCCCGTGCTCTCGACGTTCACGCCGGGCACGAACCGGACCACGTCGGCGAGCGACGCACTGCCGAGCGCTTCGAGATCGCGACGCGCAAAGGCCGACACCGACTCGGTCACCGACGCGCGGCTGGCGGCGTGGCGCGCCGCGGTGACGATGAGCGAGTCGGACACGCTGCCGATCGGCAGCGTGACATGGCGCGTGATGGATTGCGACGCGCCCGCAATGGTCATCACCTGCGCGGCGAAGCCTTCGAGATGCACGCGCAATTGCAGCGGCACGCCGGCGGCGACCTCGAGGCGGTAGGCACCATCGGCATTGGTGATCGCCGTGGCCACGGGCCGCCCGGCAACCACCGCCTCGACCGTCGCCCCGGGCAGGACGCCGCCCGATGCATCGGTGACCACGCCGCGAACGGCAATCGTGTGCTGCCCGTCTCGCCGTAGCTCGCCAGAAACCTCGCGAGCGGAGGCGGACGCGCGAGCCGTGGCCGGCGCAAAGACACACACACAGGAAAGAATCAGAGGGAGTGAACGACCGAGCCGAACCAAGACGCGCATGCAGCCTCCTCGAGCGAGGCGGCGACGGCTGGGGAGGAAGGCATGCGCTGTGGAATCCCGGCGGAGCCGGGCCCAGTGCAGCTTTCTGATCTCCGCAGAAAGTCGACCGCAGAACGCTTGGGCAGGTCTCCTGGCTCGAGAGGCTGCAGCGCGCTAACGCTGCGACCCGCATCACCTTCCCCGGCGTGAGCCGAGTGGTGTTCGATGCGGATGTACCTCGCTTACAGTGGCGGGACCGCGCCGGAGTTACACCGGACTTCCCTGTTAGGCCCGTTGTGGGCACCCGAAGCGACGTTATTTATATCACGTTACTGTGAGTGGCCTCGCGCCGTGATCTCCCAGACCGCTTCCACGCGATCTTTTCTCGTGGCGTAAATGTAGTCGTAGAGATTGACCACGGGATCGCAGTGCGGCGCGATGAGCTCGAGCCGATCGCCCATCTTGTAGGTGTTGTTGGATTCCTTGAACGTGATGCTGCCGAACTCATCCGAACCGGCGTTGTACTCCATGCCGGGCTCGCCGATCACGCCCGCGCGCGGCGAATTGAGCGTCAACGCCTTCGCGCCCGCGTCGGTGGTGAGACGGCCGGGGAAACGATTGTTCATGATCGTTGCCAGCACGGTGAGCGAGGGCTCGAAGTCGGTGTAGACAGGATTGCCGTCTTCGCTGCCCACGGCGAGGTACTGCATGTCCATGAAGATGTAGCTGCCCACCTGCACGTCGGTGAAGCCGGGCACCAGGTGCTGCATGCTGTAGGTACCGGTGCCGCCGCCGCTGAAGATCTCGGTGCTGAGGCCGGCCTGCTTCATCTGCTCGCGCGTGCGCGCGTTCTCTTCGATGTTGCGCAGCGCCCGCTCCTTGCGCGCCGCAAAGCCGATCACATGCTGCGCGCCGCCGTCGTACGACAACAGGCCGCGGAGTTTCAGGTTCGGCAAGCTGTCCACGAGCTTGGCCAGCGCGAGCGCGGTCTCTCCTGGCGGAATGCCGCTGCGCGTGCCAACCGCGACATCGACCACCACGTCGGCCACGAGCCCGGCTTCTTTCGCGGCGTCATTCACATCGCGCGCGTTCTGCTCGAAGTCCACCGCCTGGATGAACTGCGGCGCCCGCTTGCGCAGCTGGATCGCGCGTCGAATCTTGCCGGGCGACAGGTTGCTCGTGGTCATGCACACCTGGTCGAGGCCGGCGTTGACGAGCGCCTCGGCTTCGCTCACCTTGGCGGTGCAGATCCCCAGCGCCCCGGCCTGCATCTGCAGCTTCGCAATCGCCGCGCACTTGTGCGTTTTCGCGTGCGGCCGGCTGCCAAGCTTGTTCGCCGCGAGCGAGCGCTGCATCTTCGCGATGTTCCGCTCGAGCTTGTCGAGATCCACGCACAAGGCCGGGGTGTCGAGATCCCATTTGGAGATGCCAGGCTTCATGGGCGTGACTGGACCCAGTTCTGAGGGGGTGTAACCCTTCACTGGCTTGGGAATCCACACATGCGCTGCGGTAGCCGCTGAAGCCGCGATGAACGTACGACGTGATGTGCTCATAGCCGCTTAGTATACGGGGCTTGGGACTTGGGACCCCGCCTACTGTTGCCGCAACACCAATTCCAGGAGTTTCTCGGTAGCCGCATTCCGGCCTGCGCCGTTGTTCGGCAGCGCCACGTTGTGCTTCTTGGCGACGGCCGCGAGTGGCTCCTCGTGGCAGGTCCAGGTGTCGGCACCCGCGCGCGAGCAGACCGCAACGGTGAAGACCTCATACTCGGCAGCATCGAGAGGCTCGGGCCGGCCATAGTCGTCCGACAATTCCATCCCGAGATGCGACGACAAGCGAGCGCGATAGTAATGAACCGCCAATGCCACGGTCCGGCCGGCCGGGTGCGCGCGCCAGCTGGGAATCGAGCGATCGAAACCCGCGCCGACCTTGTCCGCCAGGAGGGCCGCGCGGTCGGCTTCGCCCACACGGGCGAACAGGTCCTCGATGCGCGTCATGACCAATGCACCATAGGGCGAGGCGTAGGCAGCGGGGAAGACTTCTGTTATCCGCTTCGATGTGGGGTTCAATACCTGAAGAGTCTGCTGATGAGTGGCCGCGACGTGCACCATGTTGCCGTCGAACAGGATGGTGCCGTCCGCCAGCACCCGGTAACGCAGATCGGCGGGCACTGGAAAGCCGGCCTGCGCGAGCGCGTCGCGCAAGGCCTGAGGTTGGTCCTGGTTGGCGGAAATCGGGTGCGCGACTTCGAGCGTCGCGATGAATGCCGCCAGGACTGCCGCAATCAGCGACCGATGCATGGCGTGTAGTATCCACCAGTCCGGGTATCGCTGTGTCTCGGTGGCCAGTATGATCCGTGGATGCCCCTGACCAACTACCTCACACTGGGCCGCTCGGGCCTCCGCGTCAGCCCGTTCTGTCTCGGCACCATGACCTTTGGCGAGGATTGGGGGTGGGGCTCGCCGGTCGCGGACTCCGAAGCGATTCTCAGCCGCTATCTCGAGCTCGGCGGGAACTTTCTCGACACCGCCAACGGCTACACCAAGGGCCACTCCGAAGTGATCATCGGCGACTACTTCGCGCGCGCCGGGCGCCGCGATCGCGTGGTCATTGCCACCAAGTTCGGCACCAATCTCAACCTTGGCGATCCCAACGGCGGCGGCGCCGGCCGTAAGACCATCGTCGAATCGTGCGAGCAGTCCCTGCGCCGCCTCAAGACCGACTACATCGATCTCTACTGGATGCACTTCTGGGATCCACACACGCCGATCGACGAAACGATGCGGGCGCTTGACGATCTGGTGCGCGCGGGCAAGGTGCGCTACCTGGGCGTCTCGGACACGCCGGCGTGGAAGGTGACACAGGGCCAGCTGCTGGCGCAGTTCCACGGGGGGTCGGCGTTCATCGGCCTGCAGATCGAGTATTCGTTGATCGAGCGCACGGTGGAGGGCGAGCTGGTGCCGATGGCGCGCGAGTTGGGCCTCGGCATCACGCCATGGTCGCCGCTGCGGGGCGGCGTGCTCTCCGGCAAGTACACGCGCGCCAACGCCGCGCAGGCGGACCCCGCCCGCGGTGACCGCGTCACGTCGTTCCTCACCGAGCGCAACCTGGCCATCATCGACGAGGTGATCCGCATCGCCGGCGAGCTCGGCGCGTCACCGGCCAGCGTCGCGCTGGCATGGGTCCAGTCCCGCCCGGGCGTGACGTCGACCATCATCGGCGCCCGGCGGCTGGAGCAACTCGAGCAGAACCTCGCCGCGCTCGACCTGACGCTGCGCGACAACGACATCGCCGCGCTCAACGCCGTGTCGGAGCCGGCGCTGAATTTTCCGGCGCCGTTCTTCCGCATGATTCCGCTCTTCGCGCAGGGTGGCACGACGGTCAACGGCACCCCGTCGATCCCGTGGCCGTTGATGCCGCAGACGGAAGCCGAACGATACTGATTCGGAAAAACAACGTCCACGGATTTCACGGATGCCGAGGACCCGCGCCGGCCCTTCGGGCCGGGCAGAGGCCGGCGTCGCGGGTCCCGCAGTCTCGGTGTCTCTGCGTCCCTGCGGCGGCATTTTCATCCGTGTCATCCGCGTAATCGGTGGACTAAGCTTGTAGGTTCACATGATCGCGTTCGCGAACGTCAGTAAGCAGTACGGCAAGCAAGTCCTTTTCGTGGACGCGTCGTTTCAGCTCAATCCCGGCGAAAAAGTCGGTCTCGTCGGACCCAACGGCGCCGGCAAGACCACGATCTTCCGGATGATCACCGGCGACGAAGGCCCAGACGAGGGCGAAGTCACAGTACCGAAGAAGCTGACCATCGGCTACTTTCGGCAGGACGTCGAGGAAATGTCGGGCCGGTCGGTGCTGGACGAGGCCATTGCCGGCAGCGGACGCGTCGGCGACCTCCATCACGAGCTCGAAGAGCTGCAGCACGCGATGGCCGATCCGGCGCGCGCCGGCGACCTGGACACGATCCTCGTGCGCTTCGGCGAAGTGCAGGAGGCGTACGACCATCTCGGTGGCTACGCGCTCGAAAGCCAGGCCCGCGAAGTGCTGCACGGCCTCGGCTTCGACGCCGAGCGAATCCCACCCCACGACGCAAATTCCGCGTCGCGGGGGCCCCGGGTCGACGGCGACGTCGGCGCGCTGTCGGGCGGCTGGAAGATGCGCGTCGCCATGGCGCGCGTGCTGCTCGGCCACCCCGACGTGCTGCTGATGGACGAGCCCACCAATCACCTCGACATCGAATCGATCATCTGGCTCGAGAACTTCCTGAAGACTCACGCCGGCGCGCTGCTGATGACCTCGCACGACCGCGAGTTCATGAACCGCATCGTCACCAGGATCGCCGAGATCGACGGCGGCGAGATCACCGTCTATTCCGGCAACTACGACTTCTACGATCGCGAGCGCGCCACGCGCGGCGCCAACCGCGAGGCGGCCTACGCGCGGCAACAGGCGATGCTGGCGAAGGAACAGCGGTTCATCGATCGCTTCAAGACGCACGCCGCCAAGGCCGCCCAGGTGCAAAGCCGCATCAAGGCGCTCGACAAGATCGAAAAGATCGAGCTCCCCAAGCGGCGCGAGGTCGTGAAGTTCGATTTCCGCGCACCGCCGCGGTCGGGCGACCAGGTCGCGGTGATCGACAACCTCGCCAAGGCCTACGGCCGGCGCGTGATCTATGAGGGCTTCAGCCTGACGATTCGCCGCGGCGAGCGATGGGCGGTGATGGGCCGCAACGGCGCCGGCAAGACGACCCTGCTCAAGATCCTCTCCGGCAACCTCGCTCCGGATGATGGCGAGGTGCGGCTGGGCGCGAGCCTGAAGATGGGGTACTTCGCCCAGCAGTCACTCGATCTGCTCGACGCCGATCTCACCATCATCGAGCAGCTGCAGAAAGACTTTCCGCGCGAGGGCCTCGGCCCGTTGCGCTCGCTGGCCGGCGCGTTCCAGTTTTCCGGCGACGACGTGGACAAGAAAATCCGCGCGCTGTCGGGCGGCGAGAAGTCGCGCCTGGTGATGGCACGCATGCTGTTCGACCCGCCGAACTTCCTGGTGCTCGACGAGCCGACCAATCACCTCGACATGGCCACCAAGGAGATGCTGGTCGACTCGCTCAAGGACTTCCCGGGCACCATGATCTTCGTCTCGCACGACCGGGCCTTTCTGCGCGGCCTCAGTAACCGGGTGCTGGAGCTGGGCGGCGAGAGCGGCACCGACACCCACCCGCATGCGTATCCGGGCACCTACATCGAGTATGTGGAACGCACCGGTCATGAGGCTCCGGGGGTGCATTCTTGACGGGAAATGATCCCTCCCGACGAGCTACACTTCCCCTGGCATGCCCGTCGCCTGTCTCTACGACATTCACGGCAACCTTCCCGCACTGGAAGCGGTCCTCGCGGAGGTGGAACGTTCCGAGGCCGACCACATCGTGGTCGGCGGCGACCTGGTCCCCGGTCCATTTCCCCGCGAGTGCTTCGACCTGTTGAACTCGGTGGACCTGCCGATCGAGTACATCGTCGGCAACGGCGATCGCGAAACGCTGACGGCGATGCGCGGCGGCGTGAGCACCGCGGTGCCGGAATATTTTCACGGAGCGATGGCGTGGAACGCGGCGCAGCTCACCGCGGCCGACGCCAAGGCGATGGCGCAGTGGCCGCTGACCCGCCGCCTGCACGTGGGCGGCATCGGCGACGTGCTGTTCTGCCACGCCACGCCGAGAAGCGACTCCGAGATTTTCATGCGGACGACCGCGGACGCGACCTTGCTGTCGATCTTCGAGCCGTTGGGCGTACACGCCGTGGTGTGCGGTCACACGCACATGCAGAACGATCGCACCGTGGGCACCACGCGCATCATCAATGCCGGCAGCATCGGCGCTTCGTTCCAGGGTCCGGGCGCGTATTGGGTGATCCTGGGGCCGACGGTGCAACTGCGCCGGACGTATTACGACGTCGAGCACGCGGCGGCCCGCGTGCGCGCCACCGCCTATCCGCAGGCCGAGCAGTTCGCTGCCACCAGCGTCCTGGAGCCGCCGACCGAGGAGGCGACGCTCAAGCTGTTTTCGAATGCGGCGCTGAAGTAACCCGCGACACCAGCACCTTGTCGACGCGGCGGCCGTCCATGTCCATCACTTCGAAGCGCATCCCGCCCCACTCGAAGTGATCGGCGGGTCTCGGCACGCGGCCCAGACGCGCCATCACAAAGCCGCCGATGGTGTGATACGCGCCGGCCTCCTCTTCGGGCAGGTTGTCGAGGCCGAAATGGGCGGCCACATCGTCCATCGACGCGGAGCCCTCCACCAGCCACGAGCCATCGGCGCGCGACACGAATGAGCCGAGCGCTTCGGTGGCATCCATCGGCAGTTCGCCGACAATCGCGGTGAGCAGGTCGGTCACCGTCACCAGGCCTTCCACCGCGCCGTACTCGTCCATGACCAGCGCGGTGTGCTTGTGCGATCCCCGGAACGATTCGAGCAGCTGCACCGCGGGCATCGAATCCGGCACGAACAGCGCTTCGCGCGTCAGCGACCGCAAGTCGATCCGCGCGCCCCTGAACGCGAGCGGCAACAGGTCCGCCGACCGCACGATGCCGAGCACCTCGTCGAGGCCACCGTGGCATACCACGAATTGCGTGTGGGAGTGCGACGCCAGGAATTCGCGCAGCTCCTCCTCGGTGGCGTCGACGTCGATCCACTCGATATCCGGACGCGGCGTCATGATCGACGACACGCGCTGATCGCCAAGCTGGAACACCCGCTGGACGATGTTCTCCTCGGTGATTCCGACCGCGCCGGTTTCAGCGCCCTGGCTGATGAGCGCCTTGATCTCGTCTTCGGTCAGGTTGGGCTCGGCGTTGCCCTTGATGCCGAACACGCGCAGGACGAGGTTGGTCGATGAGGTCAGGAGCGCGACGATCGGGCCGCCGATGCGCGCCAGCATCATCATCGGCCGCGCCACCCAGGACGCGATCGTTTCCGGGCTGTTGAGCCCGATGCGCTTCGGCACCAGCTCGCCGACAATCAGCGACAGCACGGTGATCACCCCGACCACCAGCCCCAGCGCGATGCCCTCGGCATACGGCGCCAGCAGCGGGACGGTGGCGATCGGCACCGCCAGCTTCGCCGCCAGCGTGGCGCCGCCATAGGCGCCGGCCAGCACGCCGACCAGGGTGATGCCCACTTGCACCGTGGCCAGGAACTGCGAGGGGTCGTTCGCCAGTTTGAGGGCCGCACTGGCGCGCTCGTCGCCGTCCTCGGCACGCTGCTTCAGGCGGACCTTGCGCGCGGCCACGACGGCGATTTCCGACATGGCGAACACGCCGTTGGCGAGGACGAGCAGGAGGATGACGACGAGCTCGGTAGCGATGGCCAATTGTATACTCGCGTGAATGTTCAAACGGCAGACTGAAGGGTCCGTGATTTGCACGTCGTGCGGCGTGCTCGTCGGCGTGAACGATCCGACCTGCTATAACTGCGGCCGCCGCAACCCCGGCCTCTGGGGCTTTGGCCCGGCGCTGCGACAGCTCGGCACCGACCTCGGCTTCGTCAACATCGTCACCGGCGGCACGATCATCCTGTTCGTGCTGTCGCTGATCCTGTCGCGCGATGGCCTGCAGATCATGTTGTCGCCGGCGGGGCAAATCCTGTATCTGCTCGGCGGGAGCGGTGCGCTGCCGGTCATCGGCTATGGCCGCTGGTGGACGCTGCTCACCGCGGCCTGGCTGCACGGCGGCATCCTGCACATCTTCTTCAACGTGATGTGGATTCGCACGCTCGGTCCGGAGATCGCCAACCTCTACGGCCCCGGCCGGATGATCATGATCTACACGTTCTCGAGCATCACCGGGTTCGGCTTGAGCACGCTGATGTACCTGCTGCCGATTCAGCTGCCGTTCTTCGGCGGCGCGAACCTCACGGTCGGGGCCTCGGCGCCGATCTTCGGGCTGCTCGGCGCGCTGGTGCACTACGGCAAGCGCACGGGCAGCAGCCATGTCGGCCGGGCGGGGCTGCAGTACGCGTTGATCATGGGAGTGCTGGGACTGGTCATCCCGGGCGTCGACAACAGCGCGCACCTGGGTGGATTCATCGGCGGCTATCTCGGGTCGCTGATTCTGGATCCGCTGAAGCCCGAGCGCATCGATCATCTCGCGATCGCGGTGGGCTGTCTCGTGGTCACGTTCCTGGCGATCATCTGGTCGGTGATTACGGCGCTGCCACAGCTGACGTAGCTGTCCATTGACGATTGGGCGATTGCCAATTTCGCGACTGTTGCGTGATCGACAATTTAGTCATTGAGGATTCCATTGACAATTTTCAATTGAATCATCGATCGCGAATTCAACATTCACCCAACAGTCGCTAAATCATCGATCGCCAGATCGTCATTGCGTGATCTATTCCGTCATTGCGCGATCTATTCCGCCCGCAAGGCCACCACCGGGTCTATCGTCGCAGCCCGCCACGCGGGTATTGCCGTGGCGGCCAGTGTCACCATCGACAAGACGGCGACGACTGCGCCGAGCGTCAGCGGATCCGCGGGCGACAATCCAAACAACACACTGGTCATCGTCGAGGCGACGCCGATGCCGCCGGCGAGTCCAATGGCGAGCCCGATACCGAGCATCACCGCCGACTCCCGTGCCACCAGCCGCACCACGTCCACCGCGCGCGCGCCCAGCGCCATGCGCGTGCCGAACTCCGCCGTGCGCTGCGCCACTGCATAGGACACGACGCCGAACAGGCCCGTGCTCGCGAGCACCAGCGCCAGCACAGCGAACCCCACGAGCATCCCGATGATGGCGTAATCGCTCGACGCCGCCTGCTCGAGCGCGGCCTCGAGGGTATTCAGGTATTCGATGGGCACCGCTTGCGCCTGCGTGGCGACGACGGTTCGCACTTGATTGGAGAGCGCGGCAGGCTCGGCGGCGCGCACGACATAGGCAAATCGGCGCGCCTGCGGATCGAGCGGGATCCATATGCGCGCCGGTGGTACCTCCGTGCGATCGGTGTTGGCGACATCGCTGGTGACGCCGATCACACGGGCCTGCACCACGCGATCGCCTTGCGACATGCTGACGCTGCGGCCGACCGCGTCATCGACGCCGCCAAAGTAGCGGCGCGCCGTGGTCGCACCGATCACCGCCACGTCACGAGCGCCGTCGCTCCACCATTCTCCGGCCAACATCTTCAAACCGAGGGCGCGGGCGGTGTCGGCGCTGGCCGCCGTGATCGTCGCCGTCGGCCGCGCCTCTGTCGCATCGGCTACGGCGTTGTCGATGGTGATCGCGAGCGGACCGGGATCGCCGAGGACGGGCAACGAGCTGATCATCGCCACGGTCTCGACACCCGGGAGCCGGCGCAGCTCATCGCGCGTCGCTTCGGCCGCCGCGCGTGCCTGGCCGGCGTCCGGATAGAGCGCGTCGTTGAACTCGAGGCCGAACACCAGCAACCGCTGGGTCTCCATCCCGGTCGGCGCGGTATAAAGCATCCGCATGCTGCGCAGCGAGAGGCTCGAGACCGTCAGCAAGATCACGGCCAGGGCCACCTGCACGACGACCAGGATGGCGCGGCCGCGCATGGAAGCGGTGGCGCCGCGGCCGCCGCCGGCGGCGAGCACGTGACGCAGATCAGGGCGCGAGAGCTGTCGGATCGGCGCGATCGAAAAGACGAGCGGGCAGATCAACGCGAGCGTGGCGATGAAGGTGATCTCATGCGGATCGATCGTCAGCTGCCGGAAGATGGCCTCCGCGGAGATCAGCTGGATGGCCTGCAGTCCTGCCCACGCGATCGGCAGCGAGACGAGCGCGCCGGCGATCGACAGCACCAGCCCTTCGGTCACGAACTGGCGAATCAACCGGCCCTTCTTCGCGCCCAGCGCGCTGCGCACGGCCAGCTCGCGCGCGCGGGCCAGCGTCCGCACCATCACCAGGTTGGACACGTTGGCCGTGGCAATCGCCATCAGCAGGCCGATCGACAGCAGGAACAGCGCCATCACCACCCAGAACCCGTCGCCGCCGATGATGTCGTTGACCGGCACGAGCCGCAGGGTCCAGCCGCCGTTGGTGCGCGGGTACTCGGTCGCGAGGGCGGCGCCAATGGCCGCCATCTCGGCGGCCGCGCGATCGAACGTCACACCGTCTTTCAATCGTGCGAGAAAGCGGAGGTTGCGCGCGTCCCGCGGCCCCTGTGGATCGATGCGCAACGGCAACCACACATCGATCTCGCCGATGTTGCCGAATTCGATCGCCGGAGAGAGCACGCCGACCACGGTGTAGTGGTCGCGGCCAATCTGCACGATGCGGCCGACGGCGTCCCCGCGCCGATCGAACTCCGCCTGCCAGTAGCGGTGCGAGAGCACCGCCACCGGCGGCGCGCCGGGGTGGTCGTCGCCGGAGATGAACGTCCGGCCGACGAGTGCCGGCTGCCCCATGCTCGCGAACAGATCGGCCGTGGCATAGGTCACGTTCAGGGTTTGCGATTGGCCGTTGCGAATCAGCGGCGCGCGGCCGTCGCGCATCACCGCCAGCTTGTCGAGCGTCGTGCTGCGCGCCACGTAGTCGAGGAAATCGGGACCGGAGACGCGGGCGCGCGGGTTCGAGCCTTGTGGGTCGCTGGCGAAGATCGACACCACCTTCGATGTATCGTCCACCGGCAGGCCGCGCAGCAGCGCGAGGTCCGCAAACGCAAACCCGATCGTCGCGGCGCCGATGGCAAACGCGAGCGTCAACACGATCAGCGCGCTCGTCCCCGGCGCGCGCGTGAAGCCGCGGAACGCCGTCTTCAAATCACTGGAAAGCTCGAACCACATGAGATTGCTCCTGGGATACGTCAAGGACTGCTGCGGTGAGCGGCTCGCCACATATCGCAGCGCGAGCCGCATCGTCTGTTGCCAGTACCACAGCTTCGCGGCCGGGATCCGGGAGCCGGGAGCCGGGATCCGGTGAAACTCTTCGAGCAGATCGCCGCGAATACTTTCGCCGCGTTTGCCAAGTGGCAGCGTTCGTTTGAGCAACCATTCCGCCAGCCGAGGAGGCTGTGGGGACGGGCGCCTGCCGGATCCCGGTTCCCGGATCCCGGATCCCGTCACGAGCCGAGGACCCCTTCCAGTCCGCGCCACAGGTCAAGAAGTGTCTTTCGCGAGGCGCGGAGAGCCGCGAGTCCCTCGGCGGTTACGGAAAAACGGCGTTGCGGCAACCCGTCGCGGCCGCCATCACCGCTCTCGGCACTCCAGCGCACCAGCTTCTTCGCCTCGAGCCGATCGAGCGTGGTGTAGAACGCGCCACGCGACGGCTCGTGGCCGGAGGCGCGCGTCACCTCGCGGCGAATGTCGATCGGATACGCCTTCGCGTCGCAGCGCAGGATCGCCAGCAGCACTCGCTGTTCGAACTCGCCGAGAAAGTTTCGACCCACTTGAACTCTTTGAACCCTGAGACGAGTCTACTTTGTGAACGGTTCCAGCTGGACTTTGAACGGTGGTTCAACTACTTGAAGTCGGCCGATCCGCTTTCTTGAATTCGAATGCGGTTCATCCCAGTTTCCAACCAACTTTTGATGAGTTTGGGCCGAAATCCACGCCCGGAGGCCGACGATGCGAGTGGCACAATAGCTGCTTTTTGGGATCTGAACACTTGTAATTGGGCCGAACGATGACGATCTCGGGATGGTCCGTAAATGAGACTGGCTGGGGTGAACCTGGCGGTTTTGGAGGGTTGGAAAATGACGTTCAGAAAGACGCTGGTCGCGTCGGCATTGATGCTCGTTCTTGGCGCATCCGCCGCAGTGGCACAGCAGCAGACCGGTGAAATCTACGGACGCGCCACCGATAACACCGGCGCCGTCCTGCCAGGCGCAACCGTCACGGTTGCGGGCCCCGCGCTGATCCAGCCGCGCGTGGCGGTCACGTCGGAAGCCGGCACCTATCGCGTGCCGGAGCTGCCGATCGGCACGTACTCGGTCACCTTCGAACTGGCCGGCTTCCGCAGCCTGTCGCTCCAGGACATCCGCGTGACCATCGGCTTCCGCGCCCAGGTCAACGGCGCCCTCGAGCTCAGCACGGTGCAGGAAACGGTGACGGTCACCGGCGCCAGCCCGCTGGTGGATACGCGTGAGACCGGCACGTCCTCGACGTTCGACCTCGAGACGATGCAGAACATCCCGTCGGCGCGCGACCCGTGGGTCATGCTCGAGCGCACGCCCGGCATTTTCATGGACCGCGCCAACGTGGGCGGCAACCAGTCGGGCCAGCAGTCGGGTTACATCTCGCGCGGCGCGACCAGCACCAACAACAAGTGGTCGATCGACGGCGTGGATATCACGGACATGGCCGCCACCGGCGCGTCCCCGATCTACTACGACTTCGACATGCTCGAGGAAATGCAGGTCACCACGGGCGGCGCGGATGCGTCGCAGCAGACCGGCGGCGTCGGCATCAACCTCGTGACCAAGAGCGGCACCGATCGCTTCAAGGGCAACGGCCGCTTCCTCGTCACCGACCAGGAGCTCCAGGGCGACAACATCACCGACGAGCTCCGCGCCGCGGGCGCCGGTTCGGGCGCGCCCATCCAGAACATCCGCGACTACGGCTTCGACGTCGGCGGCCCGATTGCCAGGGGCAAGGTGTGGTACTGGGGCAGCTACGGCACGCAGGACATCAAGACCGGCGTGCTCGGCTTCTACAAGAACACCCCCGAGTGCCGCCCGGGCGGCAGATCGCTGAACCCGCGCATTACCGACACCGCGACGCTGCGCAGCTGTCTCGAGACCGACCTCACGACCCTGAACAATTACAACTGGAAGATCACGGTGGTGCCGTTCACCAACAACCGCTTCAACTTCCAGAACACCTGGGCGGAAAAGGTCCGTAACGCTCGTGACGCCAGCGACCTGCGGCCGATCGAGACCGCGTGGAAGCAGAAGGCCGTCGACAGCGAGTTCGGCACCTTCGGGTGGATCACCGGCCCGTCGCCGTTCTGGAAGGCGGCCGACCAGCACGTCATCAACGATCGCATGCTGGTGGACGTGATGTGGTCGCACCTCGGTAACAACTTCGCGCTGGATCTCCAGGATCCGGCGTTGTACGACGTGCAGCCGCGCCTCGAAACGACCACGGGCCTCTGGGCCCGTTCCTACAACGCCAGCATCTTCATGCGCCCGACCAACAGCTTCGACGTGGTGGGCACCTACTTCCTGCCGGCGACGGCAGGCGGCGATCACTCGTTCAAGTTCGGCTATCGCTGGCGTTCGGCGCACTCGACGAGCATCAACCACCGCGGTGGCTTCATCGAGGCGCGCTTCACCAACGGCGTGGCCAACTCGGCCGACATCTACCGCGACCAGTACTCCGAGTCGCACCTCGACACGCAGGCGTTCTACGTCCAGGACACCTTCACTCGCAACCGCTTCACGCTCAATCTCGGCTTCCGCGTGGATCGGCAGGATGACTCTGCCGCTCCTGGCCGCGTGCCGGAGAACCCGTTGTTCCCGCAGTTGATGCCATCGATCGACTTCCAGGGCATCGACGCGGGCGTGGTGTGGACGGATTTCTCGCCGCGCGTCGGCGTGACCTACGACCTGAAGGGCGACGGCCGGACCGTGTTGTCGTCGTCGTACGCGACCTACTTCGGTCAGATGTCCCCCGGCCTGCTCTCGAACCAGCTCGCCGCCACCGGCGCGGTGTTTGTCCGCTACCCGTGGACGGACGTGAACGGCGACGAGTTCGTGCAGCCCAGCGAGGTCAACACCTCGGTGCCGTTCCTGAGCAAGAGCAACGCCTACGACCCGGCCAACCCGACCAACTCCCGGGCGCCGGCGGTGATTGACCCCAACATCAAGAACAATCGCACGCGCGAGTTCATCGCCGGCTTCGACCGCCAGGTCGGTTCGCAGATGGCGTTCGGCGCCAGCTACATCTGGCGCAAGTACGATCAGTTCGCGTGGACGGATCGTCTGAACTGGGATTCGAACGACTACCGTTCGGTGACCTTCACGCCGACAACGTGCCCGGCCGGCGCGCGTTGCGAGACCGTGACCTACTTCGAACCGGTCCGCCAGTTGCCGTCAGCCACGCAGTACACCAATCGCGACGGTCTGTATCGCGATTTCAACGGCTTCGAAGTGACCTTCTCGAAGCGCATGGCGAACCGCTGGCAGATGAACGCCAGCTACGCCTACAACGACGCCGTCGAGACCTTCGAGACGTTAGCGCTCGAGGACCCGACCTGCGTCCAGAACGTCTGCCCGGGCTCGAACCAGTACGCGCCGGAATCGGCCGGCAGCGGCATCGGCAACGTGTTCCAGAACTCGAAGTGGCTCGTGAAGCTGAACGGCCGCGTGCAGCTGCCCTACGACTTCAACTTCGCGGCGAACATGCTGTCGCGCCAGGGCTTCCCGTTCCCGCAGTCGATCCTGACGCCGAACCGCGCCAACGGCGGCGGCACGGCGCAGGTGATGCTCGACCCGATGGGCGAGCTCCGCTACGACAACATGTTGACGCTGGATCTCCGGCTCGATCGCACGTTCCGCTTCGGCAGCGTGACGCTCATCCCGGCGCTCGACGTCTTCAACCTGACCAACTCGAACACCGTGCTGGCCCAGAACCGCCAGCAGGCGGCCGCCAACGCCAACGTGATCAGCGGCATCATGCCGCCGCGCGTCGCGCGCGTCGGCGTCAGCCTCCGCTGGTGAGTCAAAGGCGTTAGTTGAAAAGGCCCGGGGGCAAAAAACCCTCGGGCCTTTTCTTTGTACGGCCGGGGAAGGCACTCCTTGCCGGGGACGGCACCTCTTGCCGGGGTTGCGCTTCTTGACGGGGCGGCACTTCTTGACGTCCAATTCGTGCCTCACGACATGAAATGGCTTTGGCGCGTCGCCATTGCGATCGCCGTGTTCCTCGGCGCGATCACGCTGGTGGGCTATTCGCTGCCGGTCGGCCACGAAGCATCGCGGTCAGCCGAATTTGCACGCCCGCCGCGCGACGTCTACGGGCTCATTTCAGATCTCCAGAACTACGCTACATGGTGGCCCGAGGCTGGAACCCAGGTTGAGATCGTCGAAAACATTCCCCCGACACGATTCGTGACGAGAATCGTCGGCGAAACGGCGTTTGGCGGCACGTGGACGATGGACATTGTCCCCACCGAGAAGGGATCGCGGCTGACGATTACGGAACGCGGCGACATCTACAACCCGATCTTCAGGACTCTTGCCCGATTTGTCTTTGGGTACACCAGCACGATGGACAGCTGTCTTGCAGCCGTGAAGAAGAAGTTGAGCACCTAGCCCGGCAAGAAGTGCCGTCCCCGGCAAGAAGTGCCATCCCCGGCAAGAAGTGCCGTCCCCGGCAAGAAGTGCCTATTGCCTACATTGTTGACACTGGGTGAACGTTCATGCTTACATCGTAGGCATGGCGGCCATCGGCGAATTCGAAATTCTGATCCTGATGGCGGTGCTGCGGCTCGACCAGGACGCCTACGCGCCGGCGGTGCGCGCCGAAATCGAGCGCCGCACCGGCCGCGGCGTGTCGCGCGGCGCGGTCTACATCACGCTCGACCGGCTGGAGAGCAAGGGCCTGCTGGTCTCGAAGCTGGCCGGCACCGACGAGGGTGGACGGCAGCGGCGCTATTACCAGGTGCCGGCCAAGGGCGTGCGCGCGATCAAGCGCACGCTGGCGGCGCTCGAGCACATGCGCCAGGGCCTTGAACCGATCCTGGGCAAGATATGACCGTCGAGCGCGTGGTGCGGGCGGTGCTGGCGCGTGCGCTTCCCGCGCGCGTGGCCAACGATGCCGCCGACGATCTGCTCGACGACCTTCACCGGAGGCGCCGGTCTCACGGCTCGCTGTCGGCCGCCATGTTCCTGCTTCGTGAAGCGCTGTCGCTGGTGGCATCGTTCGGCGGCCAGGCGATCACACGCGTCCTGAAATCGGCGGTGCTGTGGCGGCGCGACGCGATCCACGCGATGCGATCGTTACGCCGCCGGCCGTGGTCGGCGCTGGGCTCGATGGTGATGCTCGCGGCCGGGCTCACGGCGGTCGCGGCGGCGTCCGGACTCGCCGCCACCATGCTGTTTCGTCCGATCAGTTCGCGATATCCCGGCGACGTGTGGCGCCTGGCCTCGGCCGACGTCGCCGGGCGCGTGCGGCTCGCCTTTTCGGAGCCGGAGCTCGAGCGGATTCGCGACCACCTCGCGGGCGCAGCCACCCTCGCGGTGTCCAACCTGCAACCGGTGGTCATCCGCACCGGCGACAGCGACATTCAGACCCTGGCCGAGGTCGTTGGCGGCCGCTACTTCGACATCACTGGTCTTGACGCGTCGGTCGGACGGCCGCTGGTGGAAGGCGACGCCGTGGCAGGTGCCGCGCCGGTGGTCGTGATCAGCGACTCGCTGTGGCGCGATCGGTTCGGCCGTGACCCCGGCGCCGTGGGTACGCCGCTCGGCGTGAATGGCCGCGCCTTTACGATTGTCGGGATCACCGCTGGCGCGAGCACGAGCTCGCTGCTCGGCGGCAGCGTCGACGCCTGGATCGGCCTGTCGCATGCCGACGCGATGCTGGATCGCGATTGGCGGACCAACGTCGAGCGGCGATGGTGGACGACAGTTGTTCATCTCCCGCCGGGCAGGCCGGGAGGTGGAAGCGCTGAGTTGTCAGTGGCACTCGAGCGCGCGACCGCGGATCTGGCCGCACAGCTGCCCGAGGGCTGGCGCGAACGGCGGCTGATGGTCGTGCCGGGTACAGTGATCACTGGTGGCCAGCGGACGGCCGCCACCACCTTGTCGATCGTGCTCGGCGCATTCGCCGTGCTCATCCTCGCCGCGGCCGCGGCCAATGTCAGCGGTCTGTTCCTCGCCGCCGCAGCAGCGGAACGGGGACGCGCGGCCGTCCAGCTGGCCATTGGGTCCGGTCGCGGCGCGATCGTCCGCCGCCATCTCATGGAAGGGGCTATGGTCGGCGCGGCGGGGGGCGCCGTCTCGATTGCGCTCTACGCATGGATTTGCGTGCAGCTGGCCGAGGTCGCCCTCTTACCAACACTTTCCTTGCGCCTCGATCTGCCACTGGACGCACAGTTCATCCTGTCGACGGTCGCCGCCGGAGCCGTCGTCGGACTGCTGCTGGCCCTCGGACCGGCGTTATGGATGATGCGGCTTGACCTCGCCCAGACACTCCGCGATGGTTCCGGGCGCAGCGTCGGCGGGCTGTCACGA
>CAZEMI010000004.1:0-32630 GCA_964513235.1 uncultured Acidobacterium sp.
GTTCGCGGCCGTGGCCGGGTATGCGTATGTGCCCGTGCCGCTGCCGCCCGGGCTCGAGCCGGGCCTGAGCGACGAGGCGTTCTTCGAGCCCGCCAACAATACCTATCCATTCGGCTGCCACATCTCGATGCTCGAAATCGATCGCGAGACCGGCGAGCCGACGCTGTTGAAGATGGTGGCGGTCGATGACGCCGGTAATTTGATCAACCCATTGATCGTCGAAGGGCAGATCCACGGCGGCCTCGCGCAGGGAATCGGGCAGGCGATGATCGAAGAGGCCGTCTACAACGACGACGGCCAGCTGGTGACGGGATCGTTCATGGACTACGCCATGCCGCGGGCAATCGATTTTCCGCGGTTCGAGCTTTCGGCCACCGTGACGCCCACGCCGGTGAACCCGCTGGGCGCGAAGGGCGTTGGCGAGGCCGGCACGCTCGGGTCGACGCCGAGCATCGTCTCGGCGGCGGTCGATGCGCTCAGTCCGCTCGGCGTCAAGCACATCGACATGATGCTGCGGCCCGAGAAACTGTGGAAACTCATTCAGGGAGGCCGATCGTGATTCCCGTCTCTTTCAGTTACGAGCGCGCGTCGTCTCTCGATGATGCGATGGCGAAACTCGGCTCCGGCGGCGGCAAGCTGATCGCCGGCGGCCATAGCCTCGTGCCGCTGATGAAATTGCGGCTGAGCGAGCCCGGCCGGTTGATCGACATCTCGCGCATTCCGGGCCTGTCGGGCATCCGCGAGAGCGGCGGCAAGATCGAGATCGGCGCCACCACGGTGCATCACGACATCGCGACCTCGAAGGTGCTACGCGACAAGTGTCCGATCCTCGCGGAAGCAGCCGGGGAAATCGGCGACGCGCAGGTGAGAAATCGCGGCACCATCGGCGGCAGCATCGCGCACGCCGATCCCGCTTCGGATCTGCCGGCGGTGATCCTCGCGCTCGACGCCGAACTGCAGATTCGCGGCAAAAGCGGCGCGCGGACGGTGAAGGCGTCGGACTTCTTCCAGGGGTTCTACACCGTGGACCTGCAGCCGTCCGACATCATCACCGCCGTGCAGTTCACGCCGATCAAGACCGCGGCCTACGCCAAGCTGCACCAGCGCGCCTCGCATTACGCGATCGTCGGCGTGGCGGCCGTGCTCGAGATCAAGGGTGGCGTGATCCAGTCCGCGCGGATTGGCCTCACCGGCGCCACCACACACGCGGTGCGGCTGACCGATGTGGAAAGGGCGTTGGCCGGACAGAAGGCGAATGCCGACGTGATCAAGACCGCGTCGGTACAGGCGGGAAGCACGATCGCCGATCTGAATGCCGATCTGCACGCGAGCGCCGATTACCGGCGCGCGATGATTCCAGTGTTCACGCGGCGCGCACTGGAAAAGGCACTGGCGCGCGCGTAGAGGTCCTTAGGTCCTGGGGTCCTAAGGTCCTAGGGCAAGAGCTCTTGCCCCGAGACCCTAAGACCCTAAGACCTCGTGATTCTCCCTTGCATGCAGGCGAAGAAGCGGTCCTGCATCATCTTCGCCGCCGAGCCGATCAGGCGCTGGCCGAGGCGTGCGATCGCGCCTCCGGTCTGCACCGTGGCGGTGAGATCGACCACCGTGCCGTCGCCCTCCGGCCGCAGCGTGATGGCGGCGCTGCCTGTGACGAACCCCGGACGTCCCTGTCCCTCGACCGCCAGCCGGTAGGATGACTGTTCCACTTTCTCGGTGATGACTACGGTGCCTTCGTAAGTGCCGGTGATGGCCGCCATGCCGATGGTGATGCGCGCCTTGTAGCGATCAACGCCGTCCGGCTCGAGCGTTTCGCATCCGGGAATGCAGGAGGCGATGGCCTTCGGATCCATCATCAGATCCCAGACCCGTTCGGGCGGCGCGGCGAAGGTGTAAGAACCGGTGATGTCCATCAGGCGCGGCGTCCGGGAAGCGTGTTGAGGTGGACGGCGAGATCGCGGACGTCACGCAGCGTCCGGACCGGCAGGAAATCATCCACGAATGGCAGGGCGGCCTGCAACCCGCGCGTCAGCGGCGCGAAATCCACCGTGCCGATCAGCGGGTTGAGCCAGATCAGGCGGTGGCAGCTGCGCTGCAATCGCGCGATCTCGTCGCGCAGCACCTGCGGCTCGCCGCGATCCCAGCCGTCGGAGATCAGCAGCACCACCGGCCCGCCCAGGAGCGAGCGGCGGCCCCAGCGCTGATGAAACGTCCGCAGCGCGGCGCCGATGCGCGTGCCTCCCGACCAGTCCTGCACCGAACGGGCCGCGGCGGCAGTGGCGGCGTCGGCACTCCGCGTCCGCAGCTCCATGGTGATGCGCGTCAGCCTGGTGGCGAAGAGAAACGCCTCGACTCGCCGGGTGTTGCGGGCCAGGGTGTGCGCGAAGTGGAGCAGCGTTCGCGAGTAGCGCTCCATCGACCCGCTGACATCGCACAGCAGCACGATCGGGCGCGGCTTGACCTTGCGCTGCCGGCGAGGCAAGTGCACGAGCTCGCCGCCGGTTCGCAGGCTGCGCGCCAGCGCGCGGCGCAGATCGATGCGCGCGCCGCGGCCGGGAATCCATCGCCGCGTGCGTCGGACGCCGGGGTTCCAGGTGAGGTTGGCAATCGCCGCGCGCGCCATCGCGAGTTCCGCCTCGGTCAGCGCGGCAAAATCCTTCGTCGCGATCGCGTCGGTGTCGCTCCATGTCCGAATGATCGGTACAGCCACCACCGACTCGGTGACGTCCGCCTTGGTTCGCGCACTCTCCAGCGAACTCCGGCGCGACGGGCCCTTTGGGCCCGTCCAATACTCAGTGAACGCGCGTTCGAAGGTGGCGAAGTCTTCGTGGCGATGCACCAGCAGCGTTCGACACGTGTGGAACACCTCATCGCGTGAGCCGAGGTCGATCTGCTGGAGGGCGTGCGCCACGTCGATCAGGCGTCCGGTGTGGACCCGCAGGCCGTCGGCGCGCAGCACGGCGCCAAAGTCGATCAGGTGTTCGAGCACGTTACCGCGCCGCATGGGCGACGAGCTCGGTGAGTCGGGCGCCGCGGATGGCGTCAATATCCTCGCGGGCCTTCAGCAGAACCCCCAGCGTGTCGTCGGCCGCGGCGGCATCGAGCGTGTCGTGATCGAGCGCCACCAGCGCCGACACCCAGTCCAGTGTTTCCGACACGCCGGGCAGCTTGTAGAGCTCCTGCTTGCGCAATTCCTGGACGATGGCGGTGACCTGCGAGGCGAGGCGCGCCGACGCGTGCGGCACGCGCTGGCGCACGATCGCGAGCTCCTTGTCGAAGTCCGGGTAGGCAATCCATTGATAGAGACAGCGCCGCTTGAGCGCGTCGTGGACCTCCCGCGTCCGGTTCGACGTCAGGATGACCAGCGGCGGGTGTGTGGCGCGAACCGTGCCGAACTCCGGGATCGTGATCTGGAATTCCGCGAGCAGCTCGAGCAGGTAGCCTTCGAATTCTTCATCCGCGCGATCGATCTCGTCGATCAGCAGCACCGCCGGCCGCGTGCGCGAGGGATCGATGGCCTGCAGCAGCGGGCGCTTGATCAGGAAGGCCTCGCTGTAGATCTCCTGGCGCGCGCTGGCGCGGTCGACGGCGCCCGCGGCGTCGAGGATGCGCAGCTCGAGGATCTGGCGGGCGTGATCCCATTCGTAGACCGCGTGGCTGAGATCGAGGCCTTCGTAACACTGCAGGCGAATCAGGTCCGTGCCGAGCACGGCCGCCATGGCGGCGGCCACCGAGGTCTTGCCGACACCGGGCTCGCCTTCGGCGAACAACGGACGCTGCAGGCGCATCGCCAGGAACAGCGACACCGCCAGGCTGCGATCGGCCACATAGTGCTGCGCCGCGAGACGCTCTTGAAGCGCGGTGACGCTCTCCACGACGCCAGTCTAATACGCCATCAGTTATCCTGTAGGACCGGATGGCAGTGGAGCTTCTCCTGTGTGTCGCGACCGATCTCGAAGCCGGGATTCTCCGTGAATGGCTTCCTCATGCCACCAACACCCGCCTGGTTCGCATGGGCGTGGGCCCGGTGAACGCGGCGCACGCGGTGACGGTAGCCATTCTCCAGGACAAACCGGCGGCCATTATGGTTTGTGGCGTCGGCGGCGCGTACCCGGCGTCGGGCCTCCGCATCGGCGACGTCGTTTCCGCCGAGGTCGAATGCTACGGTGACCTTGGTGCCGCGAGCCCCGGCGGCTTCCTCGACATGAAGGCGCTGGGTTTCCCCGTGGTCGAGTCGCCGACGCTGTACAACGACTTGCCGATGCAGCTCTTTCCAACCGAGCGGTGCATGAAGTTCGTCACCGTGTCCACCTGTACGGGCACCGATGCGACGGCGCGCGCGATCGAATCGCGCACCGGCGGCGCGGTCGAGAACATGGAAGGCGCCGCGGTGGTCCACGTCGCCCACCTCCACGGCATTCCCGCCGGCGAAGTGCGCGGCATCAGCAACATCGTCACCGATCGCGACACCACATCGTGGCGGCTCAAGGACGCCGCGGTGGCGGCTCAGGAGGCGCTGCTCGCGTGGATCGCCCAACGGTGAACTTCGGTTTCTCGTCCTGCCCGAACGACACGTTCGCGTTTCAGGCGCTGGTGCACGGCCTGGTCGGCGGCGTGCGCGTGACACCGCACGTCGACGACATCGAAGCGCTCAACATTCGCGCCGCCAGCGGTGACGCAGAAGTGACCAAGGTGTCGATCGCGGCGTACGGCCACGGGCTGCGCGATCGCTACGTCTTGCTGCGCGCCGGCGGCGCGGCGGGGTTCGGGGTCGGTCCGATCGTGGTCGCACGATCACAGCGAGGCGTCGGCGGCCGCATCGCCATTCCAGGCGAGCGCACCACCGCGAACCTCTTGCTGCGGTTGCTTGGGACATTCGACACCATCGTGATGCGCTTCGATCAGATCGAAGACGCCGTGCTTCGCGGCGACGCCGACTGCGGGCTGCTGATTCACGAAGGCCGTTTCACCTACGAGAAGAAAGGGCTGACGCTGCTGTGCGACCTCGGCACGATCTGGGAGGAGCGGATGCAGTGTCCGCTGCCGCTGGCGGCCATCGCCATTCGGCGCGACCTCGCGCCGCGGCTCGCGGCGATCGTCGATGACGCCCTGCGGGCGAGCGTCGAGTACGCGTTCGCGCATCCCGGTGCCAGCCGCGACTACGTGGCGTCACTGGCGCAGGAGATGGACCCTGACGTCACGGCCCGCCACATTCAGCTGTACGTGAACGAGTACACGCGACGGCTCGACGAGCGTGCCGTCGCGCGAATGCTGCAGTGGGGCGAAGACGCGGACGTCTTTCCGCGTCTGCCGGATCAGCCAATATTCGCATGAAGAATTGCTCGCTCGCCAGTTCTGATCACGGACGCACAATTCCGATCAAGGATGCTCACCACGCACGTTTAACCACGGAGAGAAGAACTCCGTGCACTTCGTGATCTCCGTGGTTGACGTACGTGGCGGGTGCCGCGCCGAGCGTCTTGACCAGCGGCTCCGGTTCGATCAACAACTCCTTTCGTTGCCCTCGACCGGGCGGCCCCACCAGAGGAGTTCGTATGCGTCAGTTGATCGCGTCGGCAGTCATCGCCGTGGTGCTGGGGATCACGCCCGCGTTTGCGCAGACCACCGCGGCCGACTGGGCGGCAGTGATCGGCAACGAATACCGCATCACACCGAACATCACCTATCTCACGGCCAGTAACTGGGAGGCAAAGCTGGACGTGTATCGTCCGGCGGCCCCCGGCCCGCATCCGGTGATGTTGCACATCCATGGCGGCGGGTGGGTCGGCGGCACGCGCGAAGGCACGGCGCTGCGCGCGTTGCCGTTCCTGGAGATGGGCTATGCGGTGGTCAACATCTCGTATCGGCTCGGCCGCGTCGCGCCGGCGCCGGCCGCCGTCGAGGATTGCCTGTGCGCGTTGCGATGGATCGCGCGCAACGCGAAGGAGTACGGGTTCGATCTCAACCGCATCGTGACGACCGGCTACTCAGCTGGTGGCCACCTCGCGCTGACCACCGCGATGATCCCGGAGAGCGCCGGCCTCGATCGCCAGTGCCCTGGCTCCCCGTTGCCGCGCGTGGCGGCCGTCGTCAATTGGTACGGCATTGCCGACGTCGGCGATTTGCTCGACGGCGCGAACATGAAGACCTACGCGGTGGGCTGGTTCGGAAGCATTGCAGATCGCCAGGCGATTGCGAAACGCGTCTCGCCCTTGACGTATGTCAGGAAGGATCTGCCGCCGGTGCTGACCATTCACGGCGACGCCGATCCCACCGTGCCGTACACCCACGCGACGCGGCTGCATGCGGCCTTGCAGGGGGCCGGGGTGACGAGCGAGCTGGTGACGATCCCGAAAGGCCGCCACGGCGGCTTTCCGCGCGCCGAACAGCTCCGCGCGGTCGCGGCGATGCGCGCCTTCCTCGCGAAGCTTCGGCTGACGCCGGCGATCACATCGAGCCAGCCTTGAAGGGTCTCGCCCTCGGTTCGCTGGCCGTTCTGGCACTTGGCGTCGTGCCACTGGCTCAGCCGGCGCCGGTGGTGCCGCCGGCAGTCCGCGCCGCGGCCGAGGCGATCTCGGCCGAACAACTCGCCTGGGATCTCGCCGTGCTGGCGTCGGACGACTATCGCGGCCGCAACACGCCGTCTCCCGGGTTCGACGCCGCGGCGGACTACATCACCGCGCGGCTGGCGGGGGCGGGCGTCAACCCCGCGGGTGATCAGGGCGGTTTCCGGCAGCATTACGAGCTGCGCGAGTCGCGACTGGACAGCGAGGCCGCGTCGATCGAGATTGGCGGCCGCCGTTTTACGCTTGGCCGCGACTTCGCGATGCGATCGCTGTCCGGACCGATCGCGGCCGAGTTGCCCGTGGTCTACGTCGGCCACGGCTGGGTGATGCCCGATCGCAAGATCGATCCGTATGCGGGCGTCGACGTGCGCGGCAAGCTGGTGCTGGCGCACGGCCCGCGCGCGTTGCCGAAAGGCGTTGAGGTCCACCAGATCGGCCGCGTCGCCGTCGGCGCACAGACCCCGTTCGTGGCGGCCGCCGAACGCGGCGCCGCGGGCGTGCTGTTCATCACCCAGGCCGGCGAGCTCACGCGGTGGGATGCGATCAAATCCGCCAACACGGTGCGGCGCGAACTCGAGCCGCCGGTGCCGTCGGCGTATGCCGCCGTGCCCATCACCTCGGTGTTGCTGTCGCCGCCGGTCACGGCGGCCTTGCTCGAGGGCGAAGCCCTCACGGCGCCGGCGGCGTTGCGGCTGGGCGATCACGCGGACTATCCCGCGTCGTTTCAGTTGAAGAAGCTGCTGTCGCTGCGCCTGCCGATTGCCGCCAGCACCCTCTACCGGCCGTATAACGTCGTCGGCATCATCGAAGGTGGCGATCCGCAGCGGCGGGACGAAGCCGTCACGATCTTTGCGCACCTCGACGGCGCGGTCGGCTCACGCCCGGTGGATGGCGACGCGATCTACAACTCCGCCGACGACAACGCCTCGGGCAGTGCCGCGCTGCTGTCGATCGCCGAACAGATGGCGGCGGGGCCGCGGCCGAAGCGCACCATCGTGTTCGTGTGGGACAGCGGGGAAGAGCAGGGCCTGTGGGGTACGCGGTGGTTCGTGCATTCGCCGCCGGTGCCGCTGTCGCAAGTCGTGGCGCACATCAACGTGGATATGATCGGTGCCAGCCGCCGGCCCGGCTCGGCCGACTCAGCGTCGGCGGGCGTGACCGAGCAGAACGAGGTCTTCCTGATCGGCCCGCGCGTGTTGAGCGCGCAGGCGGCCGCGCTGCTCGATCGGTGGAACGAGAGTTATCTGAAGCTCCGCTTCAATCGCGCGCACGATCGCTGGGACAGCGAGTTTTTCTATCCGCGAACCGATGCCGGGCCGTTCCTCGAGCGCGGCATCCTCACCATTGGCTTCACCACCGGCATCCACGGCCGTTATCATCTGCCCGCCGACGAGGCGCGGGCGCTCGACCCGGTGCAGGTGCACGCGGTGGCGCGGACGGTCTTCACCAGTCTCTGGATGATTGCCGACGCCGCCGAGCGGCCGCGGATCGATCAGCCCATCCCCAATACGGTTCCACGCCACCGATAATCCGGGAGATGCCATGAGCGCGAACGCTGTTGTGCGCACGCTAGTGACGGGCGCAGTGCTCGTCTCCGCGGCGATGTCGGCCGGAGACGCGCAGGCCCGCACCTACGATCAACTGCTGACGCTGTTCAAGGAGTGGCGTGCCTTCGAGGAGCCGCCACGGGTGAACGGTGTTCCGGATTACTCCGCCGCGACGAATGCACGCCGTCTGGGCGAACTCAGGCGGTTGCAGGACCGGCTTCAGGCGATCGACACCACCGGCTGGTCGATTCCCGAGCGGGTCGATCATCACGTGGTGCGCGCCGAAATGAACGGTATGGAGTACCATCTGCGCCTCCTCCAGCCGTTCGCGCGCGATCCGGCGTACTACGCCTCGATCATCAGCGCCGAAAGCGACACCCCCTCCAAGGAGGGACCGGTGATTCACGGCGCGATCAGGCTGTACGACTATCCGGTCTGGCCGCGCACCGTCCTCGACACGGTGTCGCCGCTGTCGCCGGCGCAAGCAGGCGAGCTGTCGTCGAAGATCCGCACCGTGCCGCCGCTGCTTCAGGCGGCGCGTCTCAATCTCGCCGCCTCGAACGCGAAGGACCTGTGGGCAGGCGGCGTCCGCGCCTTCGATGAGCAGGCGCAGGTGCTCGAACAGCTTGCTGTCAGGGTCGGCAATACACAGCCCGGCCTCCGCGAAGCCATTGAGACGGCCCGTACGGCCACCGTGGAATTCGCGTCGTGGCTAAGGACCGAGGCGCCGAAGAGGACGGGTCCTTCGGGGATCGGCAAGGATCAATACACCTGGTACTTGCGCAACGTGCTGCTGGTGCCCTTCTCGTGGGACGAGGAAGTCACGATCACGAAACGCGAGTTGGCCAGGGCGCACGCCTCGCTTCGCCTCGAGGAAAACCGCAATCGACCTCTGCCGCCGCTGGTTCCCGCCGAAACCGCGGCGGCGTACACCGCTCTGCAGGGTCGCGCGATCCGCCGCTACCTCGCGTGGGTGGCCGATCAGGAGATCCTGACGCTGGAGCCGTGGATGGAGCGGGCGCTGCGCGAGCGCACCGCGCCGTTTGTGCCGCCAGGATCGAGAAATTTCTTCGCCGCGATCACGCATCGCGATCCGATCCCGCTGTGGACGCACCTCTATCACTGGTGGGACAACATGCGAATCCGCGTGGCGCCGCACGCCAGCCCGATTCGCCGCGGTCCGCTGCTCTACAACGTGTGGATGAGCCGAGCCGAGGGCATGGCCACCTCGATGGAAGAGTGGATGATGCACGCGGGTCTCTACGACGATTCCCCGCGCTCCCGTGAACTGGTCTGGATCATGCTGCTCAACCGCGCCGCCCGCGGGCTCGGCAACCTGTATGCGCACGCCAACGAGTTGACGATGGAGCAGGCCGGCGATATCCACGTGAACTGGACGCCGCGAGGCTGGATGCGCCGCGATCCGCTGCTCGGGTTCGAGCAGCACCTGTATCTTCGCCAGCCTGGCTACGGCGCCAGCTACGTCACCGGCGGGCGGCTGATGGAGGAAACCATTGCCGAGCGCGCCCGGCAGCTCGGCGATGGCTTCACGCTGCGGAAAGTGATGGACGAGATCAATGCCGCTGGGATGATTCCCGTCTCGCTCATCTACTGGGAAGTCACCGGCGACGATCGCATGATGCGTGAGCTGCAGCAGGGCCGGCCGCTGCCGCCACGCTAACTACGCCCCGCCGGAGGCGGGGTCCCCGCCACGCGTTTTCCAGCGTGGTGGGGTGGTGGAAGCGGGGCCAAGAGACGCTGCCGTGGCGAGGCGGAGCCGCTCCGCACAGGCTCGCCAGTCAGAGGCGCAGCCTCGCTACTATTTCGCGCCGGGCGCTGTCGGGGCGAGGCTCGGCGCCTTGCCCTGTGCCGCCACGATACTGTCGGCGAGGTGGTTCACGACCTCGGCATCGTTGCGCAACGAGGTCACGTAGGCCGCGCGCATCAGCTGTTCGCGCCGCCCGCGCAACGTCGTGCTGATGGCGTCCTTCACCTGCGGCATGCTCGGATCCTTCTGGCCGGCAGTGTCTTTGGCCACCACCAGCACGATCGTGTGGCCGCCGCCAATGCTCACCATCCGCACCGACCCAGGCTGCGAATTGAGCACCGCGTCCCGCAGCGCCGGTGCCACCTGTGGTTGGCGGAGTGCCGAGATCGGCACGAACCCGAGGTCGCCGCCGCGTTGCGCGGAGTCCGGGTCCTCGGAGAAGTCCGCGGCCAGCTCCGCAAACGCCGCGCCCGCCTTCAGCCGCTCCATCAGCATCTGCGCCTTGGCCAGCGCTTCCTGCGGCGTGCCGGCGTCGTTGCCGGAGCGATTAACCTGCTGGTTCGCGCGCGCCGGCGTCACGGTGATCTGCGCAATGTGAACCGCATCCTCCGCCCGGTTGAATGACGCCTTGTTCGCTTCGTAGAACCCCGTGATGTCAGCGTCAGTGACGACGATCTTCGAGGTGACCTCGCGTTCGAAGACCTTGTTGGCCAGCATGTCGCGTCGCAGGCTTTCGCGCATGTCGGCGGGCGTCAGGCTCCGGCTCGACAGCTCCTTCTGGAACTGGTCGTCGGTGATGTTCTTCTTGGCCTCGGCGTAGGCGTTGTCGACTTCGGTGTCGGAGACCTCGATCTTCAGCTCGCGCGCCTTGTCGATCAGCATCTCCTCGAGGATCATCTCGTTCAGCAGCTGCAGCTTGGCGGCCAGCGCCTCTTCGTCCGATCGTTGCTCTTGTGCCGCGGCGGCCTGGCGAAACGCCTTTTCGACCTCGTCGCGGGTGATTTCGCGACCGTCCACCACGGCCCACGTGTTCGGCGAGGCGGCGCGCGCGGCTCCGCCGGGCGTGGTCGTCGAGCGGCATGCGCCGGCCACGGCCAGGGCGGGTACCAAGAGGAGCAGCGAAAGCGATCGGGTCATCCCCTCATTCTGACACTACCCGGCGGATCACGTCATGCAGCCGGCGGACGCCCTCGGTGAGCGCCGCCGGCCCGGGCTGCAGGATGTAGGTGGACTTGACCTCATAGATGTGGCCGTTTCTGACGGCGGGCACCTCGGACCAGCCCGGGCGGGCCGCGATGCGGGCGGGGCGTACCGGCTTGCCGCACCACGATCCGATGATCACGTCTGGCGCGCGTTCGATCACCTGCTCGCTCGACACGATGCGGTCTTTCGCCAGGCTGGCGTGTTCGAGCTCGGGGAAGATCGGCTCGCCGCCGGCGATGCGCACCAGCTCCTCGGTCCAGCGGATGCCGCTAATCAGCGGGTCGTACCATTCCTCGAAGAACACCCTGGGACGGGACGGCAGCGCGGCGGCGCTCGTGCGAATGTCGTCGAGTCCTTCAGCAAGTCTCGTGGCGAGCGCCTCGCCCTTTTCCGCGACGCCGACAATCCCGGCCAGCACGCGGATCATCTGCAGGATCTCGGCGACGCTCCGCTGATTGAAGGTGAACACCGGATAGCCGCGCTTGACGAGATCGTTGGTGATTTCGGCCTGCAGATCCGAGAACGCCAGGATCAGGTCCGGCTCGAGCGCCTCGATCTTTTCATAGCGCGCGTGCAGGAACGACGACACCTTCGGCTTCTCGCGCGCCTCCGGGGGGCGCACCGTGTAGCCGGAGATCCCGACCACGCGATCGCCTTCGCCGAGGAGATACAGCGTTTCCGTGGTTTCCTCGGTGAGGCAGATGATGCGACGCGGATGCTTGTCTTTCACACGGAGACTCGAAGTCACGGAGCCAACTTCAGATCCGCAAAAACGTATCCGTCCCGGCCAACGATCTCGCCAAGTTCGACATCGATCGCCTTGTTGAACATCGGGCCGGCAAATGCGAACGAGTGGAATTCCCCGTTCTCGCCGCAAGGATCGATGCCCGCCGGTAAATCGGCCAGGAATGATTGGTCGAATAACCGCCCGGCAAAGCTGCGATCGAGTGTTTTCGGATTGACGCACGTCAGCCGCGCCTTGAGGCCACCCTCAATCATGTCGTGCGCGAGATTGGCGGTCGTTTGAGTCTTCCACATGGGGAACAACGATTCGAGTCCGCTGCCGGCCAGACGGGTCTCGCGATACCGGCGCACGTCTTCGAGAAACAGATCGCCGAACGCCACGTGCGTGAAGCCGTCGCGGACGAACCCCTCCACGGCCTCGCGCATGATCGACTCATACTGCTCGTTGGAACACGGCCACGGCAGCGGGAGCACGTGAAGCGGCAGGCCGGTGGCGTCCGCTTGTGCGTTCAGCAACTCTCGTCGTACGGCATGCATCGCCACGCGATCGAACGCCCGGTTCGTGGTGGTCAGCAAGCCGGCGGCGGCGCCCGGATGCTGCTGATTCAAGATGTGCAGCATCCAGGCCGAGTCTTTGCCCGTCGACCAGGAGACTAATATCTTTAGAGCGGCAACCTTCATGGGTGCAGCGCCTTCGCCATCCGCTCGATGCCATCCGCCACGCGCGGGCCCGGCACGGTCATCTGCTGGCCGGTGATGAAGTAGACGCGCCCGGTTCTCACGGCCGGCACCGCGCCCAGACGCGACCACGCCTGCATCTCTTCTTCGAGCGCCTTGCCGACGGGGATGTTCTCGGACCGAAGCTCGAGGATCACTTCGGGCGCCCGCGCGAGGATGGTCTCGGTGGTGGCTTGTAGCGATTCACGGCCGACGTCTCCGAACACATCCTCGCCGCCCGCGGCCACGAGCATGTCGTGCAGGAAGCCGCGGCCGCCGCTGACGTAGACGTTGCGAAGGGCGCGAGCCTCGCGGCTGAACACCAACAGGGTGCGCGGGCGCGGTTTACCGGCCACGCGGGCCTTGACCGCGGCGATGCGGGATTCGATGCCGGCGATGACTTTTTGGGCGCCGGTGCCGCGGCCCGTCCGCTGGCCGAGCTCGCGAATCGTGGTGAAGATGTGGTCGAGGCCGCCGTGCCGGTAGTCGAAGGTGGCGATCGCCGCCCGCTTCATCTGCGTCTGCAGATCGACCTGGCTGCCGTAGGTGACGACGAGATCGGGTGTGAGCGACAGGATTCGCTCCGTATCCGGATCGAGCAGCGCGCCGACGCGCGGCAGCGACTTCACCTGCGGCGGGAATTCGTCGTAACTCGACACGGCCACGACCTGCGGGCCGGCGCCGATCGCGAACAGCATCTCGGTGAGCGCCGGCACGAGCGAGATGATGCGACGGGGTGATTGCGCGTACAGGTGTCCCGCCAGCGCCAATATCAATCCGGCTAACGCCGGACACCACAGGCGTCGCGCGTTCATGATCGTTTCACCAGAAGCCAGAGAAAGAACGGTCCGCCAATCAGGGCGGTGATGATTCCGACCGGCAATTCGAGCGGCGCCATGATCGTTCGCGCCACCAAATCGCACAACACGGTAAAGGCGGCGCCGAAGAGCGCCGCGGCCGGCAACACCACGCGGTGGTCCGATCCCACCAGCAGCCGCACGAGGTGGGGCACGATGATGCCGATGAAGCCGATGGGACCGCCGAGCGACACCGCCGCCCCAGTAGCCAGCGACGCGCTCAGGAAGGCCCATCGCTGGGCTCTCGCGATCTCCACCCCTCTTGCCGCCGCCACGTCTTCACCCATGGTCAGCAGGTTGAGCGTTCGCGGCAGCATGGCAAACACTGCGAACGCGCCGAGCAGGAACGGCAGCGACGCGAGGATGGGCGTGTAGTTGCCGACATCGAGGTCGCCCATCATCCACCGGACGGCGCGGAACGACTGGGTGAAGTCGGACAGGTACTGCACGAACAGGATCAGCGCCGAGAAGAACGAATTCAGCGTCACGCCCGCGAGGAGCAGGACGTTGGTCGACAGGCCGCGCTTCTGCGACGTGGCCAGCGCATAGACGATGGCGATCGCGACCAGCGAGCCGGCGAAGCTCGCGATCGGCACCGACGACACGCCCAGGGCGCCGAGATCCAATCCCACGGCAATGGCGATCATCGCGCCCAGCGCGGCGCCGGCCGACACCCCGAGCGTGAACGGCGTGGCCAGCGGGTTGCGCAGCATCGCCTGCAGCACCACGCCGGCGGCCGCGAGCGCGGCGCCGACCAGCGCGCCCGACAACACCCGCGGCAGCCTCGCCACGAAAAAGATCTGCGCGTCGACGTTGGCCTCCCACGCGATGGAGCGATCGAACACCTTCGCGAGCGAGATTGGCGTGCTGCCGACGGTGGGCGCGAACACCAGCACCGCCATGGCAATCGCGAGAAACGACAGCACCACCGTGACGATGCGGCGGCGAATGTTCATGGCCCGATCCGCCTGACCGGCACCACCGTCAGGTGGCCGGTATCGCCATGAACGTGAACGTCGGCTTCGACGTCGTACAACAACCGCACGTTTTCGGGAGTGAGCACGTCGTTGGTCGGCCCGGTCGCAATCACGCGGCCGTCGCGCATCAGGATCAACTCCCGGCAGATCGACGCGGCGAGATTCAGATCGTGCGTCGAGATCGCCATGGTCACGCCGTGATCGCGGTTGAGCCGTTTCAGCAGGGCGGAGACTTCGAGCTGGTAGCCGAGGTCGAGCGACGCGGTGGGCTCGTCGAGCAACAGCAGCCGCGCCGATTGCGCCAGGGCCGCCGCAATCACCACGCGCTGTTTCTCACCGCCGCTCAGGTGATGGAACGGACGCTCCGCCAGATGCACGGTGCCGGTGGCCGCCAGCGCGTCCTGCGCGATGCGGATGTCGTCGGGGCCCTCGACGGTGAACAGACCGAGGTGCGGGTGACGGCCCATGAGCACGATTTCGATGGCGCTGTATTCGAAGGCCAGCTCGGTGTCCTGCGGCACCACGGCGATCTGTTGCGCGACCTCGCGCCGCGACAACTGATCGATCGCGCGGTCGTCGAGCCGCACCCGCCCCGACGAGGGCCGGCGCGTGCCGCTCAACAGGCGCAGCAGCGTCGTCTTCCCGGAGCCGTTCGGGCCGAGGATGCCGGCCAGCGTGCCGTCGCTGAGGCGAATGGTGACGTCATCGAGGACGAGCGGCCCATCGGCTGCATAGCGGAACGAGACGTGATCGGCGGAAAGGGACAGTGCGGTTCGCCTCCCAGGCGTCTCACGCGCCCAAAGGTTGAATGCCCATCACAGGAGGTCTCCTGACTCGCGAAGAGCCTGCCTCGCCGAAGCCCGAAACGAGCAACGGGCGACGGCGGGAACTCCGCTTACAGTGGCGGGACCGTGTGGGCTTTACACCCAGCTTCCCCTTCCTGTCCGGGTACGAAACGTAACGGTTGGATGTTATCACGGCGGTTCGACGCCGGTTCGACGGGCGTTCTACAATGGTTCGATGAGCAAGAGCTCTGTGGTCACGGTGCGGGCGACGCCGGTGGCGAAAACCACCGCCGCCACCGTCGGCGGTCTGGCCGTCGTCGCCGAAACCATCGAGGTCGATACCACCGAGCGCCTCGAGCTCGTCGACCTGACCGATACCGTGATGGCCTTCGTCCGGCGATCGGGCGTGAAGGAAGGGCTGTTGTCGCTGTGGTCGATGCACACCACCTGTTCGGTGTTCATCAACGAATCCCAGCAGGCGCTCGAAGTCGACATCAAGGCCTTCCTCGAACAGGTCGTGGCTCGCGGCGGCTACTACCGCCATAACGATCCCGATCATTCCGACTGCGATCGGCACAACGCGGATTCGCACTTGCGCGCGATGGTGCTCGGTCACTCCGTGACGCTGCAGATCAGCGGCGGCGAGCTGGTGGTGGGGCAGTGGCAGCGGGTGTTGTGTGCCGAGCTCGATGGACCGCGAACGCGCACCGTTCGCGCCCAGGTGATGGGCCTCGCCAGTTGACAGTTGACAGTGGCCAGCTTTGAAAATGCATAGCCGCTTAGCCGCCGCCGGGTTGTCGGAAATTGCCGAAAGGGTCGAGGCGACAGAACGGCTGTCGTTTGACGACGGCGTGAAACTGTTCGCGTCGAAGGATCTGCTGGCGCTCGGGTGGGTGGCCAATCGCGAGCGCGAGCGGCGGCATGGCGCGCGCACGTATTTCAATCACAACCTGCGGCTCGAAGCGACCAACGTCTGTGAAGCGTCGTGCCTGTTCTGTTCGTTCGCGCGGCTGAAGGAAGGCATGCCCGGCTCGCACACGATGTCGGTCGAGCAGATCCTCAACAAGCTCCGCCAGCGTGGCGATCAGCCGGTGACCGAGGTTCACATCGTGAACGGCCTGCATCCCGGTTTGCCCTTCAGCTATTACACCGATCTGCTGAGCGGCCTGAAGCAGGTGCGGCCGGGGATTCATCTGAAGTGCTTCACCGCGGTCGAGATCGCCTTCTTCGCCGACCACTACGGCAAGACCGACACGCAGGTGCTCGAGGAGCTCATGGCCGCGGGCCTCGATTCATTGCCCGGCGGCGGCGCCGAGATCTTTGCGCCACGCGTGCGCCAGAAGATCTGTCACGACAAGTGCGACGGCCCGCGCTACCTGTCGATTCACCGCACCGCGCACGGTCTCGGCATGCGCACCAACGTGACGATGTTGTACGGGCACATCGAGACCGTCGAGGAGCGCGTCGACCACCTGCTGCAGACGCGCGGGCTGCAGGACGAGACCGGCGGGCTGCAGGCGTTCATTCCGCTGGCGTTTCACCCCGACAACAACCAGATGCGCAAGCTCCCGCCGCCATCGGCGAGCGAGACGCTGAAGGTGCACGCGGTGGCGCGGCTGCTGCTCGACAACGTCGATCACATCAAGGCCTACTGGATCTCGTGCGGCGTGGAAGTGGCGCAGACGGCGCTGTGGTTTGGCGCCGACGATCTCGACGGGACAGTGCAGGAAGAGACCATCTACCACATGGCCGGTTCCTCGACACCCACGGCGCTGTCGACCGACGACATCGAGCAGCTGATTCGCGACGCCGGCCGCCAGCCGATCGAGCGTGACACGCTTTATAACGTCGTTCGTATTCCTGGAGCTGCGGTCCTGAGGACTTGACCCAGGTCCTCAAGCCCTCTGATTTTTGCTACACTGATCTCAGACCAATCGAAACCTGAGCAATAGCCGGTGGTTTTCGTTTGGTCTTTTCACGTCGGTAGATTGAGAAACTTTTCACAAGCCTTCGCTCGAAGAACGAGCGACGGCTTGCAGGCAATCTCCCAGACGGGCGGTGGAGCCGCCAACCAGTGAGCACGTTCTTACCGGTCTTGAACGAAGTCGAGAAGGCCTCGATTGGCGAGCGGCAGCCGCTGCCGGAGGCGTACCTCGGGTTGCCGGATGACGAGATGGCGCTGCGCATCACGGCGGCGAAGGCGGCGCTCGGCGATCGCCTGGTGATCCTCGGCCATCACTACCAGCGCGACGAAGTGATTCGCTTCGCGGATTACACCGGCGACTCGTTCAAGCTCGCCAACGCGATCGCCAGCCACCCGAACGCGGATTACATCCTCTTCTGCGGCGTGCACTTCATGGCCGAGAGCGCCGACATCCTGGCGCTGCCGCACCAGCGCATCATCCTGCCCGACCTTGCCGCCGGCTGCTCGATGGCCGACATGGCGCCGGCGGATCAACTCGAGATCTGCTGGCAGGAGCTGACCGAACTCGGTCTGGCCGATCGAGTGACGCCGATCACTTACATCAACTCCGCCGCCGCGATTAAGTCGCTGGTCGGCGAGCACGGCGGTACCGTGTGCACCTCGTCGAATGCCGCCGCCACCCTGAAGTGGGGATGGGGAGAGCGCGAGAAGATCCTGTTCCTGCCCGATCAGCACCTGGGCCGCAACACCGCATTCAAGATGGGCGTGCCGCTGGATCGGATGGTGGTGTGGGATCCGCACCTGCCGTTCGGCGGGCTCACGCGCGACGCGCTCGAGGCCGCGACGCTGATCCTGTGGCAGGGCCACTGCTCGGTGCACGTGCGGTTCACGGCGAAGCAGATCGAAAAGGTGCGCGCCGAGCACCCCGGGATCACGGTGATCGTGCATCCCGAAGTGCCGTTCGACGTGCTGCAGGCCGCCGACGATAGCGGCTCCACGGAATACATCCTGAAGCGGGTGCGCGAGGGCGCGCCCGGCTCGACGTGGGCGGTCGGTACCGAGGTCCACCTCGTCCATCGCCTTGCCGAAGAGGTGGCACCCAGCAAAACCGTGGTGTCGCTCGACCAGTTCGGGTGCCTCTGCTCGACCATGTTCCGCGTGTCGCCGAACCACCTGCTGTGGGTGCTCGACTCACTCGTCGACGGCGAGGTGGTCAATGAAATCGTCGTGCCTGACGCGCAGAAGAAGTGGGCTAAGATCGCGTTAGATCGGATGCTCGCTATCCGCTAGAAAAGATCCGCCATAGCCCCGCCGGAATCTGCTGCGGGGCGACGGCGGACGTTAGGAGACCAGTTCATGCCTCACACATTACCGGCGTTGCCCTATGATGCCGCGGCGCTCGAACCCCATATCGACAGCCAGACGATGCAGATTCATCACGGCAAGCATCATCAGGCGTACGTGACCAACCTCAACGCCGCGCTGGACAAGCATCCCGAGCTGCACAACAAGAGCCTCGACGACCTGCTGAAGAGCATCAACAGCGTGCCGGACGACATCAAGGCCGCGGTGCGCAACAACGGCGGCGGCCACTGGAACCACTCGATGTTCTGGAAGCTGATGGCGCCGAACGCCGGCGGGGCGCCGACGGGCGCCGTGGCCGACGCCATCAACAGTGCGTTCGGCGACTTCGAGAAGTTCAAGACCGCGGTCAACCAGGCCGGGACGACGCGCTTCGGCAGCGGCTGGGCGTGGGTGATCGATAACGGCGGCAAGCTCGAAGTCACCAGCACGCCGAACCAGGACAACCCGTTGATGGAAGGGAAGAAGGCCATCCTCGGCATCGACGTGTGGGAGCACGCGTACTACCTGAAATACCAGAACCGCCGCCCCGACTACCTCGGCGCGTGGTGGAACGTGGTCAATTGGGACGAAGTCAATCGACTGCTGAAGGGCTAGTACTGGCCTTCGCGCTGATCCTTTCGGCTACGGCGGCTGCGCAGCCTGCCGAGCCGAAAGTGACCGGCTCGGTCTCCAACACCACACGGGTCGAATCGTGGTCGTACTTCGAGCCGCGTCTCGACATCCTCGCGCTCACTCAGGAACCGGTCGGCGAGCCTGATTACACCTTCATCGGCGATCGCGCCGAGCTTGCCGTCCGCGTGGACGGCCAGCGCTTCGATCTCACCGGTACGTTCAACTATGTTCGACTCGAAAATCTGCCGACGAGGGCGATCGGTCCCGGCGGCTTCGGCTCGGGCGCGTTCTATTTCGCCGCCACCGGCGTGCGCTACAGCTATCAGCTGTATCTGGGTGAGCTGACGGTGGAAATGAAGTCCCGGGATCGACGGCGATCGCTTACGGTGGGACGAATGCCCTTCTCGTCTGGTGAGGTCCGCCGTCGCGCGGCCCTTGGGAACCCAGGGCCGCGCTATGGCGGATCACACGGTGGTCTCGAACGGCTCACACGCGAACGGTTGCAATCGCGATTGATCGGAAACTTCGAGTGGTCCTACTACCAGCGGCGATTTGACGGTGCGCGATTCGATCTTGATCGCGGCCGATGGCAGTACACGGCGGCGGCGTTTGTGCCGACACAGGGCGGGTTCGAGGAATCCACCAACCTGTCGATGCCGAAAGTGCAGGTGGCGGTCGGCTCGGCGACGCGAACGGGCGGGCGATCTGAATCGCAGGGCTTCTCTTACCTCTATCGCGACCGCCGCCGTGGCGCGTTCGCGGTGGTCGACAACACGTTCTCGATCGATCGGCCGGTGAACATCCTGGTGGCCACCGCCGGCGGCTCGCATGCGCGCGTGGTGCCGACGCCATCCGGCGAGCTCGACGCGGTGGCGTGGGGAGCGGTGCAGGCGGGCACGTGGTATGGCGCGCCGCATCGCGCCGGCAGCGCGGCGGTGGAGGCCGGCCACCGCTGGACGCGCGCGCCGCTGCGGCCGTGGCTGCGCGGCGGCTACCTGTGGTCGTCAGGCGACGCGGATCCACGGGACGGCCGGCACGGCACCTTCTTCCAGATGCTCCCCTCGTCCCGGAAGTACGCGCTGTCGTCGGTCTACGCGCAGATGAACCTCCGCGACGCGTTTGTGCAGGCGTGGATTGAACCCCGCCGGTTCAGCGCGCGTATCGAAGTACATCAGGTCTCGCTGGCGAGTGGCCGCGATCTCTGGTATCAAGGCAGCGGCGCCACGGTGAGCCGCGACCGGTTCTTCGGATTCTCCGGACGCGCCGCCGCCGGCGACACGTCGCTTGGCACGGTGCTCGAAGGCACGGTCGACGTGCCGATCCGGAAATACTGGTCGGTGAACGGATACGCCGGCACCATGTGGGGCGGCGGCGTGGTCGCGCGGATGTTCACCGGCACACGCCTCACGTTCTGGTCCATCGAAAACGTCATTCGCTTCTGACGCGTGCCGGGGCAAGCCGACACGCGCCGGGGCGCTCGACACGCGCCGGGGACGTGACACTTGCCGGGAGAGCTGAGATGACTGATGCCACCGTTGTTCGTGATCCTGATCCGTCGCTTGTCACCACCTTGCACGTGACCTACGCGCTGCACGCGGTCGGCCTGGCCATCGGCGCCTTCGGCGCCTCGACCGTGGTCGGCGCGTTCATCTTCGGCTGGCCGTCGATCATCGCCGTGATCATCAACTACGTGAAGCGCGGCGATGCCCGTGGCACGTGGCTCGAGTCGCACTTCACGTGGCAGATCACCACGTTCTGGTACGCCATCGCCTGGGCGATCTTCGTGTTCCTGCTTGGCCTGCTGCTGGCGATCGTGTTGGTCGGCTTTGTGATCTGGTGGGTGGGCATGTTCGTGCTCGGCATCTGGGCGATCTATCGGATCGCCTTGGGATGGTCGCGCCTGAGTTCCCGGCGCCCAGTCGGCTAATGAAAGTGAAAAGTGAAAAGTGAAAAGTTAAAAACAGGAGTTAGAATGCACTCGTTTTAAACTTTTCATTTTTAACTTTCAACTCAAAGTTAGAAGAGCTTCACCTCGACGATTTCCCCCTTCTCGACGAGGTCCGTCTGCGCGGGGATCTCGATGTAGCCGTCGGCCTGCGACATCGAGGTGATGTCGCCGGAGGCCTTGAACGCCGGCATCGCCTGGCCGTCGACGATGCGCACGGTGTAGAACTGGTGGCGGCCAGTCGTGGAGACAATCCGCTGGCCGAGCGGCAACGACACCGTCGGCAGGTGACGCGGCTTCAATCGCGCCATCTCGCGCAGCGCCGGCACCAGCAGCATGTAGGCGTTGGAGAGGCACGAGGTCGGATAGCCCGGCATGCCGAACATCGGCTTGCCGTTGATGGTGCCAAACACCGTCGGCTTGCCGGGCTTCACCGCGATGCCGTGAAACACGATCTCGCCTTTGCGACCGATCACATCGAGGATGAGATCGCGCTCGCCCACCGAGCTGCCGCCGGAGAACACCAGCACGTCGCAGGCGGAACACGCATCGATTGCGGCCTCGAGGGCGTCGATAGTGTCTTGCGCGGTGGCGAACGGCATCGGCACCCCGCCGTGCTCGGCGATGATCGTGCTTAGCGTGAACTTGTTGATGTCGTAGATCTGGCCGGGCTTCAGTTCTTCTCCGGGATCGGCGATCTCGTTGCCGGTCGAGAGGATGGCCACGGTGGGTTTCGCAAACACCTCGACCTCGGCGGTCCCGAGCGCGGCGAGCGCGCCTATGCGGCTCGGGTTCAGCACGTCGCCATGCGCGATCACCGTCTGACCCACCACGATGTCCGCGCCCTGCCGCCCGACGTTCTGACGCGGATACACCGGCGTCAGCACCCGCACCGCCTCCCCGGCCTTTTCGGTCTCTTCGACCATCACTACCGCGTCCGCGCCGGTGGGCATCGGCGCTCCGGTCGCGATCTCCACCGCAGTTCCGGTTTCGACCGATTTCGTCGGGACCTGCCCGGTGTAGACCTTCTCGATCACGCGGAGCGTTTTCGGTTCGTAGCGGCTGGCGCCGAACGTGTCCTCGGCGCGCACGGCGTAACCGTCCATGCCGGCGCGCGAGAACGGCGGCACGTCGCGCGTCGACGTCACACCGGCGGCGGCAACGCGACCGTTGGCATCAACCAATCGCACGCGCTCGGTGCGTTCGATCGGCCGGCACGCGTCCGCGATCAGTTGCCGCGCCTCATCAAGGGGAATCGTTTCCTTGATTGGCTTCATGCCGGTCTTCACTGGGGCTTGGGGCTTGGGGCTTGGGACTTGGGCCATTTCATGGGGCTTGGGGCTTGGGGTCAGATCGCATCGGAGATTGATGTGAACGTGAAGGAGCCGAGCTTGAGCGCGGGCACCATGAACGGCGATAGCCGCTGCGGCGCGCCGATGGCTTCGACGTTCCACGGCGCCAGCATCGCCAGCACGCTCTGGTTGAAGCGCAGGTTGCGCACCGGGTGGCTGATCCGGCCTTTGTCGATCCACCACACGCCGTCACGCGTGAGCCCGGTCAGCACGATTGTTCTCGAGTCGACGAGGCGGACGTACCAGAATCTCGAGATCAGCAGTCCGCGCGGCGTCGCCCTGATCATGTCGTCCATCGACACCGGCGGGGCGGCGCTCTCCATGATGAAGTTCACCGGTCCCGGCGTCGGTTGGAGCTTTCTCTGCTGCGCCCAATACCGCGCGTACGTCAGGTTCTCGAGCACGCCCCCTTTGATCAACGACAGCCGCGCCGCGGGTATGCCTTCGTTGGTGGCCGGCACCGCCGGCAGTTCGGGATGCATCGGATCGCTGGAGAGATTGATCTGCGGATGGAACAGCGATTCGCCGAGGTGCGTCTTGCCGTCCTTGCCAGAGAAGGCGCTGCGGCCCTCGTCCGCGGTGCGCGCGTCGAGCGCGTTGTTGAGAAATCCCATCAGGTCCGACACCGCCTGCGGCTCGAGGATCACGGGATACACGCCGGGCTCAATCGCCTTCGGCTGCTGCGATCGCACGGCTTTACCCACCGCCTGTTCGGCAATACGCTGCGCGTCGAGGCGCGCCAGGTCGAAATGATCGCCGGCGTAATAGCCGGAGCCCGTGCCGTCGGCGCTACGGGCGGTCACGCTCATGTCGGCATGACTCGACTGGAAGTAGCGGCGGTTGCCGTGGGCCGTCGCTGCCGCGGTGGCCGTGGCTCTCGCGGTATGGAAACCGGCGCCGTTGACCTTGGCGGTGCGGCACGCCGCGAGTGCGGATTGCAGGGCCGCGGCACGGGCGGCGAGGTCGACGTCAGCGGTGGCGGCCGCGAAGCCGCGCGCGGCTGGATAGTCGAGCGGCCCGAGGGTGGGCACGTATTCGCGATGCACCGGCGAGACCCGCGCAATCTGCACGGCCTCCTCGCTGATGCGCTTCAGCGCGTCGGCGCCGGCATCGTTGCCCGTAATGGCGCCGCGCCGGCCGCCCACCCACACGGTGACGGTGATGTCCACGTCCTCCGAGCGTCCGCTCGTGGTGATGCTGTTGTCGGCAAAGCGCGCGTGCGATTCGATCGCGTTCTGCAACGACACCATGGCGTCGTCCGCGCCGGCGCTCTTCACCTGCGCCAGCACGGTTTCGCACATCTTCAGGGCCGCGTCTCGCGTCAGCATCACAGGGCCGCCGTGTTCAAGACGGTGATGTTGCGGAAGCGCGCGGGCGGACAGCCGTGACTGACCGCGTTGGTCTGTCCCGGCTCACCCTTGCCGTCGGCCGACGTGCCCCAGAGGCGATAGGTCGCTGCCCCGCCGATGCCGTCGCATGACGCCCAGAAATCGGGCGTGCGTGATTGATACGCCGCGTCCTTGACCATGGCGCCGAGCTTGCCGTCGCGAATCTCGCGAATCACCGCGCCGCCGAACTGGAAGTTGTAGCGCTGTTGATCGATCGACGAAACGCCGCGACCTTCGATGAACAACCCGCGCTTGATCTCGCTGAAGAGGTGATCGAGCGACACGTCGGTGGCGGCCGGTTCGAGCGACACGTTCGGCATGCGCGGGAACGGCACGCTCGACCAGTGGTCGGCGTGGAGACAGCCGTGCGATCGCTGCTGGCCGACCAGCGGCGCCAGCTCGCGCGTGGTCTGCCAGTCCACGAACATGCCGTCGCGCACGATGTGCCACCGCTCCGCCTTCACGCCCTCATCGTCATAACCGGTGGTGGCAAGGCCGCCGGGCTGGGTGCGATCGCCGACGAGGTTGACGATCTTCGAGCCGAAGCGAAGCTTGCCGGCGTCGGTCGGCTTCACGAAACTGGTGCCGGCCATGTTCGCTTCCCAGCCGAGCGCGCGATCCAGTTCCGTGGAGTGTCCGACCGATTCGTGAATGGCGAGGAACAACTGCGACGGATCGACGACGATGTCGTAGCGGCCGGAAGCGACGGGCTTGGATTTCAGTTTCTCGACCACTTCGTGGCCGGCCTTCTCGGCGTCCTGCAGCCACGGATAGTCCTCGACGTACTCGTAGCCCAGCAGCTTCGCGCGATCGACGACGGCGCGGGTCTGGAAGTCGCCGCTCGAGCGGTCGGCGGCGGTGGTGCTGAACTGCGGGTAGGTGCGCACCAGCCGCTGGGTGAGGCGCGAGCCCTCGCTCGACGCAAAGTACTTCTGCTCGTCGACGAACAGAATCTGCGAGCTGACGAAGCTGACGCCGGTCACGCCGAGTGCGGTCTCGTTCAACTTCATCAGGAACCCGATCTTGGTGTCGAGTGGGACCTCGAACGGGTCGCGCGTGAACGCGCTGGTCCAGGTGGTGACCGCCTTGTCGGCATTGGCGAGCACGACCTTGCGCGTGGCCAGCGCGGCATTGGCGCGGGCGATGGCCACGGCCTGTTCGGCGGCGGTCCGGGCCGCACCGACGTCGACGATGTTGGTGGCGGCAAATCCCCACGCGCCATTGACCAGCACCCGTAACCCGAGGCCGTAGCTCGTGGAGCGCGAGACGTTCTGCACCTGCCGCTCACGCGTGGCGATCGACTCGCGGTGATACCGGTTGATGCGAATGTCGGCGTACGAGGCGCCAAGCGCGGTGGCGCGGGCGAGCGCGGCCTCGGCCACCTCGGCGCGAACGGCATCATTCCCGGCGCCGGTCTGTTGAAAGGCCTCGGTCCAGTCCGGAACCCACGTGCCGCCCACGAGCACGCCGGAGGTGGCGAGGAACTGGCGGCGTGAAACAGACATGGGCGGGATTATACCTAGCGCGTTATTTGGTCGCCTGTTGCACGAGATGGGCGAGCTCTGGGATGACCAGCTTATCCATGGCGAGCCTCACCGCCTTCTCGGAGCCGGGCAGCGAGATGACGACGATGCGGCCGATGGTGCCGGCGCAGGCGCGGCTCATCATCGCCGCGGAGCCGATATCGTGGTAACTGAGCATGCGAAACAGCTCGCCGAAGCCGGGAATCCGCTTGGTGAGCAACGCGTCGATGGCTTCGAACGTGCTGTCGCGGCTGGTGAGGCCGGTGCCGCCGGTGGTGATGATCGCGTCAACGTCGCCGATCACGGCGTGCTGGCGCACCAGCTCCGCCACGCGCACGGGTTCATCCTTCTCGATCGCCTTGCCCGCCACCACGTGGCGATTCGCTGTGAGGAGCTCGCAGATCGCGAGGCCGGCGGTATCGGTGTGGTCGGTACGGGTATCGCTGACGGTCAGCACGAAGACGCGGACCCGCGCCGGGGCCATGGCCTTGTGCTCGCTGCTGCTCACCAGTGAATTATAGTGGTGGCGATGAAACGGTTGTGGCCCGTGGCCGTGCTCGTGGTCCTCTGGACCCTCGGCGCGAGCGCTCAACCCACTCTCGACAGACCGGCGCGCCAGTGGGTCGACACCACGCTCAAGAAGCTGTCGCTCGAGCAGCTGGTGGGGCAGATGATCTTCGCCCCGCTCCAGTCCACCTACCTCAGTAGCGACAGCGACGCCTACGACGCGCTGGTCAAGCTGATTCACGAGTCGCACATCGGCGGCGTGATCGCCTTCGGCGGCAGCGAGCCGGTGCCGCAGGTGATGCTCAATGCCACGTATGGCGCGGTGATCCTGGGCCAGCCGCTGGAGCTGGCTTCGATCCTGAACCGGCTGCAGTCGATCGCCGCCTTGCCGCTGCTCACCACGTCGGATTTCGAGTGGGGCGTGCAGATGCGCATCGCGGGCGCCACGAAATTTCCGCGCGCGATGGCGTTTGGCGCCACCGGCGATCCGCAGCTGGCCGTCGACGCGGGCAAGGTGGTGGGCACCGAGGCGCGCGCGCTCGGCGTGCACGTGAACTTCGCGCCGGTGGCCGACGTCAACAACAACCCGCGCAACCCGGTGATCAACATTCGATCGTTCGGCGAAGATCCGGCGCAGGCGGGCGCGATGGTGGCCGGCTGGGTGCGCGGGCTGCAGGACGCCGGCATGCTCGCCACGCTCAAGCATTTTCCCGGGCATGGCGACACCGACGTCGATTCGCATCTTGGCCTGCCGATGATCCCGCATCCGCGTGAGCGGCTCGACGCGGTGGAGCTGCCGCCGTTCAGGGCGGGCATTGCCGCCGGCGCGGCCGGGGTGATGGTCGCGCACATCGAGATGCCGGCGATCGATCCGGAGAAGCAACCCGCCACCTTCAGTCCCGCGGTGATCGGCACGCTGTTGCGGCCCGGTTTTGACGGGTTGATCTACTCGGATGCAATGAAGATGGACGCGATCACGAAGATGGCGACGCCCGGCGATGCCGCCGTGCGCGCGGTGAAGGCGGGCATCGACGTGATCCTCGATTCACCAGATTCCGCCGCCGCCGCCGCGGCCGTGGTCGCCGCGGTCACGTCGGGAGACATTCCTCGTACGCGGGTGGCAGCCTCGGCGCGGCGCATTCTCGAAGCCAAGGCGCGGCTCGGGTTGCATCGCACGCGTTCGGTGAATCTCGAGGCGGTGCCGCTCTCGGTGGGCGGCCGCAAGCACGCGGCGCTGGCCCGGGCGATCAGCGAGCGCTCGCTCACCCTGGTCAAGGACGCGCGCAACCACGTGCCGCTGCCGTCGCCGCGAACCGCGCGCATGCTGTATCTGTCGGTGCTCGATTATCCGTCCGGCTGGCGGATTGCCGCGCCGAGCCGGACGATGATTCCGGAGTTGAGGTCGCGCTGGCCGAGAACCGAGGCCATCGAGATTTCCGATCGCACCTCCCCGGCGGAGCTCGATCTCGTGCGCGAGATGGCCGAGACATTCGACGTGATCGTCGCCGGCATTTTCGTCCGCGCCTCGTCCGGGAGCGGCCGCCTCGATCTGGCGCCACAGGTGGTCCGTCTGCTGCAGAACCTGTCGGGCGACAGCGAGCGGCGGTCGCAGCCGTTTGTGGCCGCGTTCTTCGGCAATCCGTACGCACCGATGTTCGTTCCGGAATTGCCGGCGATGTTGTTGACCTACGACTTCTCCGATTACGCGGAGCAGTCGGCGGTGAAGGCGATGGCGGGCGAGATACCGATCACCGGTAAGTTGCCGATCAGCTTACCGGGGCTGTTTCCGCTCGGTCACGGCTTGAACCGCGGACGGGGGAGCAGTCCTTGACGGGGAGTCACTGCTTGACGGGATGAGAGCTACAATAATGGCCTTACAGCCGGCTCGATCACCAACAGGGAGCGTCGACATGGAAGTGACTCGCACACAGTGGCAGATGCGCGGCACGGGTTATGAGTTCTGCAATTGCGACTTCGGCTGCGGCTGCAACTTCGGCGGCTTTCCGAACTCGGACGATGGCAGCTGCCAGGCGCTGGTCGGATTGCACATCGCATCCGGCGTCTGCGGCGACGTGACGCTCGACGGCATCAAGTGCGCCGCCATCGTCCACTGGCCGAAGGCCCTTCATGAAGGCAACGGCAAAGCGGTGTTCGTCGTCGAGCCATCGACCTCGGATCAGCAGATCCAGGCGCTCGCGCAGATCTTCGGCGGCCAGCTGGGCGGGTTGCCTTGGGAGTTGCTCGGACCGACGTTCAAGGTGGTCGGTCTGGAAAAGGCCGCGATCACGATCAAGGGAAGCGGCGTGAAGAGCACTTTTACCATCGCCGGCATTGCCGAAGCGAACGGCGACTCGCTGAAAAACCCGGTTACCGGCGAAGACCACACGGCCATCGTCGATTTGCCGACCGGGTTCATCTGGACGCGCGGCAATTGCGGGCAGGGCACGTTCCACGCGAAGGCGGGCGGGCTGAGCCTGTCGTACGAGAAGACCAACTGGATTCTGTACGACTTCGACTGGAGCAATAGGCAGGCGGCCGCGGCGGCCTGACGCTCACCGTGTCAGCATCCACACGCCCGCGCCGGCGAGCAGAGCGGCGCCGACGCGCGCGCTCTGCTGTCCAAACGGCGCCAGCTTTTCAATCGCCACCCACAGTGTCAGGGTGACGATCACCGCCAGGTTCATCACCCCGCCCGCGAACAGCACGAGCATCAACGCCCAGCAGCAGCCAAGACAGTAAACACCATAGGTGAATCCCATCGTAAAGGCGCCGCCGACGCCTTCGCGCCATCGCGCGGACAGCAAGGCAATTGGTGAGCGGCACAGATCCAGGCAGGCGGTCTTGAACGGCGTCAGTTGATAGGCGGCAGCGACGAACAGCAGGCCGGCCGCCACCCTCGCGGATGAGGGCTCCATCATCGGCGTCATGAGCAACAGCGACGCCAACCATCGCTGCAGGACCGTGGCGCCGACGCTGAACAGCGCCCACGTCGCCAGATACCCGCCGGCCATCGCGTAGATGCGCGTCGTCGCGCTGGTGGCGTCAGCACGATTACGCATCGCGCGCCCGTAGAGCAACAGCATGGGTGTGATGGTAGGCAGCATCATGCCGGCCATCATCGCGGCCCACATGGCCCAGAGCAGGATGAGACGCGGCGCATCCCAGGTGACCGTCATCATCCACGCGGATGCGCCGGTCATCGGACCGTACATATCGCGCGCCATCGCGATCACCCAGACCCAACAAGCGAGAGGGATGGCGACCACAGCGATCGCCAGGCTCGCGCGCGGATGCGCGAGCGCGGATTCAAGAGTGGTGGGAGGCGGCTCGGTCATGCGGTTGCCCTTCGACTGACTCGCTGCACGCCTGCGGCGTGCCGCTCGTTCGCTCATCCCTCGACTGCGCTCGGGATGACCCTGAGCTTGTCGAAGGGTCAGGGCATTCTCCCTGGAGATGGCTCGCCATGAGCGGTGAGGCCCTTCGACTCGCTACGCTCGCTCAGGGCATTCGACCTGTCGAATGGCTCGCCATGAGCGAGACTTCGTCTCGCCAACGGCGAGATGAAGTCGAGTCGAACCGAAGGTCGTCACGCTGCCTGCCAACGTGAGGATGCCTTGACAGCAGAACGAACCGGGCTGAGATGGAATGGACCAGGCGGTCTGCCGTTTCGATGCTGCGTTCGTCGGCGACGTAGGACCAGAGTTCGACGAGATCGACCTTCGCCTCTGGCGCGAGGCGGTGTGCCATCAGCGGGAGGTCGTGCGCTGGCGCTCTGCAGCCAACCGTCGGCGGCCTTCCCGCTTGACGTCTTCGGCGAGGGCTGTCATGGATTCCTCAGTGATTGGAATTCCCTCGCCACGAGCCAGCGATGCGTCAGCTTCGTCAAGCATGGCCAGAATTTCGAGGCGCCGACGCTCGCGCTCTTCCCAGAGCGCCAACGCCTGCCGGACCGCTTCTTCTTCGCCGCTGATGCGACCGCTCTCGATCGCTTTCCGAACGAAAGCCCGCTGGTCTGGGGTGAGTTCGACGTTCATAAGGTCATTGTAACTCGGCAGCTAGCAGATGGGATTGGAGGGCAGTTTCATGGATTTCGATCCTCGGGACCACGACTCACGCGACAGGGGCAGCCAAGACAGCCACGATCCTCGCGACGCGTTCAGGCGCGATCTCGATTTGCCTCGCAGTGTAGACCGCGAAATCGTCCGTGATCGTGATCATGAATACACTTTGAGAGGCTCGGAAACCCGAACGCTCTCGACGGTCGGCGCGTTTCGCGTCGTCCCCGCAAGCGGTCTGCGCGATCACTCCGGCGCCCGTGCCGATCCGCGATCGGGCGACCGGCGAAATCTTCGCGAGCAAGGGCTGGTCGAGACCGTTCGGATTCCTGGCCGCCGCGACCATGCGGTGGTCCTGACTAAGCGCGGCCGTGAGCTTCTGGAACGCCATCGCGATCGCGGCCAGAGTGACCGTCAAATTTTCTACGCTGGCCTCAAACGGAGGCGCGAGCTGGAACACGACTCGCAGGTCTATGACGCGTACCTTCACACCGCCGAGCGCCTGGAGGACCGGGGCGCCCGGATCGATCGTGTCGTCCTCGACTACGAGCTGAAGCGCGACTATCAGAAGTGGCTGCACGAACGCGACGGCGACCGCGACAACTACGACGGACATCCCGATCGCGACGAGGAAGAAATCCGCGCGTGGGCACTGGAGCATGACCTGCCGTGCTTCGATGACCAAGTTCACTTTCCGGACGTTCGAATCGAGTACGAAGATGTCGATGGGCGCCGCGATCACGAGGACATCGAGGTGCTCACCATTCACTATCGCGGCGCGCACGGATCGGCTGCCGCGCGGTCGGGTTTCACCTGTTACGGCGCGGGTTCAGCGCGCACTGGCGGAGGCGGACGATCGCCGGACCCGCGCCTCGCCGAGGAGTTGTTGAAATGACGTTCGATGAACGCGTCAAAGCGGTCTCCGAATTTGGCTTCACCCCAAGGCAGGCACGCTTCCTCGTGACCGTAATACTGCATAGTGGCGTGTGCGTGCCAAGGCAGTATGCACGGTTTGCCGGAACCGCTTATAGGCACAAGGTGAACGTGTTCTTCGACGAGTTGGTGAGCAGGCGCTACGCGACTCGCTGCCGCTGCGTGCACAACCGGGCCGGGGTCTATCACGTGCGCCATCAGCCTCTCTATCGCGCGATTGGCGCACCGCATTCTCGCAACCGGAAACCCGTGCCGGCGTCGCGCGTCGTAGAGCGCCTGATGCTTCTGGATGCGGTCATCTCTCACCCCGAACTTGAGTGGCTTGCGACCGCCTCTGACAAGATCGGTTTCTTCACCGCGGCCGTGTCATTGGACGCCCGCCGGTGGCCCCGCCACACCGTCGGAGGGACACCTCGCTATTTCCCAGATCACCTGCCGATCGGCGTGAGCTCGACGGGGCAAATCGTCTTCGTGTTCCTGGCCACAAGTTCGCTCACGGATGATCTCAAGGCATTCCTCCAACGCCACGCGGACCTACTGAGAGCGCTCCCATCGTGGACTGTACGGCTAGGTGGTCCCGCGTTTTGCAACATGCCGACCGCATCGCTACGGTAGTTGCGTCCGCGACGCCTGGCAGTTACTCCGAAGTCGAGATTCCGCCCCAATTGGCCCGTAGTAGTAAACGGCGGTTCGTTGTCGACTGCCGGCGAATCAGCTCGGTCCGGGCTGGCGGAAGCGCGCCTAACGATTCGCCCACCGCCCAAGTGGCCTGACGAGAGCAGAGCCCTTGCGAAGCTGAAAAATAATAACCTACCGCTGGTCGTTCCTAATACCCTGCGAGTGTGGTCAAAGAATGTCGTTGCTCCAGTGGAGCCCTGTCGTTATACTCAGGGCCCTTTTGCCTCGGTGGTGCCCAGCGATGGTTCGTGGCATGCTCCCGGGGCCTTTTGATCTCAGGAGGTCGTCGTCGTGTTGAAGGCGTGGAAACTCTCGGCGATCGTCGTCGCGACCGCAATCACGTTGCACGCAGGCGCCCCGCGTGTATCTGCTCAGACCCCGAACGTCGTCGTCCAGTGGAACCAGATGCTGCAGACGTTATTCGGCGGCACGGGGCCGGGCCCTCACCTGCGCGCGCTGCCGATGATGCACATCGCGATGTTCGATGCGATAAATTCCATTGAGGAAGTTTACACTCCATACCTCGGGCCGGTGGAAGCGTCGGCTGGCGCATCTACTGAAGCAGCGGCGGCGTTCGCGGCGAGAAACGTCCTCGCGGCTCTTTATCCTGCGCAGTCGGGCGCGTTTGACACACTACTCGCTGATCAATTAGCCGGCATGCCGGCCGGGCTCGTCCGGCAGGGCGAAGCGGTCGGTCACACCGTCGCGGCTGCTGTTCTCAAGTGGCGCCAGAACGATGGCTGGCCGGCCACTGTCGTTCCGGATCCAACCTACGTGCTCCCGCCGTTCCCAGGGCTGTGGCAGCCCACGCCGCCCGCAAACAGCTTTGCGCCATTTACGTTCTTTCCTGACGTCAGACCGTTCGCGATGTCGACGAGCACCCAGTTTCTGCCGTCTCCACCGCCAACTCTGACGAGCGCCCGGTACGCCGTCGACTTCAACGAGGTCAAGCTGCTGGGATCCGTGAACAGCGTGGCCCGCACGGCCGACGAAACGCTGATGGCGCAGGTGCACGCTGGCGTCAACACGCAGGTCGGCTTCTTTCACGTCTGGAACAGAGTGGCTGCCGACGCGGCCCAAAGCCAAAGCCTTTCGCTTATCGATACGGCGCGCACATTCGTCCTGCTGACTGTCGGCCTTCACGACGGACTGCAGACATCGTTCACGAGCAAGTTCGCGTATGGATT
>CAZEMI010000005.1:0-9713 GCA_964513235.1 uncultured Acidobacterium sp.
CATGCCCTGGCCGAAGCTGGTCACCATCTTGCCGTTCGGGTCGAACTTGAACACGGTGTTGAGCGGCGACATCGCGTTGGTCTTGACGTCGAAACACGAATTCGCCGCGCAGCGCTCGGCCACCCAGATGCTGCGGCCGTCTCGGTCGACCTCAACCGCGCTGGTCGATCCCCAGGTGCGGCCTTCGGGCAGCCTCGCCCAGCCTTCAATCGTGTTGTACGGGTTCGGCAGATCGTTGACGACCGGCGCGCTCCTCCACGCCTCGGTCGCGGGCGCAGACGCCTGGGCGAGCGTCCCGCCACTCAACATTCCACAGACCGCCACCCCGGCGGCAACCAGAAAACCCACTCGCAGTCCACGTCCCATCGGCAACCCTCCCCAGAGCTGGAGATATTACACGGGATCCGGCCCGCCTCCGCTCGCGAAGCGAGCTCCGGCGCGGTCGCGCCGGAGCGCCTGCGGCGCGTAGGCGGAGATCCGGGATCCGGATAAGATTGACGAGTCATGCCAATCTTCGAATACGTCTGCAAAGGCTGCGGCAAGGACTTCGAGGCGCTGGTGCGGTCCAACTCCGCGCCGCCGTCATGCCCGGCGTGCAGCAGCGTCGATCTCGAGAAGCAGATCTCGACTCCCGCGATCAAGTCGGAGTCGACCCACGGCCTGGCGATGAAAGCCGCCCGCAAGCGCGACCAGAAGGCGGGGTCCGAAAAGGCCCGCGAGCAGCGCGAATACGAGCTGCATCACAACGATTGAGAATTAAGAATCAAAGATTAAAAATGAGGAATCAAAAGAATAAATGCCGATCGAAACCGCCTCGGGTACGGCGCAGTGCCCAGAATGTCTTGCCGACGTCACGCTCAATAAGGTGATGCAGAACGAAATCACGCAGTGCCCTGGCTGCGGCGCCGAGTTGGAGATCACCGCGCTCGAGCCGATCATGCTCGCGCTGGCGCCCCAGGAAGAGGAAGACTGGGGTGAGTAACCCCCGTATCGGAGTCCTCTACAGCCGCGTACGCGTCGAAGAGAAGCTGCTCTTCGAGGCGTTCGAGCGGCGCGGTGTCACGCTCGACCTGCTCGACGATCAGAAGCTGATCTTCGACCTCACCGACGTCCACCACCACCCCTACCAGCATTACGACGTGATCGTCGAGCGCTGCATCAATCACGGCCGCGCGCTCTACAGCCTGAAGATCCTCAACGACCGGGGCGTGAAGACCGTGAACACCGCGCTCTGCGCGGACATTTGCGGCAACAAGCTGATGACCACCAGCGCGCTGGCGGCGGCCGGGGTGCCGCAGCCGAAGGCATTCGTGGCCTACACGCCGGAGAGCGCGCTCGAGGCCATCGAGCAGCTCGGCTACCCGGCGGTGTTGAAGCCGACGGTGGGCTCGTGGGGACGCCTGCTGAGCAAGGTCAACGATCGCGACGCCGCGGAAGCGATTCTCGAGCACAAGGAAACGCTCGGCAGCTATCACCACAGCATCTTCTACATCCAGGAATACGTGAGGAAGCCGGGCCGCGACATCCGCGCGTTCCAGGTGGGCGCGGACACCATCTGCGCGATCTATCGGACCTCGCCGAACTGGATCACCAACACCGCGCGGGGCGGCACGTCGAGTAACTGCCCGATCACGCCGGAGCTGGCCGACATCTGCACGCGCGCGGCCAAGGCCTGCGGCGGCGGCGTGGTGGCGCTCGATCTGTTCGAGGATCCCGATCGCGGACTGCTCGTAAACGAAGTGAACTACACGATGGAGTTCCGCAACAGCATTGCGCCGACCAACGTGAACATTCCCGAGCGCATGGTGGACTTCTGCCTCGACGTGGCGGCGCGGGGCTGGAATGCGGCGAACGGCTGGCCGGAGGACGAACAGCCGCACCTCGCCTCGATTTCGCTCGCCGAAGGGGCGTCCGCGTGACCGTTCTGCACTCTGCACTCTCCACTCTGCACTGACCTTGGCCTCCGTCTCGATCATCGGCGCCTCCGGCTACACCGGGGGTGAGCTGCTTCGTCTCGCGTTGTCGCATCCACAGCTCGACGTGAAGCAGGTGACAAGCGAGCGGCTCGACGGCCAGTTCGTCCACTTCACCCATCCCAATCTTCGCGGCAGGACGCAGCTCAAGTTCGTGCGCTCGGAGGCGGTCGAGAAATGCGATCTGCTGTTCCTCGGCATGCCGCACGGCAGCGCGATGAGCCGGATCGATCACCTCGCGACGCTCGCGGATTGGATTGTCGATCTGAGCGCCGACTTCCGATTGCGGAATGCCGGCGATTACGACAAGTGGTATGGCCAGCCGCATGCGAGCCCGGCGTGGCTGCCCAAATTCGTGTATGGCTTGCCGGAGCTGCACCGCGCGGAATTGAAGGTGGCGAGATACGTCAGCGGTGTCGGCTGCAATGCCACGGCCACCACTCTCGCCATCTGGCCGTTGGCGGCGGCCGGCCTGATCGACACGGCGCGCGGCATCATCTGCGAGGTCAAGGTCGGCAGCAGCGAGGGCGGGGCGGCGTCCGGGGACTCGACGCATCATCCCGTGCGCGCCGGCGTGATGCGCAGCTTCGCGCCAACGCGTCATCGTCACACCGCCGAAGTGCTGCAGGCACTCAGGTTGAAGAACGTGGCGACCGACGTGCATTTGAGCGCCACCGCCGTGGACAACGTTCGCGGCGTGCTGGCCACGGCGCACGTGTTCGTGAAACCGGGCACCGCGGAGAAAGATGTCTGGAAGGCCTTTCGCGACGCCTACCACGGCGAGCCCTTTGTGCGCATCGTGAAGGATCGGACGGGCCTCTATCGCTATCCCGAGCCGAAGATCCTGTCCGGCAGCAACTACGCGGATGTCGGCTTCGAGCTCGATGCGTCAACCGGCCGCGTGGTCGCGCTCTGCGCGATCGACAACCTGATGAAAGGCGCCGCCGGCACCGCGATGCAGTGCGCGAATATCATGATCGGCTGGGAAGAAACACTCGGCCTGGAATTCCCGGGCCTGCACCCGATTTGACGGACGATGACAACGGATGTTAACCACGGATGATCACGGACGCTCACCACGAAGGACACGAAGCCCGCGGAGACATTCTTTCAAATACCAAAGCTGCTAAGCAGCACTGGCGTTGAGAAGAGAATCCTCAGTGTGCTTCGTGATCTCCATGGTTCACGTCCGTGACAAGCTCACGGAATGATCGTGCTCAAGGTCGGCGGTGGTACGTCACTCAATATCGACGCCATCGTCGCAGACATCGTTTCGTTGCGCACGAAAGGTACGGACCTGCTCCTCGTCCATGGCGGCGCGCAGACCACCAACCAGGTGGCGGCGGCGTTGGGCCATCCGGCGCAGTTTGTGACGAGCGAAACCGGGCACGTCAGCCGGCGCACCGATCGACGGACGCTCGAGATCTTCGAGATGGTCTACTGCGGCCAGTTGAACAAGATGTGGGTTGAAAAGCTGCAGACCAAGGGCATCAACGCCGTCGGCCTGTCGGGCCTCGATGGCCGCGTCTTCGAAGGGACGCGCAAAGACACGTTGCGGATTCGCCTGGATGGACGGCGGATGGTGCTGCACGACGACTGGACCGGGACCGTGGACAAGGTCAACGTCGCGTTGCTGCGGCTCCTGATCGGCGCGGGCTACTTCCCCGTGCTCACGCCGCCGGGATCGTCGACGACGGGTGAAGCGATCAATGTCGACGGCGATCGCGCGGCGGCGATGGTGGCGGGTGCGTTCAAGGCCGAAGCCCTGGTGATCCTCACCGATCAAGTGGGCCTGCTCGAAAAGTTCCCGGATGAATCGACGCTCGTCGCGAAGATTCCCAAAGGCCAGGCGGATCGGTTCATGGCGTTCGCGGAAGGCCGCATGAAGAAGAAGGTCATGGGTGCGGTGGAAGCGATCGACGAAGGCGTCGGCAAGGTGATCTTTGGCGATGGACGGGTTGAGGCGCCGATTTCAAGAGCGCTTGCGGGTGCGGGGACGCACATCGAGTGAGTGCAGAGTTAAGAGATAAGAGTTAAGAGTGCAGGACAGGATGAAGTACGCGCAGATTGAAGAACGGATTCTCGGCGGCACCACCGCGCGGCGCGGTGAGGTGGTCATCACCCACGGCGAAGGCTGCTGGGTGTTCGACGAAGACGGCAAGAAGTATCTCGACCTCGGCTCCGCCCAGGGCGTGGCGATGCTCGGGCACTGCCATCCGGGCGTGACCGCCGCGATCCAGGCGCAGGCCGAGACGCTGACGCTCTGCCCCAACTTTCTCTACAACAACACGCGCGCCGAGTTTGCGCAGGCGCTCGTGAGCGTGCTGCCGAAGCACTTGCCGCACGTGTTTCTCGCCAACAGCGGCGCCGAGGCCGTAGACGGCGCGCTGAAATTCGCGAGGCTGGTGACCAGGCGGCCCGCATTCATCGCCGCCACTAAGGGTTTTCACGGCCGCACCATCGGCGCGCTATCGGTCACGTGGGAGCCGAAATATCGCGAGGGCTTCACGCCGCTGCTGGAAACCACGCACGTGCAATTCAACGATGCGGCGGCGCTGGACAAGGCCATCACCGATCACACGGCGGCGGTCGTCCTCGAAGTGGTCCAGGGTGAGAGCGGCGTCAACGTCGGGACGCCGGATTTCCTGAAGACGGCACAGCAGCTGTGCCGCGACCGCGGCGCCCTGTTGATCGTCGATGAGATCCAGACGGGCTTCGGCCGCACCGGAAAGTGGTTCGCCATCGAACATTCCGGAATCGAGCCGGACATCATCTGCCTGGCCAAAGGTCTCGGCGGTGGTTTCCCGATGGGCGCGCTGGCCTACACGAAGGCGGTGCGCGAGGTGCTCACTCCCGGCGCCCACGGCAGCACGTTTGGCGGTTCGCCGCTCGCCTGCGCGGCGGGGCTGGCCGCCATCGCGGCCTATCGCGATGAGGATCTCATCAAGCGCAGCGCCACGCTCGGCGCGAACCTGCGCAACACCTTGCGGGGCGCCCTCGAAGGGGTGGCGATGGTCCGCGATATTCGCGGCCTCGGCCTGATGATCGGCGTCGAGCTGCGCACGAAGGTGGCGCCAGTGCTCAAGAGCCTGATGATGGAGCATGGCGTGATTGCGCTACCCGCGGGACCGACCGTGCTGCGCCTGCTGCCGCCGCTGGTCATCACCGAGAAGGAGATCGAGTTCGGCGTCCAGGCGATTGCGCGCGCGATCAAAGAGTTGAAGGCGTAGATGGATCGCGCGGCCGCGGTGGAACTGGTGCACGGGCTGGTGGCGATCCCCTCGCTCTCACGGCAGGAGGCGGTCGCCTCGACATGGCTCGTCAGCCAGATGCGGGCCGCCGGTTTCGATCGCGCATTCCTCGATGATGCCGGGAACGCCGTTGGCGAGCTCGGCGATCCCGATGCGCCGCGGACGATCGTGCTGCTCGGCCACATCGACACGGTTCCCGGCAACATTCCGGTGCGGATCGAGAACGACCGGCTCTACGGGCGCGGCAGCGTCGACGCCAAGGGCCCGCTCGCCACGTTCGTCGCCGGCGCGGCTCGCTTTGGTTCGGCAACGGCGAAAGCCGCCCGCCTGCGGGTGGTGGTGGTTGGCGCCGTGGAAGAAGAAGCCGCCACCAGCAAAGGCGCGCGATTCATCGCCTCCCGCTTCGACGGATCGCGAGAACGCGTTCCGGATGCGTGCATCATCGGCGAGCCGAGCCACTGGAATCGCGTCACGCTCGGATACAAGGGCCGACTGCTGCTCGATCTCACGGCCGACCAGCCGATGGCGCACACCGCCGGTCCCGACGCGAGCATCGCCTCGGTGGTGGTCGATCTCTGGAACTGGGTCACGGCCCATGCCGCCCAGGCCAATGCCGGCAAGGACAAGGCGTTCGATCAACTCAGCCCGAGCCTGCGCCGGTTCGTCACCGCCACCAACGCCGAAATGCACGACACCGTGGACGCGCAATTTGCGTGGCGGCTGCCGGAGGGCTTCGATGCCGAAGCCTTCATGAAGGACATCGAGGCCTGGCCGGCACACGTCAAGGCACGCTTCGCCTTCAAGTTCCGCGGTTATGAGCAGGCGTGGCGAGGCGACCGCAGCAACGCGCTCGTCCGCAGCTTTCTCGCCGGCCTGCGCTCACACGATCACGGCGCGCATCTGGGTTTCGTGCTGAAAACCGGCACCAGCGACATGAACGTGGTGGCGCCGATCTGGAAGTGCCCGATCGTGGCGTATGGCCCCGGCGACAGCTCGCTCGATCACACGCCGCGCGAGCACTTGCAGCTTGATGAATATTGGAAGGCGGTCAACGTCCTCGAACAGACGTTGCGGGCATTTGCATTCTGAACGCTAAGCGTCATGAACGCAGGTCGAAAAAACTTACTCCGTGCCTGTGCCTCCGTGTGAGACGAACGTGTCAGCGCCGTTTGATGAAGGTACCGTTCCTCAACCGAGGCGGGTGATGCCCGGCACGCGATCGAAGCCGGCGTCGAAGCTCATGATCCGCGCGATCCGCGCGCGCATCATCACCGACACGTGCAGGGCGTCGCGCGCCGACAGTGCCCTGGTCCCGACTACCAGGTCACGCGCGCGCGCCACGTCATCCTCCTCGATCGCGAAGACCTCGTCGGCCACATCCAGCAAGGCGTCAAAGGCCGGCTGAATGGCCTCACGCCGGTCGATGGCCACATACCGGTGCAGGATCTCCTGCAGCACCTCGGCGCTGGTGACGAGACGCTCGTTGGCGGCAATCGCGGCTTCAAGGAGCACCTGGGCCTCGGCCTTGTGTGGATGCGGCTGGCCCACGAGATACATCGGGATGTTCGAGTCGATGAAAATCATCAGGCTTCGGGCGTGTAACCGCGCTCGATCTCCCGCAGCATCTGATCGATGTCGGCGGTCGGGAAGGCATGCCGGGCCGCCGCGCGCACCGCGCGCAGCTTGGCGGTGGCGCCGGCCGACGGGGCGGCGCCCTGCCGGGCCGCCCGCAACGCCTGGCGCACCCATTCGGCGGTCGTCATCCGCTGCTGGCGGGCAAACCGCTGGATCTCGGCGAGCTCCCGGGCGTCCAGCACCACCTGCAGCCGCTTGCTCATGCTGGTAGTATAACTAACTCACTATTATGAGTCAATTAGTGTTATGGCTTGCCCGGTGGCGGCGCTCAGGGACACGTACATCGTCGATTGACTGATTGGCAATCGACCGATTGTTTTGTGATTGGCAATCCGGTGAATTGGTGAATCACGAATTTCGATTCAGTAAGTTACACAATCGGCAATCACACAACAGTCGCTCAATCAGTCGATTGACAATCGGCAATTTGCCTGCCGCCCATTTGCCTGCGAACAAGAACGTCCCCCTACGTTATAGAATCCCGCACACATGTCAGTTGCGTCGGCCGTCACCATCGAAGATCTCCGTGTCATGGCCAGGCGCCGGCTGCCGCGCATGGTCTTCGATTACATCGACGGCGGCGCCGAGCGCGAGTGGACGCTGCGCGAGAACTGCCGCGCCTTCGAAGACGTGCTGTTCCGCCCGCGATCGGCGGTGGCCACGCGCAGCTGCGACATCGCGGCCACGGTGCTCGGCACCCGGATCGATCTGCCGATCGTCCTCGCGCCCGTCGGCAGCAGCCGCATGTTCTACCCGCGCGGCGAAGAAGAAGCGGCAGCCGCTGCGGGTACTGCCGGCACCATCTACACGCTGTCCACCCTGTCCGGTTGCCGGCTCGAAGATGTAAAGGCGGCGACGAACGGCTGCGCGTGGTATCAGCTGTACCTCGTCGGCGGGCGCGACGTGGCGAAGGGCACGATCCGTCGCGCGAAGGCCGCAGGCTACACGGCACTGGTGGTCACCATCGATACGCCGGTAGCGGGCATGCGCGAACGCGATGCCCGTAACGGCGTCAAGCAGTTGCTGGCGCGCAACCTGTCCACCATTCCGCATCTCGGCCAGATGCTGCGGCGCCCAGGCTGGCTGTACCGGTTCTTCGGCGACGGCGGCCTGATGAACTTCCCCAACATCGTCCTGGCCGATGGACCGATGGGCTATGCCGATGTCGGCGCCGCGCTCGAAGCGTCGATGACCTCGTGGGAAGACTTCACGTGGATCCGGGACGCGTGGGGCGGCCCCATGGTGGCCAAAGGCGTGCACACGGCCGACGATGCGCGGCGCGCGGTCGCCGAAGGCGCGTCGGCGATTGTGGTGTCGAATCACGGCGCGCGCCAGCTGGACGGGGTCGCCCCGACGATCCGCGTGCTGCCTGAAGTCGTGCAGGCCGTCAAGGGCCAGGTCGAGATCCTGCTCGACGGCGGCATCCGCCGCGGCAGCGACGTGGTGAAGGCGCTCTGCCTGGGTGCGAGCGCCGTGCTGATCGGCCGATCGTATGCCTACGGGCTCGGCGCCGGCGGCCGGGCAGGCGTGGCCCGAGCGATCGACATCCTGAGAACCGACGTGATCCGCACCATGAAACTGTTGGGCTGTTCCGCCATCAAAGATCTGGATGGCTCGTTCGTAGACGTGCCCTCCGACTGGACCGCGCGCTTACCGCGCTAGTCCCCATCTTCGGAGTTCATCATGTCAATCAGGCCCGTGAGACGCGTCGTCGAAGCCACTCCGCATATGGAGGGCGCCGGCGTGAAGCTGCACCGTGGCTTCGGCTTCGGTGAAACCAGCGAATTCGATCCCTTCCTCCTGTTCGATGATTTCCGCAACGATCGCCCCGACGACTACCTCGCCGGGTTCCCGTGGCACCCGCACCGCGGCATCGAAACGATCACCTATGTACTGGCGGGCACCGTGGACCATGGGGACAGCCTGGGCAATCGCGGCTCGCTCGGCGCGGGAGACGTGCAGTGGATGACCGCCGGCAGCGGCATCCTGCACCAGGAAATGCCCACGGGTGATTCCCAGGGACGCATGCACGGCTTCCAGTTGTGGGCCAACCTGCCGCGCTCGCTGAAGATGACCGACCCGCGGTACCAGGACGTGCTCGCCAAGGACATTCCCGACGTGACCGATGACGATGGGACGCGGGTGAGGGTGGTGGTCGGAGATTTCTGGGGCAAGCGCGGGCCGGTTGAAGGTGTTGCCGCCGAGCCACGGTATCTCGACATCTCCGTCCCGCCGAACCGGACCAGGCGCATTCCGGTTGAGGCGTCGCGTCACGCCTTCGCGTACGTGTTTGCCGGATCGGGCACCTTCCGCGATGCCTCGAAGCCGCTGCCGGTGCAGACCGAGTTGGTCGGCGTGTCGGACGAAGCGACCCAGTCAATGCTCGGCAACCGGTCGCTCGTGCTGTTCGACAGCGGCGATGAAATCACGGTGACCTCCGGCGACGAGGGGATCCGGTTTCTGCTGATTTCCGGGCGCCCGTTGGAGGAGCCCGTGGCGTGGTACGGGCCGATCGTCATGAACACCCGCGACGAGCTGCAGCAAGCCTACGCAGAATTGAAAAACGGCACCTTCATTAAACGGCGCTGACACGGACGTTGGCCACGGAGCCACGAAGGCACGAAGAGGAACTTTCTAAATACAAAATGCATTTAGAAAAGATATGCTCCGTGTCTCCGTGACTCCGTGGCTAACGTACGTGACAGGATCTGAGATGAAAACCAACCGTCGTTCGTTTCTGCATTCCACTGCCGCTGCTGGACTGGGCCTTGGTGCCGCAAGCTGCAGCAGCGCCCCCGAAACGGCGCAGGCGCAATCCGCGGCGCCCGGGACGAGCGGTCCCCATCCCGCCATC
>CAZEMI010000006.1:0-46618 GCA_964513235.1 uncultured Acidobacterium sp.
CGGCTTTCATGCCCGTCATGTCGGCTTTCATGCCCGTCATGTCGGCTTTCATGCCCGTCATGTCGGCTTTCATGCCTGTCATGTCGGCCTTCATGCCTGTCATGTCGGCTTTCATGCCTGTCATGTCGGCCTTCATGTCCGTCATGTCGGCCTTCATGCCGGTCATGTTGGTCTGCAAGGCTGCCACGTCGGATTGGATTGTTTCCAGCCGTTGCGCAATACCGTCGAGGGTCATCTCACTCGCGATTCTAGCATCGTCCATCGGGCACTCCTGACGATAAGCAGGAGCAATCGGGATGCCGATGCAGTTAATCGCGGAAACGTGGGGCTTCATGGATCGGTTGATCGCCCAATCGGCAGAATCTGCAACATCGGCCGTCGCTGAGCAAAGCAGTTTGTGCGACGCTGATACCGTCCCGGCGCGACGTCAACCTGCCGCCACTTTGGCCTGCCTGAAGAAATCCGCCGGCATCGCGTGCTGTAAGCGCCACACGAACTGAATCGGTCGTTCGTGCTGATGTGAGACGTACTCCACGGGGCCGAGGAACGTGTAAGGCACGGTTTGTCCGTCCTGAACGCGCCGCTGACGCACGAACAGCAGCACGTTGCTGCCGCGCTCGCGATGATGAATGTAGCGTTGCCCCGTGGCGGATCTCTCCGACGTAATCGACTGCGACTCCCAGTGGAAGAGAGTCGGCGCGATTGCATAGTCCTTGTAGAGCGTCGTCGGTGAGTAGTCGCGCTCCGATTTTTCGAGCGTGACGAAGAACAGATCGCTAGTGGAAGGCGCATCGAAATACACGCCGGCTTGCGGCTGGAAGTACTTCTCCGGAGTGATCACGCCGAAGGCCGCCAGGATCTCTGTGAGCGAATGGCGTGCGTGAACTGACAGCGGCGCAAGCGCGCTTGGGAAGGTCAGGTGTTCAGCGCGCTCATCGAGGATGTCGAGCAGCTCGAGCAAGTCGTCGACATGTCGCGCGAGCGTGGCGTGCGCCTCGGCTGGATCAACGTTCTCGCTTACGACGCGTGCTGCTGCGGGATCGAAGCGAAGAAGCCGCGCCTTGAGGCCGGCCGTGATCAGGCGCTCATAGAGCCCGAAGGGAAGGTCGTCGTCTTGATCCGGCATTGGCGAGACGCGCCAGGATACCGGAGTACGCAAGTTCTGCGTACTCCTTATTGCTCTTGTTTTTCGAGCGATGCTTCGCTACTTTGATCGTTGTCAGACCAATCGCAGGAGTGCATCCATGAGCGCCGCTTACATCACATGCAGAGTGCTTCCAGGATTGTTCAGCACCGAGTATTTCGTGCTGCTCCACGACTCGAGCTACTACGTGCATCGCGACCATGTCAGGGTGTCGCACGAGCCACAGGCCGATAGCAGCGTGGTTGGCCAGGTGTTCGGTTACGTCATCGACCGCGAACCGGGACGCACCTTGATGCAGTTGCCGGGCGAGGCTGTGGTTGGTGGACTGCGAACGTGGGTCGACAATGCCGCGCTCACCGCGGCGTGACCCATGATGGTGCCCAACTGGACGCGCATCTGCCAGTTCATCTTCGAGCGACTCGAGAGTGCGCCGGAGCAGGACATCACGACTCAGTTTCAGGGGCAGAAGACGCCGACTTGTGGGAAGAGTTAAGCGCGTGAGCGGCAGGCCCGCTGGCTGCTAGCAATGCAGCGCGAGCTCCCGACCGATTTCGGCGGCAACGTCTCTAAGCCCCAAGCCCCCAACCCCCAAGCCCCAAGCCCCAAGCCCCAAGTCCCAAGCCCCAGTACAATTGCTGCCGGGAGAGTCATCATGGCAGCGCGTAAAGCGGTGATCGAGCAGAAGGGCAAGCCGGCGACGCGTGAGGTCGTCGAGCAGAAGGTGGTGGCGCTGGCGGAGCAGCTGGGGTGGTTCCTGGGCAAGGTCCAGGCGAAGGCTGATGGCTGGCTTGAAAACGAGGCGGTGCAGAAGCAGCTGGGCCAGATTCGCGATGGCGCCGCTGATCTCCTGGAGCACGTGAAAGGCGCGGGCGCGGTGGTGCGCCAGGCCGCGGCGAAATCCGCATCGGCCGCGAAAATTTCAGCGAAGCCCGTGGCCGTGGAACCCGCTGAGCCCCCGACGAAACGTCCGAGCCGCGGAGCGGTGGATGCGCCGGGGAAGCGTCATCGGAAGCCGCCGCCGCAGGAGCGGATTGACAAGCGGATGGGTGAGCCCGTGGGAAAGAAGATGGGTCAGAAGAGCTTTCAGGTGGGCAAGAGCCGCGGGCGCGGCTAGCCTAGGGCCGCGCGACGATACGCTGGTGCGACTTCGTGGCGCGGCGGGCGACAACACACGGCAGAATCTGAGGTTAGATCGTCGATTCCCCACGTCGAAGCCGCAGGAGCGTACGCAGGCCTTCGTTTGCGGACGCGGAATCCGGAAACTCTTGAGCGACATCCGGATCGAGTTGCACCGTCACTCGCGCCGCGCGGTAGCGCTCGACGTACTTGCCACGGACACCCTTGCTGAAGTCCATTTCTGGCATCGGCTCCGCTTGCACTTTGCGCTTCGGGTTAGATCGGGTCTTCTTCATAGTCTTGTCGCTCGCGCCGTGTTGCGCACCTTGCGCCGATGATCCGAATTCTAACACCTCGGTCGACGTGAACATCGCGCGCCTCTTCGAAGGTGACGCCGTGCTTCGCGAAGTTGGCGATTGCCTTTGCGGGATCCCACTCGAACTGGAACGGCATGCGTCAGTCCGTAGCGAACCGCGTGCCGCTGGACTTCGAACGAGTTTTCGAGCGTTCTATCGCTTAGGTCATCCGACTGGTCGCGAATGTTTCGACGCGGTCGGCACTTCGATGTGGCAATTTCTGCAACAACTCTAACCCGCCGCCACCTTCGCGCTTCGGAAGAAATCCGCCGGCATGGGCCGACGCAGTGTCCAGACGTAGGCGATGGGCCGCTCGACGGCGCATCGCTTCCGGATGAACGAGTCTGGGCGTTGGCCATCGAGCAGGGTTGCGTCCTCGTGACCAAGGACGAGGACTTTCACCGACTCACCGTGCTTCGCGGGGCGCCACCCAAGGTCGAATGGATTCGACTGGGGAACTGCGCGACGGTCGACGTAGCTCAGTTGCGCCGCCGCCATCGCGACGATGTTCAAGCCTTTGATCAACAGAATGAGGCCACGTTTTCTCGCGCTCGGTTGAGCGCGGGCCTGCTACAATTGGAACGGCATCAAGAGCGCCCCGCCCAAGCGGCGAGGCCGGCAACCGAGCGAGACCAACCTCGCCACGGTGCCGTCGCACGATCCCGTGCGGATGCGGCCGAGGAGGCAAAGTGATTATCAATGACATGACCTATGAGTGGCTCACGTGGGCGCCTCGCGCGTGCCCCACGGCGGTCTGCCGCCGGACGTGCTCGCGCGCATCGACGCCGACCGCCAGCGTGCCAGCGCCCTTCCCGTGATCGCGCGGAGAATCCCGATTCACTGGACCAAGGATCGTTCGTTGGGCAAGCGTGGCCACGACGGCTATTACCGGCTGCGGTCCAGCTGGCGCCGGTTTGCCGAACTCAGGTTCAACGAACGGCACGTCTACCTCGAGGCCTTCGGCGGCTTTGGTTCCGGTCCGGGGTTTGGATTCAAGGACGTGCGGATCTACCTGGATGGAGCCATCGTCGGCCGCGCGTGGCGAGGTGGCTGCTCGCTGGGTTTTGGCGGCGGCGTCGGCCCGGCAGTGGCGATGCTGCGAGACGATCTCGCGCTCCGCGTCGAACTTGAGTCTGGAATCGATCCGGCGCGGGAGGAATCTTCCTTCTCCGCGTCGCCGCCGAAGTCCGCGCTCGCTTCGCGCAACGCTTGATCGGAACGTCCCGGCGACTGCGCCCGCACTAGCTGGCGATAGGAGGCGCAGCCAAGGCGCGAGCACAAGCGGAAGACATTCCGCGCATCAAGGACGCTGAGAAGTGGCTGAAGGACGCGTCCTCGGATATTCGCAACCAGCGCTTCACCCCCTTGCCGACAAGGCCATGGCGACGTGGGAGCACTTGCGCCAGCAGAGCAACGTCACGCTTGGGAAGATCGAGCTTCTTGGCTCAAGGGGCTCACGCCGGGTGTCGCTGGACGTGACCGTTGACGGCGTCGCCGGCGCTGCCCTGGGCGTGATGAGCCAGGGCGAACTGCACTCGCTGGCGTTGAGCTTGTTCCTGCCACGCGCCACCCTGCCCGAGAGCCCGTTCCGGTCCGTCGTGATCGACGACCCGGTGCAATCCATGGACCCCGCTCGCGTCGACGGCCTCGCGCGCGCCTTCGAAGAAACCGCGCTCACGAGACAAGTGATCGTGTTCACCCACGACGAGCGACTGTCCGAAGCCGTTCGCCGCCTTGGAATCAAGAGCCAGATCCTCAGCGTTACACGCCGGTCCAAGTCGGTCTTGGAAGTGAGGACGTCACTCGATCCAGTGAAAGCCAACCTCGAAGACGCGCAGGCGCTCTTCCACACGAGCGATCTGCCCGGACCCGTGTTGCGCCGCATCGTCCCGGGCTACTGTCGCGCGGCTCTTGAAGCCGCCTTCATCACCGTAGTCCGCCGCCGGCTTCTGGCCGCCGGCCGTCCGCATGGCGAGGTGGATGACGTGCTCGCGAAAGGCAACAAACTCACGCCCCTAGCCCGCACTCGCGTTGTTCGACGATCAGGAGCGGGGTGGCGACGTCATGAGCCGCCTCAACAAGTGCGGCGGGTGGGCTACCTCTTGACGCGATTACGCATTGGCCCTATTCTGAAATAGCCGACTCGAATACTTACCTCAATGAGGCGGCTACTACTGGGCTCCCTCGGGAGCCCTTCTCATTTACAGCCAGAGATTCCCGATGCAACGAGTAGCTGTCTTCGTTGATGCCGGGTACCTCTTCGCCCAAGGTTCCGCTCTGTTGGCCGGCCAGAAGCTTCCCCGTGGCCAGGTCACGATGAATGGGGAGACCTGTATCAATCTCCTGACTGAGTTCGCCGGGTCACATGGTGTAGGGACCCTGCTGCGGATCTATTGGTACGACGGCACCTCAACAGGCCCAACTGCCCAACAGTTGACGATGGCGCACTTGCCCGACGTCAAGGTTCGACTGGGATTTGTAAATAGCGTCGGTGAACAGAAGGGTGTCGATTCGCTCATCGTCACCGACATGATTACCCTCGCCCGGAATCGCGCAATTGCTGATGCAGTCCTCCTGTCTGGCGATGAAGACATTCGGGTGGGCGTCCAGCAGGCGCAAGAATTCGGGGTTCGCGTCCATCTCCTTGGTATCAAGCCAAGTCGAGGGAGCCAGTCCCTCCTGCTGCTACAAGAATCGGACACGACGCACGAATGGGACGAACGTGTTGTTTCCGCCTTCTTGACATGCCGACCGGCCGCCGTGGTTCGTGAGCCCCCTCAGCACGCTGCGCCCCTTGCTGAGCGCAAGGCCGTGGCGCCGACAATACGACTTCCCGACATTGAGGACGATTGGATCGCGCGCGCGGCAGCTGAAGTAGTGACCCGATTCGATTTGCCAGAAGTTGCGGCCGTGCTGGAAGCATTCGAGAGTACGCGGCAGATCGTGCGAGACGTCGACAGGCAGTTATTGGGAAGCAGCCGCGCGCGGCTTGGCCGAGAACTCGACGCATCTGAAAAGCGACGGCTGCGTGAAGAGTTCCTTCACTTCAGGCAGTCGCCGGCGGCACGAAATCCCGCCGCTTCAGCTTCGGCACGCGAATGAAACTCCCTCGTGCAATTCTTGCAGTGCGCATTGCGGCAGGTTGAAGCGTGATAGACGCGGCTACTCACATTGCCGAAGAACGTCGAAGAGGTGATTCCGGCCACGGCGCCGAGGGCCGACCTCGGCGGGCCTGCGGCAGCCCCCACGCATGCGGGCTTTGGAGCACCCGGCGCCCAGAATCCACGGCCCGCTGATCTTGCGTCGGCCTCGGCTCTTGCCAAAACAGGATCGGACGAATAGCGAAGAAAATGACAGGCGAGACCGGCAGTGACCATCTCGACGCCGAGGTCCGTCTGGCCAAGTCGCACGCGCGCAACAAGACGTCCGTAACGGTCAAGCTCCTTGCCCATGACGATGACGTCCTGATCGAAGGCAAGCACCCGGGTCAGGTTCCGCGCTTGTTGCGTGAAGGGCTCGCCCCGCTCAGGGGCGTCGATGCCGTCGAGCCGGATCCTGACCGTTCTCTTCGTATTGGCCTTGAGTACATCGAGCGTATCGCCGTCGACGATGCCGATGACGTGAGCGTTGAAGGTGAGGCCCGCAAGGTCCGCAGGCCCCTGGCCATGGATCGTTGCAGTGAGCAGGCCGATGACGAGAGCGAGCCCGCCGCTCCAGGACTGCATCTGCCGCCATTATCCGCCTGTTCCGCAGAACGGGCGGTGGAATTCGGCGTGCTTAACGTGCGACCCTTAGCCGGACTCGGGCTACCGGCGTCGACGCGTTTCCAGAGCAACCAAGCGGTCGTTGTGATTCGCCAGAATCTTGCCGTGGTCTGAGAACTTCTCGCCCATCTTCTTGTTTATGTCACCCAGATCACGTTCGATACGGTCCAACGTCGCTTTGTAGCCTTCGGCCGCATTCTTCGCGCTCTCCTTGGCGTCGTCCGCCAGGATCCGGAAGTTCTTGATGATCTCGTCCTTGAATGCCACCAAGTCGTCCTTGGTCGCGAATCGCGCCAGGTCGTCCTTGGTCGCGAAGCGCAAGAGGTCGTCCTTGGTCGCAAATCGCGAGAGGTCGTCTTTGGTCGCGAACCCAGACAAGTCAGCCTTGGTCGGCAGTTGATCGACCTTCTTCTCGAATCCGTCGAACTTCGTTTCCAAGCGCTGGATTCTTTCGCGCATGTCGTCGGTCGCCATCCTAGCATCGTCCTCCGCTCCGAGGACCTGCGAACGATGAGCCAACTAAAATAGGGCGAGATCCCCAACGATCTCGAGGTTTGCGGCTCAGCGCGTCGCAGTTTCTTCGCGCGCGGACGCCTCATTCGATCGCAAATACTGAGTACCTCGCCCCTCGCCCCGTCAATGTGACCTGCCCTGGCGCACTTCGTCGATAGACTATCTACCGACGATGCGCATCCTGTCTGGCTCGGTCGTGCTGTCGCCGTCAGACCTCTCGAACTTCCTCTCGTGCCGTCATCGTGCCGGCCTCGATCTGGCTGTCGCCAACAAGGCGCTGACTCGGCCGGCGACATCGAATCCCTACGCTGCCATCCTCCAGAAGCACGGTGAAGATCACGAGCACGACCATGTGGAATCGCTTCGCGCGCGAGGCCTGACGTGTGTTGACGCGAGGCCCACTGACGAGACTACGTCCGAGCAATCCTTCGCATCCACCACTCAAGCCATGCGCGACGGCGTCGATGTGATCGTCCAGGCGCGGCTCGAAGGCGAGCAGTTGGCCGGCTATGCGGACATCCTGCGGCGCGTCGAGAAACCGAGCGCTCTTGGCGGATGGTCGTACGAAGCCCACGACACCAAGCTCGCGCGTGAGACGAAAGGCGGCACCATTCTCCAGTTATCTGCGTATTCCGACATGCTGGCAGGGATGCAGGGCGTGGTGCCAGAGTCCTTTCACGTGGTCACGCCCTTGCGGACCGAGTCGTATCGCGTCGCCGACTACGCCGCCTACTACCGCATGGTGCGGCGGTCGATTGCGACGGAACTAAATAAAGGCCACGAGCAACTCATCGCAGAGTACTACCCCGAACCTGTCGAGGCCTGCGAGGTGTGCGCATGGGCCGGCCGATGCGAGGTGAGGCGGCGGCGGGACGATCACTTGTCGTACATTGCCGGCTCAGGCCGATCACATCGAGTCGAGCTCACAGCGCAGGGGTTTCCAACCTTGACCGCCGCTGCGAAGATGCCGGCGCCGGTGACGTTCAAGCCAGCGCGAGGTTCGCGCGAGACCTACGACCGGCTCGGCAATCAAGCCCGGGTCCAGCATCAGCAGCGCATCGAGAACCGCCCCATCTTCGAGCGGCTGCCCATTCAGGACGGCGAAGGCTTATGCCGCCTGCCGCTGCCTTCACCAGGAGACATCTTTCTCGACCTCGAAGGTGCACGCTTCGCGCGCGACGGGGGGAGGGAGTATCTCTTTGGTGCGTACGGTGCGTACGGTGCGTACGGTGCGTACGGTGCGTACGGTGCGTACGGTGCGTACAGTGCGTACGGTGCCAATGGGAAGAGTGCCTACCATGCGTGGTGGGCGCTGAATGATGCCGAAGAGCAGACCGCGTTCGAGGCGGTGATCGATCTGATCATGCAGGCATGGGGCGACGACCCAGGCATGCACGTCTATCACTTCAATCACTACGAGCCCACAGCGTTCAAGAAGCTGATGGGCAGGTACGTCACGCGCGGGGAACAGTTGGATCGCCTGCTCCGTGCGGAGCGGTTCGTTGACCTCTATCCAATCTCGAGGCAAGCCGTCCGCGCGGGAGTGGAGAGCTACTCGATCAAGAAACTGGAGCAGTACTCAGGTTACACGCGGCGCGTGGAGCTGAAGAATGTGCACGAGCCGCTGCTTGCCGTGGAGCAGGCGCTCGATGCAGATTCTCCTGGGGCGATCACTCCCGAGATCCGCGATGCCGTGCAGGGCTACAACGAAGACGATTGCCGCTCGACGGAGGCGCTTCGCGATTGGCTCGAGTCCCTTCGACTCCAGTGGGAAGCTGAGGGCATGGCCGTCCCTCGGCCTACAGAAAAGGCCGCCGAGCCGGAACAACAGAAAGCCGAGGTCCAACAGCAGGCCGAGGCGATTCGAGATCGCGTGCTGACCTCAGTGCCCATGGACGCCAGCCGTCCGGAGCACGCCGACCATCCCCAGTGGCTGTTGGCATATCTGGTCGACTGGCATAGGCGCGAGGTCAACGCGAACTGGTGGGAGTACTTCCGGTTGATGGGTCTTGCCAAGGAAGACCTGATGGAAGAGCGTGACGCCGTTGTGGGCCTGAAGTTCGAGCAGCGGCTTGGTCATGTTATCGGCGCCAAGGGCAAGCCGACGAAGTCGGTGATCGACCGGTATTCGTATCCCCTCCAGGAACTGGAGCTCGGGAGCCAAGGCGAACTTCACACGCAGGACCGGAACAAGTTTGGCAATCTCATTGCCCACGATCGGGTCGCGCGACTGATCGACGTTGAGAAGGGGCCGAGCCGGGCCGCGTTGCATCCCGATGCATTGATCAAGTCCACCGTCGTCCGCCTCGACGAACAACAGAAGTCCATGGTTCGCCTCGCCGATCGTATGCTCGCTCAGCCAGGTATTGCCAACGAGTGCGGCGTCCAGTTGCTCTATCGGCAGACGCCAAGGCTGACCGGACAGCCTTTCGAGATGCGGCCCGGGGAGTCTGAGCAGGATTTCGCCATTCGCATCGTCACACACCTTGATCGGACGATGCTTGCGATTCAGGGGCCGCCGGGCGCGGGGAAGACCTACATCGGCGCACAGATGATTCTCGCGCTCGTGCGGGCCGGCAAGAAGGTGGGCGTCACCGCGATGAGCCACAAAGTAATTCACAATCTCCTGGAAGACGTTCTGAAGTACGCCAATCCCGGTGATGGAGTCTGCATGGCCGCCAGGGGTGATGACGACGACGGCGGCGGCGCGGTGCGGATGATCAACGACAATGATGCTCCCTTGCAGGAGCTGCGCGACGGGGAAACTAACGTGCTTGGGGGCACAGCCTGGCTCTGGTCGCGCGACGCATACGCCGGCGCCGTGGACGTTCTGTTCGTTGACGAAGCCGGCCAGATGTCCCTCGCCAACGTGCTTGCCGTATCGCAAGCTGCCAACAGCGTCGTCCTGCTCGGCGATCCAAGGCAACTGGACCAGCCTGAGAAGGCGAGCCATCCTGACGGCGTCGGGGTCTCGGCACTCGAGCACGTGCTCGGAGGGCACGAGACGATGCCGCCCGAGCGTGGCATTTTCCTGCCGGTCACCTGGCGCATGTCCCCGACGCTGACAGCATTCACCTCCGAGCTGTTCTATGAGGGCAAGCTCACCGCGAAGGACGGCCTTGAACGGCAGGTGCTGGCCGGTATCGATGCGCACGCCGGGTCAAAACTGTGGATGGTTCCCGTCGAGCACGATGGTAACCAGAGCGCCTCGGATGAAGAGGTCGAAGCCGTCGCTGCTCTGGTCGAGCGACTCCTGTCGCCGGGCTCCAGATGGGTCGATGAGAAAAGCGTCGCCCTCCAGTTGACGGGCGCCGACCTCCGCGTTGTCGCGCCCTTCAATGCACAAGTGAATCGCCTTGCCGAGAAGCTGTCTCGGTTCGGCGTTCCGGTTGGCACAGTTGATAAGTTCCAGGGACAAACATGCGCCGTGGTCATTTATTCAATGGCGACTTCGCGACCGGAAGACGCGCCGCGAGGCATGGAGTTCCTCTACAGCCTGAACCGGCTCAACGTCGCCACCTCGCGTGCGAGGTGCGCCGTATTCGTAGTCGCCTCACCGAGGCTCTTCGAGCCGGAGTGTCGCACCCCTCGGCAAATGCAGCTTGCGAACGCACTGTGCCGCTACGTTGAGATGGCTGCTCGCGCGTAGGGGCGTGATCCAGCGCCGATAGGAGCAGTAAACGACAACTGCGTTGGCGGGTAGCCGTGGAGAAGCGCACGCGGCTGCGGCAGCACCGTACGTAGTGCGACCCGATCTGTCACGGTCGGCTGAGACACTGGGCCCATGCACATCCAGACCGATCGCGCGTTCGTGCCAGCCGGGTCTCCGACCGTCCGTTATCTACAGGTTCTGATCAGCGCCCCGCCCCAAACCCCGTCGGCTGCCGCCGCCAGACCGCCCGTCAGTGTGGCCCTCGTGCTTGACCGATCGGGCTCGATGGCCGGCTCCAAAATAGAGATGGCGCGTGCTGCGGTGGATCACGCCGTTCGCCTACTCAAGCCGACCGCTAATTGCGCGGTACAGGCCCCGCCGAAGGCAAATGACCTAGAATCGGCCAATGCCAACAGCTGAGGTGGATTACCTGCACACCTGTGCGGCTCGCCACCGGGAACTCACCGAAAAGCTGACCGGCAAGCCGCAAGATCACGAGGCCATCGAGCGCGCTGTTGCTGGCGCCCGGAGCAGGCGCGCGCTGACCTACGACACCGTCCAGGCGATCGTCGAGTCTCCAAATTTTGCAGCAGGGCAACGGTTCTGGACATGGCCGTCGCGCGCCGAGATTGAAGATGGGTTGCGCGGCCAGGAGATCAATCTCTGGAACCTGCCGAAGGACGAACGGGCCCTGCTCAAGAAATTACGCGCCGTGTTCAAGACCTTCGAGGCCGTGTCCGTGATTCTTCGGTTCCTGGTTCCTAAGCACTACGGCATCCTCAGCACGCCGGCGGAATACCTGCTCGGGATCCAACCTGCAGCGGAGTCGATCGATCGCTATCTGAGCTACGTGCGAGATCTCAGGACCATTCGCGACAAGCGTGGGCTCGACACCGCGGCGCAAGTCGACCAAGCGCTGTGGACGCTGCAGCTCGGCGTGTATGGCGGCCGACTTGATGACGTCGAACAGCTGAAGAAGGCGCACGCGGGAGACGCGTTCCTTCGCTCGATCAAAGTGAAGAATCTCGCGGACGCACTGTTTGAGCCGATGTCGCGGCTTGATCTCGCGGAGTCTCTCATCGGTCATCGACTCGAATTGGCGGCCCAGCTCGCGGCGCTCGAATTCGAACGCGCCGTGCGCGGGTACTCGAAGAAGTCGTCGGCAGCCGACGATCTCAGCAGCATCATCGATCAATTCGCGCCGGCGCATGCGGTTGGCGACTGGCAACGCTGCCGCGCCCTACGAAATCGCGCCGTGCATGGAAGGGTCCTCGACCATAGAGAAGTCGAAAGTCTGATCCAGGCTGTTCGGCAGATCGACGACCTGGAGCGCCTCAAGCGGAACCTCCGTTGAGTAGGGATTATCCGCGAATTTGAACGTGTTTACCAGAGTTTATCTAAATTTGATAAATTCGCTAATTTTGATATAACAAGCCGTGGACCCCGTCCGTAATCCGTATGCACCAGGTGCTGGGACGCCGCCTCCAGAGCTGGCTGGGCGCGATGAGCTTCGCGAGGGTGTCCGGGTGGCGTTGGAGCGTGTCCGTCTCGGCCTGCCTACCAAAAGCATTTTGATGGTTGGGCTGAGAGGCGTCGGCAAGACTGTCCTCCTCGACCGAATGCGGGACGATGCAGAGGCTGCCGGAATTCAGACGCTGCGGATCGAAGCGCCCGAAGCCCGATCCCTTCCGGCCATCCTCGCCCCGCAACTGCGACAGGCTCTCTTGCGGCTTTCGCGCAACGAGAAGGCCAAAGCGCTGGCCCAACGTTCACTCAAGGCCCTGGCCGGGTTCGCGAAGTCACTCAAGCTCAAGTACGCGGACATCGAGGTCGGGTTCGATTTCGATCCCGAACCCGGTCTCGCAGACAACGGCGACCTCGAGCACGATCTTCAGGCGCTACTCGAAACCGCCGGCGAAGCCGCTCAACAAGCGGAAACGGCGCTGATCATTTTCATCGACGAGCTTCAGTACGTCGCGGAAGATGAGCTCGCCGCGCTGATCACGGCGCTCCATCGGGCCGCACAGCGGCGGTTGCCGATCGTTCTGGTCGGCGCCGGACTGCCGCAGCTACGTGGCCGCATGGGTCGCGCGAAATCCTACGCGGAGCGCTTGTTTGACTTTCCCGAGATCGGACCCTTGCCCGCAGACGCAGCAAAGCTCGCCATCGTCAAGCCGGCGAACGATCTCGGGGTCGAGGTCACACCGGAGGCGCTAGATGGACTGGTCGCCGAGACCAGGGGTTATCCGTATTTCGTCCAGGAGTGGGGGAAGCACTCCTGGGATGCGGCAGATGCCTCGCCCATTTCGCTGGAAGACGTGCACAACGCCTCTGCGTCGGCCGTTGCCGCCCTGGACGAGAGTTTCTTCCGCGTTCGATTCGATCGGCTGACGCCTGGCGAGAGACGCTACTTGCGAGCGATGGCCGAACTGGGTCCTGGCCCACATCGGTCCGGCGACATCGCCGACGAACTGGGCCGCGAAGTGACGGCGTTGGGACCGACCCGTAACAAACTCATCGCCAAGGGCATGATCTGGAGCCCGCATCATGGCGACACGGCATTCACCGTGCCGTTGTTCGACGAATTCATGAACCGGGTCATGCCGGGGGATGACTGGCGCGGGTAGAAGAGTCGCGCGCCGACACCCGCTCGGCCATACACAGCGCGGCACTATGATGAACGGGTGTCCGCGTCGCACATCCGCGTGCTTGGTCTCGCCGGGTCGCTGAGCTACGCGTTCTTCATCGCCTGGCTCTATGCCACGGGCCCGGCCACCATGGCCGAGGTCACCGGCGGCGTGGCCGCCGGCTTCAACGCCTATCGCGCTGACGAGGCAAGCTTCCAGGAGGGCTTGGCCCTCTTTCAGCAAGACAACTTTCCGGCCGCGCGCGTGGCCTTCGAGCGCGCCGACCCGGCCAGGCGCGACTCGCGCGTGCAGTTCTACGTGGCCTATAGCTACTACCGGCAGGGATGGGGCCGGCTCTGGAACGACGACCAGTTGTTCACGCAAGGCCTCGAGGCGCTCGATCGCGCCGTGCAAGCAGACCCGTCGGGCCGCGTCGCCGTGACCGACCCGAGCCTCGGCCTCACGACCTCCGACCAACTGCGCGCCGAACTCGAGAAGGGCATCACGCGCGACGCCGCCGATTTCAACCCGCTGCGCATCATGAGGAAGCGCCAGTGAGGACCGGTCCGGTGCTCGACAGCATCGTGCTGCCGTGGCTGCTGTTGACGGTGGCGCTCGTCGCAGGCGTGCGCCTGACCGATGCCGCCGAACTGCGATTCGTGGCCCCGCCGCTGGTGTCGTTGCTGGCCATGCTGCTGCTGATGCGTGTCCTGGTGCAGAGCGGCATCCTCGAGCCGGCGCGCCTGGTCGGCTCACACCACGGCGGGCTCGAGAATGCGGCGGGCGTCGTGCTTCTTGGCGCCCTCGCCGCTGCGTCGGCGCAGGTCGTGTCGGCGGTGACGCCCGAAGCAGGATTGCCGCACGTGCTCGGCGTCGTCTTTTTGTTCGCGCTGTTCGGCAACACGCTGGCCGCCCGCCCCGGACGGCAGCACGCTCTGCGCGCCCTCTTCGTGGCTTTCTTCGCGGCGTTCGCCGTGAAGTTCATCGTGCTCGACGGTCTCTACGCGCCCGGCTCGAGCCTGGCCGGACGGCTGCTCACGGGCCTACTGGCGGGCGTCACCCTGGGGTCATTCGATCACGTGGTGTGGGGGCCGGCCACCGGGTACCTCGTGTTCCTTGCCGTGACACTCTACTTCCTCGCGCTCACGCTGATGCCACGCGGGCCAGGGTCGACCGAGATGACGCCGAGCGGTGTCGCCACCGACATCACGGTGGTCGAAGAATGAATACCGCCACGCTCCAGCGGTGTTGAATCGACTGTGAAGAGGCGTCAGGTGTCAGCGAATGCCGCGCAGCCGAAGCAACTCGCGAAGTCCTTCGTTGGCCGCGGCTGAGTCCGGGAAGTACTGAGCCACATCAGGGGTGAGTTCCACGGTGACCATCGAGGCCAGGTACTGCTTGTAGTGCTTTCCTCGCACGCCCGTGCTGAAGTCGACCTCGGGCATTTCGTCTGCCTCCACCGCCGGCCGCGCGCTAGGCTTCACCTTCTTCATATGCTTTGCGCTCCTGGATGGTTGGTAATCGAGCGCTGATGATTCGTATGATAGCACCGTGCTGGGTATAGAAAACCACGAGAAGGCGGTGAGCGTCGCTCATTCCGATGGAAATCCACCGCTCCTCGGTGACCGAGTGCTGTATGTCTGGCAACATCAGTTCAAGTGGATCGCGAAAAACTGTGGCCGCCTCCTCGAAGCCGACGTGGTGCCGTCTGATGTTGTCCTTCGCCTTATTGGCGTCCCATTCGAAGAGCAGTTCCACGCATACCCGCTGAAGCGAAACGGGTGCCTGCCACGAACGTGCGGATTATCGAACGACTCGGACGTCATCGCGCTCGACCGTCTCATTTCCTGCGCCACCGCCGCTCGTTTCGCGTGGAAGATTCTGCGATCAGGTCAGGGTGCGCGCACGTTCGTCACGCCCGCTCGTTTACCCGAGCGCGACGTCGAGCGTCATCATCACCGCGAAGCCGACGATCGCACCGAGCGTCGCCATGTCGCTGTTGCCTCCCGACTGCGACTCTGGAATCACTTCCTCCACGGAAACGAAAATCATCGCGCCCGCCGCAAACGCCAGCGCATAGGGCAGCAGCGGCCGCATCATCGTCACGGCCACGGCGCCGGCAACGGCGGCGAAAGGTTCGACCACCGCGGAGAGCTGACCGTACCACCACGCCTTCGCGCGCGAGAGGCCTTCGCGCCGCAGCGGCACGGCAACCGCAGTGCCCTCGGGACAGTTCTGGATGCCGATGCCAATCGCAAGGGCAATCGCCGCGGAGAGCGTCGCCGAATCGTAGCCCGCGGCCACCGCGCCGAACGCCACGCCGATGGCGAGGCCCTCAGGGATATTGTGCAGCGTGATCGCGAGCACCAGCAGCGTGGTCCGGCGCCACGCCGTCTTGACGCCCTCGGCCTCCGACATGTCGCCGAACAGGTGCACGTGCGGCAGCAGGTAATCCACCAGCCGCATCGAGAACGCGCCGGCGAGGAAGCCGACCAACGCCGGCATCCACTTCACCATCCCCATTTCTTCCGACATCTCGATCGCCGGGTTCAGCAGCGACCAGAAGCTGGCCGCAATCATCACGCCGGCGGTAAAGCCAAGCGCGGTGTCGAGCGCCTTGCGGCTGACGTCGCGGAAGAAGAACACCGCGCCCGCGCCAACGGCGGTGAGCCCCCACGTGAAGGTCGAGGCCGCCAGCGCCTGCATCACCGGGGACCAGCCCGCGAATGTCTCAAGCATGATCGATGATACCCACGCGCGACCGAGCGCTCACCAGCGGAACGCGGTGTTCGCGGCCGCCGCTGCCAAACGCCCTGCCAGCCCGCTGGCAACCTCTCGGTCAAGATAGGGAATAGCCACCCGGTGCGACAGCTCGCCCGCGCCGGCCGTGTCGACCCGCACGCCGGCCATTGCCGCGAGGCGGTCGAAGGGCGACTGGTGCATCGCCACCGCCTGGATCTTGTTCACCCGCGCGAGCGTGGTCTGCTGCCAGATCCAGCCGCTGCGCATCATCACCACCTCATCGCCCTCGGCCCAGGCAACATGCGCCACGTATTGTTGAGTGGCGATGACCGACCAGAGCAGCATCAGCATCGCCACGCCGATGGCGCCCCAGCCGATTAGCAGCGCGGCAGCCAGGGTCACGATTGCGCTGAACAGCAGCGTCGGCTTCACCGCGCGCGCGAAGGCTCGGGGGTGGAGCGGCTGCCAGTTCACGGCGTCGAGATCGAAGCCGGGCACGACCTGCTGCAGCAACCCCGGCAATGCCTGGCGGTGAATCAACGGCGCGAGCCATTCGCGGCCGCGCGCGGAGGACCGCTGTCCCGTCCCCGCGCCGCCCGCGGTGGCCACACGGACCGTGGCGCGATTGAGCCAGCGGTGCAGGGGACCGGCGCGAAAGGTAATAGTCTGCACGCGCCTGATCGGGACGGTGGCGGCAACTTTGGTGAAGAGGCCATACTCGCTGCGCAGATCCTCGCCCACACGCGTCAGGCGGAAATCGTAAAGACGCACGAACGCCCAGATCATCGAGATGATGCGCACCAGGATCAGGAACAACATCAACCCCGCCAGGGCGATGCCGATGCGTCCCCACGGCACCTGACCTTCTTCGAAGAAACTTTGAACCATGTTGCGGAAGAATCCGCGTCCCGTCACGCCGGCACGCTCGAACAACATCTCCGACAGCCGGCCCATCACGCCCGATTCCCACGCCACGCCGAAGCCGGCGGCAATTAACACCATTCCCTTGTTCTCGAGGAAACCGGAGAGTAGTAATTCCTTCAGTGGAAGGTGGACTAACACAGGGTGCGTACTGTGCGTACGGTGCGTAGAAGTGCCTAAGGGTGGGTGCCCGGTTGCCGGGCGCGCACTTGCCAGGTGCTCGGTGCTGCCGAACACGCGCCGGCGCATCTCCTCGAACGCCGCCTTCGGCAGCACGCTCAACCGCGCTTCTTCCTCTTTTGCCCCGCCGGTTTCCACGCGCACTTCGACAACGCCGAAGACACGATGGAACAGGTTCTGGATGGCGTCGACGTTCTGAATCCGCGAATAAGGAATATGACGCTCGTTGCGGAAGATAAGGCCCGACCGGATCACCAGCTCCTTGTCCTCGTAGCGAAGACGGAACGACAGATAGCGCGCGATGGAGAAGACCACCGCGGGAACCAATGGCACGAGCAGCCACACCTCCCAGCCGACCGGCAGACGCCCGAAATTGCCACCGGGCCCGCCCGTTGATCGCGACATCCCTACGACGACGAGCAGCGCCGGCAGCGCGAACCGCTTGAGGTGACCCGCCAGCTCGAAGAGCAGCGTCGACGGATGCAGGCGCAGCTCAGACGGCATCGCCGGCTCCAGAAGGCAACAGATGCTCGCGGATGCCGAGCGCCCGGCCATGCTCGAGCCCCTCGAGCTCAACCTTCGCATGGTCGGTGCCGGCGGTGTAGATAATCAGCGTGCCCAGGCCGTAGCGGCGCTCGATCGGTCCCTGCGAGACGTCGATGTGCTGCACGCGCGATCGCGGCACGTTGATCACCACGCGCCAGAAAACGCCTCTGCGGATCTCGATGCCCTGGTCGTCCACCCGGTACGACGTATGCCGATAGGTGCGCTTCGGCCAGCTAACCGCGTGCCACAAGCCAAGCAGCACGAGCGCCAGCCACACCCCCATCTGCAGGAGGAACAGCCAGAAGGGCGTCCTTTCGGTCAGGATGCGGATGGCCAGGAAGACCAGCGAGCCGAAGGCGATGGCGCCAATGAAGATGCTGCCGCTGATTTGCTGCAGTGGAATCACACGCGGATCGAGTGAGTGGTCCACTCCATCGGCCACGGCCGCGGCATCGCTCACAGTTTGAATTCTACGCTCAACAGACGCTTAGACGCGGTCACCCTCTGGGCGAGGCCGGAGCTTCGAGCACCGTGATTCGCGTATTGTGGTTGGCGAGAACCTTATCGTGATCCGCGAACCTGACGTCCACCTTCTTATTAAGGTCGCCAAGGTCAGTCTCAATGCGATCCAACGTCGCCTTGTATCCCTCGGCCGCTTTCTTCACGGTGTCGCGGGCGTCTTCGAGCAGCGAGGCCACCTTGTTGGCCAGCGTCTCAAAGTCGTTCTTGAGCATCGTAAAGTCAGCTTTGGTTGCGAGCTGGTCAAGCTTCTTCTCGAATGCATTCACCGCCGTCTCGACGCGCACAAGTCGCTGGTCCATATCGTTGTGATTCGCCATCGTAGCATCGTCCTCCGACGTGGGATCTGCGAACGACGCGCCATGTGAGATAGGGCGAATTCCCGAACGTTCTAGGTACCAGCGCTTTGGCGGCTCACAAATATTGCGTACCAGTCGGCCTGGCGGTGTGGCAACTTTGGCGCTGACGGCCGTCGTCTCGACGCCGCATTATTAGCCGAGCGCCGACTTCGGGTTGATCGCGTCGGGATCCTTCACCGCGAACAGGTCCGGCTTCGGCCTGGCTGCACGGTACGCAGATCCTGCTTCTTGCCTCAACCTCCCGACGATGCCATCGTCGTCAGGGTCAATCATGATGGGTTATACTTTTGGTATGAAAACAGCGGTGTCCATTCCCGACGAGGTATTCGCCCGCGCGGAACGCTTTGCGAAGCAGGCCCGGCGATCCCGCAGCGAGGTGTACAGCGCCGCCGTCCGCGAGTACGTGGCACGGCACGCTCCGGAGGACGTGACCGACGCGATGAACCGGGTGTGTGCCGAGATCGACACTAAACCGGATCCGCTGGTGGCCGCGGCTGGACGGCGGACGCTGGAGCGAAGCGAGTGGTGATTTCCCAGGGCGAGGTGTGGTGGGCGGACATCCCGCCTCCCAAGGGATCGGGCCCTGGCTTTCGACGACCCGTGGTCGTGGTGCAGGGCGATCCGCTGAACCGAAGCCGTATTGCCACCGCGGTCTGCGTGCCGCTGACCAGCAATCTGAAGTGGGCGGACGCCCCCGGCAACGTGTCTCTCGCGGCGAGCGCAACCAGGCTCCCCAACGACTCCGTCGCCAACGTGTCGCAGGTCGTGGCACTCGACAGGGCCCTGCTGACGGAACGTGTTAGCAAACTGCCTCGCGCCAAGGTCGAGTTGCTCCTCTCAGGAATCGACGTCGTCCTGGGTCGCGTCTCCTAGCGAGCGCCCGCGGACGTTAGCCGAGCGCCGACTTCGGGTTGATCGCGTCGGGATCCTTCACCGCGAACAGCTCCGGCTTCGGCCTGGCGGCGTGGCGCGCCGCCCACACGCGCGTGAACTCGGCGCCATAGAGCAGGATCTGGCACGAGTAGTAGACCCATAACAGCAGGATCATCATCGACCCCGCCGCGCCGTAACTCGAGGCAATGGCGCTCTGGCCGAGATACAAGCCAATCGCCTGCTGGCCAATGGTGAACAACACCGCCGTCACCACCGCGCCCATCGTCACATCGCGCCACCGCAGCCGCACGTCGGGCAGGATGTGGAACAACAACGCGAACAACCCCGTCGTCACCACGATCGACATCAGGGTGTTGACGACGTTCCACCAGCGCGCGTCGGCGGGAGACAGGTTGAAGAGCCACGCGTTGAGCGCGGCCAGCCCCGCGGTCACGGTGAGCGATACCAGCAGCAGAAAACCGATCGCCACCACCAGGCCAAACGAGCGGAGCCGATCCATCACGAAGGCATAGAACTGCCCGCCCGGACTCGGCTTCACCCGCCAGATGGTATTGAACGCCACCTGCAACTCGAGAAACGCGCCGGTAGCCGCGATGAGAAACGCGATGCCTCCGACGATCGTCGCGATGAGACCGGCCCGACGATGGGCGGCGCCTTCGAGGAGGCTTTGGACGGCGAGCGCGCCTTCGCGTCCGACGAGGTCTTCGAGCTGACCGACGATCTCGCCGCGCACGGCCTCGGCGCCGAACACCAGGCCCGCGATCGCGGTGGCCACCAGCAGGATCGGCGCAATCGCGAAGAGCGTGTAGTAGGCGAGCGACGCGCCCATTCGCGCGCAGTCATCGTCCCACCAGGCACGCCCCGCGGCCCCGAGCATTCGCAGGATCACCGGCGTGCGCATCAACCCGAGTATGACGAACCAGCCCCGCGAGACACTGTCCACTTGTGAACACAAGCCCTCCTTTCGCGAGTATTACAGTCGACGTAATGGATGCCCAGCCCAACCCATTGAAGCCTTGGGTGACGTTCGCCGGCGCCGTCCTGGTGGTCGTCGTCTTGTATTGGGCGCAGGCGGTGTTCGTGCCCATCGCACTCGCGGTGCTGCTGTCGTTCGTGCTGGCGCCACCGGTCAGTTGGCTCGAACGGTGGGTAGGCCGCGTGCCGGCCGTGCTCACGGTGGTCACGCTGGTGTTCGTCGTGCTGGGTCTCGCCGGCTGGGGCCTCGCGCGGCAGATGGACCACCTCGCCGAGGACCTGCCGCGGTACCGCACCAACATCATGGCGAAGATTGCCGACGTGCGCGGCGCCGGCAAAGGCGGCACCGTCGAGAAGCTGCAAGAAACGATCGACGACATCAAGACGGATCTCGGGAAGACGGCTGCGTCGAAGGGCGGGGCACTCCAGTCGGTGATCGTTGCGGCCGCGCCGGCGTCCGGCATCCCTGGGTTTACGTGGCTCGGTCCGGTGATGGGGGCATTAGGAACGGCGGGGCTCGTGGTGGCGCTCGTGATCTTCATGCTGCTCGAACGCCGCGACCTGCGCGATCGGCTGATGGGGCTGGTGGGCCAGGGCCGCCTGACCGTGACGACCAAGGCATTCGATGAAGCGGGCAGCCGCGTCAGCCGCCAGTTGTTGATGCAATCACTCGTCAACGCCGTGTATGGCACCGTCGCGGGACTCGGGCTGTACTTTCTCGGCGTGCCGTACCCATTGGTATGGGGCGTGCTCGGCGCGGCACTTCGCTACATCCCATATCTCGGTCCGGTGCTCGCCGCCGGTGCGCCCATCCTCGTCAGCCTCGCCGCTCTTCCAGGGTGGGTCGATTCGCTGTGGGTGATGGCGATGTTCGCGGTCCTCGAAGTGTTCACGAACATGGTGCTTGAAACATGGCTGTATGCCGGCGCCGCAGGCATCTCGCAAGTGGCGCTGCTCGTCTCGCTCGCCTTCTGGACCTGGCTCTGGGGACCGCTCGGCCTGTTGATGGGCACACCACTGACGGTGTGCTTCGTCGTGCTCGGCAAGCACGTGCCCGGACTCTCGTTTGTCGGCACGCTGATGGCCGACACGCCGGCGCTGGCGCCCGAGTACGGCTATTATCAGCGCCTGCTGGCCCACGATCACGGTGAGGCCGCCGATCTGATCGAGAGGCATGTCAAGCACGAGCCGTGGGGATCGGTCTACGACGCGCTGCTGTTGCCCGCCCTCAACTACGCGGAGCGCGATCGCCTGGAGCAGCGGCTCTCGGTGGAAGAAGAGGCGGCGGTGATCGAAGTGACGCGAGAACTGCTGACCGATGCGACGGAGTATATGCGCCGCCAGCAACCGCCAACCGTTGCGTCGAGTGAGCCAGAGGCATTGCCCGGGCCGCGCGAACCGTTACGCGTCCTCGGCTATGCGGCCAATGACGCCGCCGACGAGCTCGCGCTGACGATGCTGGCGCATTCACTGGAAGACTTGCCGATCACGATCGAGATGACCAAGACGCGCGTGCTGGCGTCCGAGCTGGTGTCGATCGTGAGAGCGCAGGGCGTGTCGATCGTGTGCCTCGCCGATTTGCCGCCGAGCCCCTCGTCTAAGACTCGATACCTCGTCAAACGTTTGCACGACGCGCTCCCTGAAGTGCGCATCCTCGTGGGGCGGTGGGCGCCACCGGCGCTGGCGGATGAAAGCACGCAGGCATTGCGAGACGCCGGCGCCACGCTGGTGGCATCGACCATCGCGGAGACGCGGACCTACCTCAGTGGGCTTGACGAGATTCCGCGCGTGCCGGGGCCAGCGCCTGAACGCGTCGCGGCTTAACGACGCCGGTCGAAACGTTTGGGGACCCCCATCCCCAAACTTCAGTGATGGCCGCTCCGCGTTTTCTAGGGATCTCTGCGAGGACGACGCAAAGTCGGCCGTCCACGAGACGCTCCTCCGCGTTATCCCTTGGCTGCGCGGGACACCTGTTCGCGCTACGCGCGCCGGCCAGCGCACATGCGCGACCGAGCGCGGTGTTCTGGCCGGCCACACTACAGCGGGACAAGAAGACTACAATGCGCCATATGGCCGACTGGACCGCCGCCTTTACCTACGCCTTCCGCACGCTCCGCCGGCAACCGACCTTTGTGATCGTCGCCGTGCTGACGCTGGCACTGGGCATCGGCGCCAATACCGCGATTTTCAGCGTCATCAAGACGGTGGTCCTCAACCCACTACCCTACGAGGACCCCGAGAAGATTGCGGTGCTGTGGGAGGTGAATCCCGAGGGCAACCAGGGGCCGATGTCGGTGCCGACGTTCGAAGACTTCCAGCGCGAGGCGAAGACGTTCGAGTCGATGGCCGCGTATCGGCACGTGGACTTCTCGTTCAAGGGCACCGGGGATCCGCAGAACGTGCCCGGGCTGCGCGCGACGCCGGACCTGTTCACCGTGCTCAAGAGCAACGCCGCGCTCGGGCGCACGTTCACGCGCGACGAGAGCGTGGTGGGCGCCGACCGCGTGGTGGTGCTGAGCCACGGCTTCTGGTCCCGCGCGTTGGGCGCGGATGCGCGAGTAATAGGGCAGACGATTCAACTCGACTCGGTGTCTTACACCGTGGTCGGCGTGATGCCACCGGCCTTTGAATTCCCGACCAGCACCAAGGTGGAAGTGTGGACGCCGCTGGCGTTCGATCCGAAAGACCTGCACGGCGCGTCGCGGCGGGCACGGTCGCTGACGGTGGTCGGCCGGATGGCCGGCGGAATCACCGGGCAGCAGGCGCAGGAAGAAATCAGCGTGCTTGCCGGACGCATCGCCACCGAATACAAGGCGAGCAACGATCGCTGGACGGCGCGCGTGATTCCGGCGCACGAGCAACTGGTGGGCGCGTCGCGACCGGCACTGATGGTCTTGATGGGCGCGGTGGGATTCCTGCTGCTGATCGTCTGCGCCAACATGGCCAACTTGCTGCTGGCGAGACTGTCCAGCCGCCGGCGCGAGATGGCCGTGCGCGCGGCGCTGGGCGCGAGCCGATGGGAAGTGGCGCGGCCGATCGTCGCCGAGAGCTTGATTCTGTCGATCGCGGGTGGAGCGCTGGGACTGGTCGCCGCGTTCGGCGTCTTGCGATTGATCGCGAACCTTCCGGAAGCACGACTGCCACGCATCGAGGCCATGCAGCTCGATGGCGGCGTGCTGCTCTTCACGAGCATCATCTCGATCGGCGTCGCGCTCGCGTTTGGATTGCTGCCGGCGCTGCATGCATCGAACCAGGATCTGCGCGACGGCATGCAGGAGTCGTCCGGGTCAACCGCGAGCCCGTACGCGCGGAGACTCCTGGGCGGGCTCGTGGTGATCGAAGTCGCGCTCGCACTCGTGCTGCTCGTGGGCGCGGGACTGATGACGCGCAGCTTCACGAAGCTGCTGCAGGTGAACCCCGGCTTCGACTCGTCAAACCTGATCGCCGCGCGCGTGCTGCTGCCGTCCACGAAATATCAGCGCCCGACCATCGTCCGCTTCTACGAGGATGTGATCGAACGCCTGCGCCGCGCCCCGGGCGTGGTGAACGCGTCGGCCGTGTCGGCGATGCCGCTGCACGACGTGGGCGCCGCCGGCGCGCTGCCCTTCAACGTCGAAGGCCAACAGCCGCCAAAGACCGAAGACCCGATGGCCGACGTCCGCATGGTGGCGCCCGGCTACTTCGAGACGATGAAGATCGAGCTGCTCGCGGGACGCTTCCTCGACGAACGCGACGACATGCCGGCGCCGAGAACGGCCCTGATCAACCAGACGATGGCGCGGCGGTACTTCCCGGATCGAAGCCCGCTGGGACAGATCATCCAGAACCCGCACGGCAAGGCCGAGGTCGTGGGCATTGTCGCGGACGTGCACAACCAGGGATTGGATCGAGAGCCGCGCAAGCAGGTCTACCTGCCGCTTCGTCAGAGCCCGACGGCGGGCATGGCGGTGGTGGCGCGCACGAACCAGGATCCCGCGGCGATGGCCAACACGCTGCAGCGGGTGATTTGGGACGTGGATCCGGGTCAGCCGATCTACGAGCTGTCGACGATGGATCAGATCCTCGCGCGTGCGGTGTTCCTGCCGCGGCTGTCGACGACGCTCCTGGCGACGTTTGCGTTGGCGGCGTTACTGCTGGCGGCCCTGGGCATCTACGGCGTGCTGTCGTATTCGGTGTCGCAGCGGACGCGGGAGATCGGCCTGCGCATGGCGCTCGGCGCGTCGGGCGGCAATACGATTGCGATGATCGTGCGGAACAGCGTGGTGATGGTCGCCATCGGCGGCGTCATCGGTCTCATCGCGGCAACGCTATTGGCGCGGTCGATGGAAGGCATCCTGTTTGGCGTCGAGCCGTTCGACGTACCGTCGTTCACGATGGCGGCGGTCACACTGTTGATTGCCGGTGTCCTCGCGAGCCTGCTACCCGCACTGCGCACGACACGCGTTGACCCTGTGGTCGCCCTGCGCGAACAGTAGGCGCGCTGAGCGGCCTTGGGCCGAGACGATATTTCCCTCGACTCTGGCCTCCTTTCGCTTTGTCGGTAAGTGATCTGCGTCGGCTCGCTCGAACGTTTACTCCGGGAAACATCGTCTCGTCCTGGCGGCCGCTCACCTTCGTCGCTGCGGTCGGAGGCTCGCATCCCACGTCATTCGCGCGAGGTGGCACGCGCGACAGGACGCACACCATCAGCTGGAGCGTGAGCGCAGCCGGGCGGGAGGAGGCGAGAAAGTTAGTGCGTGGAGCCGAAGGAAAACCGAGCCGACGAGAAGGTCTTTTACAGACAACCTCGCAGCGAGCGTTAGTGAAGCCAGACCGAGCTGCGAGTTGACAGCCCTGCGGAGCGAACGCGGAAGCTGATGGTGTGCGGCCTTGAGCGCGTGCTAAGCGATCAGTGATTGCTTACTAGCATCTGCGGCAGCAAGCTGGAGGCCAAAGGCAATGGCCAGCGAAAAGACGTAGGAGACGGTAAGCGGCACCCGCGCCCCTGCCGTATGCTCCCGTATGGAACGCTGGCTCGGGCCCTACTCCTCCTATATCTACGCGCTGCTCAGGATCGCGGCGGGTTTCCTCTTCTTTCAGCACGGTTTACCGAAGCTATTCGGCGGGTTTGGACGGGACGCGCCGGTCGAATTGATGTCCCAAATGGGCCTGGCGGGCATCATCGAGGTGGTGGGCGGCGTCCTGATTGCGATTGGCCTGTTCACCAGCCCGGTGGCGTTCATCGCCAGCGGCGAGATGGCGGTGGCCTACTTCCAGGCGCACCTGCCACGCGGGTTCTGGCCGATCATGAATGGCGGAGAACTGGCGGCCCTTTACTGCTTCGTGTTCCTGTACTTCGCGGCCGTCGGTTCCGGTAGATGGAGTGTTGACTCCCTTCGCAAATAGCTTCGCATCCGAGGACACCCTTCGACTCGTGTGCGCGAAGCTCCGCTTCGCTCACACTCGCTCAGGGCAGGCGGAGGAGGACGGAGGGCACGGAGCGAGCGGTGAACGGCCGGATCAACCGGTGAACGGTCGTTGTCGGCGCCTTCCCTAGACAGAATCGCATCGCGGTGCGACCATCCGAGTCGCTCGTATGAAGGGATGGCTCGGATACGCGGCGGCGTGGCTGGCGGCGGCATGTTTCTGGACGATCGCCGCATCGAACACCGGCAGCCCGGGTCCTCTGTACTTCTTCCCGTACGGCTTGCTGATCATGGGCACCGCCGCGCTGATGGGCGTCGGCGTGTGGCACATGACCGGCCGCATTCCCCTCACCTGGCGATCGCGTTCTTTTTATCTCGCGCACGGCATCGCGATGCCGATCTACGCGGCAATCTACAGCACGGTGTGGGTGCTGCCCGACCTGGTGACGGGCCGCATCGAGGCCGCGCTCACCGCTATCCGCACGTCGCCCGCGCAAACGTGGAACGTGTTCATGGGTGGCGGCGTGTACCTGGTGGTCGCTGGCCTCTCGTATGCGGTGCGCGCGCAACGGCGCGCGCGCATCGATGCCGCGGCCGCCGCCGAGTCACGCGTGCTCGCCCAACAGGCGCAGCTCGCCGCGCTGCGGGCGCGGTTGAATCCGCACTTCCTCTTCAACGCGCTGCACTCGGTGGGCGCGCTCGTGCCGCACGATCCCGTGCGGGCCGACCAGGCGATCGAATCGCTCGGCGATCTGCTTCGCTATGCGCTCGGCACGGATGAACAAGTGCTGTTCTCACAGGAATGGCGCTTCACGCAGGATTACCTCGCCTTCGAGCAGCTGCGCCTCGGCGATCGCCTGCGCATCAACGCCACGGCGAGCGGACCGGCGATGTCGGTCCCGGTGCCGCCCCTCATCCTGCAGCCGCTGGTCGAGAACGCGGTGCGGCACGGCATTGCCGATCGCGCCGAGGGCGGCCTCGTTCAGCTGAGCGCGGAGGTCAGCGACCGCCGCCTCATCCTCCGCATCGCCGACGACGGCCGCGGCGCCGGCAGCAATGGCGGCGACGGGCTCGGCCTGGCCTCCGTCCGGCAACGCCTGCTGGCGCTCTATGGCGGCGACGCCTCGCTCGATATCGATCGGCGCGCGGGGTATGCAGTGACGCTGGTGCTGCCGGTGAATGGCGCGATGCCATGAGCACGGCCGCGAGCACCACGGCGTTGATTGTCGAAGACGAGCCGCTCGCGCGCCGCCGTCTGCGCGATCTGATCCGCGACGTGCCGTGGCTCACGTTGATCGGCGAGAGCGCAACCGGCCGCGCCGCCATTGCCGCCATCGACGAGCTGCAGCCCGAGCTGATCTTTCTGGATGTGCGGCTGCCGGACATGACCGGCCTCGACGTGCTGTCGCGCATCCGGCACGCGCCGTCGGTGATCTTCACCACCGCCTACGATCAGTTCGCGGCCACGGCCTTCGAGCTGGCGGCGCTGGATTACCTGCTGAAGCCGTTCGGCGCCGAACGATTTACACGCGCGATCGAACGCGCCCGGCCGCTGCTCCAGCATCGCGACGGGCCGGCGGCCGCCGATCGGGCGCGCGACGCCCTCGGGCCGGGCGAGGTGGCCCGGCTCTTCGTCCGCGACGCCGGCCGCATCGTGCCGATCAAGGTGTCGGCGATCGAGCGTCTCGAAGCGTGCGACGATTACGTCGTGGTGTATGCCGGCGCGCACCGCTATCGAGTGAACGTGACGTTGACCGAGCTGGCAGAGCGGCTCAACCGGCAGACGTTCCTGCGAGTTCACCGCTCGCACGTGGTGAACCTGGATCACGTGGCATCGTGGGCGCCGTACGACGGCTCGCGCGTGCAGATCACGCTGCGCAGCGGCGCGACGATCATGGCCAGCCGGCAACGCTCGCGAGAGCTGCGGACGCTGACTCGATAGCGCCGTTCACCGGCTGACAATTCCATTCACCGGCGCAACCGCCCACACACCGGCCGGCCGTTGCGAGCGTCGTGCGCGCGCATTAATTTGCGCGCATGCGTCACATCCTCGCAACCGTAATCGTGCTCTCCATGGCGATGACGCTGCCGGCCATCGCGCAAACGGGCGCGCACGCCACCGCGTCGACGATCGTCGCCGACATTCAACGCGCCGACTACGAAGGCCGCCGCGCGGCATTACAGCAGCTGCGCGAGGCCTTGCAGAAGGTGAAACCGCCCGCGGACGATCGCCGGTTCGCCGCTCAGCTCCATTACTGGCAGGCCTTCGCCGCGTGGCGGCGCGCGATCAATGCGTTCAACGAGACGCCAGACATCGCGGACGTCGACCGCGATGCACGCCAGTGCGTCGCGGATTTCGAAGCGTCGCTCAAAGCCGATCCGACATTCAGGGACGCGTCCATCGGCATGATCGGCTGCCTGCAAACACTGGCGTTTCTGTATCGCGACGATGCGGTCAAGGTCAACGAATTCGTCGACCGCTTTCGCGTGCTTTTCAAGGAGAACGGGCTGGCGGCGCCGGACAATCCGCGCTTTCTCTGGCTGCTTGGCGGCGGTCAGTGGTACGCCGTACCGGGAACGTCGACTGAGGAGCTCGCGAAGAAACAGACGCAGGCATTCGCGACCTACCGCCGGGGTGTTGAGGTCGCGCGCAAGCAGCCGCGGCCGGCGTCGGTGCTCGAGCCCTCGTGGGGCGAGCCGGAGTTGTTGATGAGCCTTGCCTGGTCGAGCCTCAACCAGCTGCAACCGGACGTGAACGCCGCGGAGAAGTACGCGAAGGAAGCACTGGCGCTGGTGCCCAATTGGCATTACGTGAAGGACATCCTCGTGCCGCAGATTCGCGCCGCGAAAGGCTTTTGATCACGGACGTTAACCACGGGGGTCACGGAGCCTCCGCGTCCTCAGTGGTTGGCGTCCGTGACATGATTACCAGAATCGCCGATGCACAAAGCGTTTCTGGTCTCCGCGATCCTTCTTGCCGCGACTGAATGTCCTCTTAGTCAAACTGCGTCTCCGCACGGCGGCGCGGCGGCGTGGGAGAAGATGCAGAAGCTCCGCACGACCGTCAGCGTGATGCACATCACGGCGCATCCGGATGATGAGCAGGGCGGGGTGCTGGCGCAGTTGAGCCGCGGCGACGGCGCGCGGGTGACGCTATTGACGCTCACGCGCGGCGAGTCGGGCGACAACGCGATTGGGCCGGAGCTGTTCGATGCGCTCGGGTTGATTCGTACCGAAGAACTGCTCGCGGCGAATCGCTACTACGGCGTCGATCAGCAGTATTTCACCACCGCGGTGGATTTCGGCTTCTCGAAGCTGCTCGACGAATCGCTGGCCAAGTGGGGCAGGGACGCCCTGCTGCGGGACGTGGTGCGGATCATTCGCATGGAGCGGCCGACGATCATCCTGTCGCGGTTCCAGGGCAGCAATCGCGACGGCCACGGCAATCACCAGGCGGCCGGGTTGATGGCGCAGGACGCGTTCATGGCCGCTCGCGATCCGTCGAGATTCCCCGAACAGATCACGGAGGGCCTCGCGCCGTGGTCGCCCGCCAAGATTTATGTCGGCGGCGTCCGCCCGGAGGAAGACTGGACGGTGCAGATCAACACGGGCGAGTACAGCCCGACGCTCGGTGACGCGTTTGAAAATGTCGCGCGCCGGGGCCTCAGCCTTCAACGCTCGCAGAACGGCGGCCGCTTCACACCGGTCGCGGGTCCCAACGCCGTCTACTACAAGCTGGCGGCCATCGGTCCAATCGTCACCAGCAAGGTGGGAGCCGGCGCGAAGGAACAATCGATGTTGCACTCCCTGCCGCGCAACATCGAGGAAGCGATCGGTTCAACGGGGAGGGCCATAGACGAGGCCGTGGCGGCGGCGATGGCGGCCTTTCGCATCGACGATCCGTCCACGAGCGTCGTCGGATTGGCGCAAGGGCTCGAGCTGACTCGCCAGGCGCTGGCGGCGGCGATCGATCCGCAAGTGCGTCACCTGCTGCGCATCAAGGAGCAGCAGTTCCAGGATGCGATCAACGCGGCGATGGGTGCGCAACTCACCGCGATCACGAATCCAGCCGTGATGGGCGCGCCGGTGCCAGGGCAAACCTTCCAGGTGGATGCGCGGCTCGAGCTGCGCAGCCGGGCGGTTGTGTCGGCCCGCCAGAGTGTCACGGTGTTGAGCGCGCCAGGCTTTCGCCTCACCGGGCCGTCGTTTCAAGTGACGGTGGCCGGCGATGCGCCGCTCAGCACGAAGCCGTATTTTTATCGGAAGGGGTTGCAGGAGAGTCGGTACACGCTGACGGACCCGTTGCAGTTTGGAAGGCCGGTGACGCCCGCGCCATTAATCGCGAGTGCGACGTACATCGTTGGCGACGTGCCGGTAGAAATCAGGGTGCCGGTCGTCCGACGCGAATCCAAGGCACCCTACGGCGATATTGCACGTGAAGTGCGTACAGTGCCACGAATAGCCGTCACCACCTCTCCGGTCAACGCCATAGTGCCTATCGGGCAAAGATATCGTGCGATCGAAATTCAGGTGGCTCTATTACATAACGCGGATGCGCCTTCGCATGGACAGGTGGTGTTGCATCTTCCGGAAGGATGGCGGGCGAAGCCGGCGTCGCAGGCGTTTGCGTTTACCCGCGCGGGCGAGAGGACGTCGTATCGGTTCTCCGTCATACCAGGCGCGATTGAACAGCAGACTTACGAGGTCGCGGCGACGGCGATCGACGGGTTGGGTGAGTATCGCGAAGGATATGAGCTGATCGATCATCGCGATCTCGAGCTGGGTTACCTGTATCGCGACGCGTCGACGGTGGTGCGCGGCGTGGACGTGACGACGGTGGCCGGGCTGAAGGTTGGATACGTGATGGGCATCGGCGACCAGGTGCCGCAGGGCCTGCAGCAACTCGGTGCGCAGGTGACGCTGCTCGGCGAGCCCGAGCTGGCGTCGGCGGATTTATCCACTTACGACGCCATCATCACCGGCACGCGCGCGTATGCGGTGCGCGACGATCTCAAGACCTACAACGCACGCCTGCTCGACTACGTGCGCAACGGCGGCAACATGATCGTGCTCTACAACACGCAGGAGCTCGTGCCGAACACCTTCGCGCCATTTCCGGGCGAGCTGCCGCGGACGGCGGAGGAAGTGTCCGAGGAAGATTCGCCGGTGACGATCCTCGCGCCCACGCACCAGGCGTTCAACTGGCCCAACAAGATCACCGCGGCGGATTTCAACGGCTGGGTCGAGCAGCGCGGCTCGAAGTTCTTCACCAAGTGGGACGCGTCGTATACACCGATGATCGCGACCAACGACAAGGGCCAGGCGCCGCAGAGTGGCGGCTGGCTGACGGCCAGGGTCGGCAAAGGCACCTGGACCTACTTCGCCTATGCGTTACATCGTCAGTTGCCGTACGGAGTGGCGGGCGCGTATCGGATCGCGGCGAATCTGCTGGCGCTGAACAAGATGCCACGCTGACACGTACGTTAACCACGGAGCCTCGGAGGCACGGAGAAATTGTTTTCTAAATGCCAGTGCCTCTAAGCGGCATTGGTATTTAGAAAAGTTTCTCCGTGACTCCGTGCCTCCGTGTAAGGCGTACGTGTCAGCGAGCCGGCGCGGCCACGCGCTGCTGGCGGGCGCGGGTCAGGTGCGGGACGATGCCGATCATGCGCTCGATCAGGAATAGCTGCGCCCGATGGTGCATCTCGTGTTCCTTCACGCCCTGCAGCATCTCGAATCGCGATTTCGAGGCGTTCGGCGCCGTGCAGGGTTCGCCAAGTTGGGCATCGGTCATGGCCTCGATCTGACGGGCGAAGTTCTCGCCGTCCTTTTTCAGCGTGTCGACGATGGCGGCCTTGGAGGTCAGCGTCTTCGACTTGGCCTCAATCTCACCCATCCACTTGCCGAAATCGTCGCCGGTGACGCTGGTCTTCTTCTCGACAAAATGACACTGCTCGGCCCAGTGCGGCGAGCACGCCAGGTGCGCGAGCATCTCGCCAACGCTCATCGTGTCGGGCGCGGCGCGGAAGGCGTACTTCTCCTCGGGGATATCTTCGGCCACTTGAATGGTGTTCCGCCGAACAGTTCGGAAGCTTTCGGCGAGTTCTTTGGCTCCGTAGTAATTCATAGGTCCTCGTAGTTGACAGTTGGGAAGTTGGCAATTGCCAGTTGAGTTTGCAAGTGTGACAGTTCAAGTTGTCCAGTTGTGATCATAGCGCCAGCGGTGGTCGGCCATTAAGAGCCATGAACAACAGGCCGCCCGTCAGGGCAAGCCATAGGATACCGGCCGCGACGACGACGTTTCGGGCGGCGGCGATGCGCATGCGGTCCAGCGCGAAGCCTAGCAGGGGCAGCGCCTGCATGGCGTGCATGCCGAAGAAATGGGCGATGCGCAAGTCGCCCTGCTCGGTCGACCAGTTGACGAACGGCAATCCCGGCCCGCCGTCGGGGCCAGGAATCGAGTGGGCGTCGTTGGTGACGATCATCGTCCCTTGCAGGCTGGCCACCAGGAACATCAACACGCCCAGGCGACACCCCACAGGTAACCGGAGCGGCCGAGCGGCGTGTCGCGGCGGATGATGAAAAGGAACAGCGTCATCGCCAGGGTGTTGAACACCACGCCCATCCCCATGATGCCGAACACCACATCGTCGAAGACGGTGTCGTGATTGAAGTGCGAGGTGACGCCTCGCGCGGATTGCATGACGATGCAGACGATCTCGACCGTCATCGCCGTGGCAATGGTCCAACGGACGATGGCGCGGGCGCGCGGGCGAGGTTCGGTGTCGGGCATGAACCACGCCACCGTCCACAGGAAAATCGCGATCGAGGTCATGAACTTCATCGGCTTGATCCACGGATTGAAGCCGAGGATCTGACGCGTGTCGCCGATTGAAATCAAGGTCACGACAAGCAGCGACCGCAGCATCAAGGCGCCGGTCCAGAAGAGCAGGGGATCGCGATGGCGGAGCTCGGTAATCACACCCCCTCCAGATTGAGCGCGCGTGTCTTCGCGGAGCGGATAGCGAAGTAGAACAGCAGGCCGATCGGGCCGAGCATGAAAGTCATCACCAGGGACGGAATCACCAGAAGGTGCGGGATGCCGTGCCGCTGGGAATCGCGAATCTCCCAGCCGCCGATGAACAGATCGAAGGCGAGGTAGTGGATCCAGCCGGCGAGCAGCAGCTCCTGTTTCTGGAAGAGCGTTGCCACATCAGCCAGTGAGCCGAAGCCGCCTTCGGCGCCTTCGAGATGCAGAGCGATGAGCACGAGATAGCCGATGGAGAGGAGGAGCGGCACTACGATGCCGGAGACGACCTTTGCGGTTGGGTTGCGAGGAAGGATGACGAGAATCAGCCATCCAATCATGGCGAGCAACCCCGCCACGGAGAAAATTTGCTCTAACGCCATGGCGGGATTGTAGCGGGGTCTTGGGTCTTGGGTCCTGGGTCCTGGGTCTTGGGTCCTGGGTCTGGGGTCCTGAGTCTTGGAAGTCCCAGGTCCCAAGTCCCAAGTCCACGACTACTGCGGGGCCGAAGTGCTCGTGAGGGGAGTGCCCACGGTCGTTGAGGCCCCGTAAAAGATCCCATTGAACAGGAACTTGAACGTGCCGTGCGGTTGGGCGCGGAAAGTGATCTCGGGGCCGAGCAGGAACACCCTGCCCTTGCCGACCTTCGCCTCCGCGGCGGCGACGCCGTCTTCGAGATAGTGCTGACCCCACGCCCATCCGGAGCGCAGGCTCGCTTTGCCGGCAAACCACGCCACCGGCCGGACGCCGTTCATCGCCGCGCTCGGAGAGAGGTGCAACACGGGGCTGTTGTCGAACATCACGTCGACCTGCTTCTCGAAGCCGTAGGCCAGCGGGCTGGTGTTGTCGACCGCCACCGTCAGGATCGATCCCGGGATGTAGTACTTGTCGCGCGGCAGCGCGCGCTCGGCGCCGGTGCTCGTCATCTCGACGAGGTGATCGGAGATCGGCAGACCGAGGTGATGAGCGAGCGATGCGGAGCCGCCGTAGGCGACAATCGCCCCGCCTTCTTCGGCGAACTTCTTCAACTGCGGCACGGTCGTATCAATGGTGACGCGGCCGAGTTGACCACGGAATTCAGCCGGGAGATCTTCGGGATTCGGCGCGCGGCCGCCGCCGAAGCCGCCGCCACCGCCCGCGGTTTCGGGAATGCCGCCGTCGGGGAAGATCAACACGTCGAACTTTGCCTTGAGGTTGCCGGCGTCGAGCGTCTGCGGGAACACGCGCTCGAAGTCGAACTCGTACTGTTCGAGCAGCCAGCGCGTCCAGCCTGACGGCATCGAGCCGCCGTACTGATCCCACAGACCAATGCGCGGCTTGGTGAGCCGCTGCGTGGCGCCAGAGGGACGCTGGGTGACCGCGGTGAAGTTCAAGCCGAGATCAGCCGCGGCCTTGGTGAGCACGGCGCTCGTGGTGGGCTTGGCGGTGATGAAGATCACGCCCGTGCCGTTGGCACTCTGATAGCTGCGATCGGCCACGAAGAACACTTCCTCGTTCGCCTTCAGCAAGCGGTTGACGGCAATGAACGCGTCGTTCTGGTTGTGCGGGACGACGTAGCCGACGGCGCCGGCGGCGTCGGTGACCTTGCCCGGCGCGGGCTTCTGGAGGCCGGCGACCTTCTCGAACGGACCATCGAAGCCGTCGAGGATGCGATCGAACTTCACGCCCATCTGGTAGGCGAGCGTCCAGCCGGCGTTGTCGTAGGGCGGAATCGGCGGGCCGCCGGGGAACTGGAAGTCGTTCGGGTGATCCTGCGGCTCGAACATGTCGAGCACGTTCGGGCGGAACGCCTGCGCGGTTTTCACCACCCACGACCCGGCGGGATACTGCGTGCCGCCGGCACTGAACGCCGCGGTGGCGCGGTGAATGGTGACGCCGTTCTTGATCAACGCGTTGACGAACTTGGTGGCGGTGAGGAAGTCCGGCTGGTTGGCGGGCAGGATGTAGCCGCGCGGATCGCGCCACTCGGGCTTCTTCGCCAGCTTCTCGTACTGCGCCAGCGGCACGGTGTTCTGCGCGCGGCCGCCGGCGATCATGCGCGGATCGCCCGCCTCCACCTTCTGCGCCTTGGCGATCTCATCCTTCATCGCCTGCAGCCGCCGCGGATACATCGTCCAGGAGTCTTTCGATCCCTTGTCGATGCTGTCTTTGCCCATCTTGTAGATGTTGTAGAGGAAGATCTCGCGGTTGCGCGACGCCACGTCGAGGACGGCCCGGTTGGCGGTGATCGAGTAGTCCACCGACTGGCGGAAGTGCCACTTCTGCGGCTCGATCGGGAATGGCAGATCGGCACTGGCCATCTGGCGATCCGGCACGAACGCCACTTCCATCGGCGTCGGATGGCCGATGGTCTCGGTGAGGAGGCCGATCATGTTGTGGAAGTACGGCGAGGTGCGCAGTCCGCCGTTCCACCACGTCGAGTAATTCGCGCCGCGGCGCATCGTGGCGCCGGGCTTGTTCTCGGCGACGAAGCGGTTGTGCATCGCCGAGCCCACCACGTCCAGGCCGGTGATGATCAGCGGGTGATAGACGTAGTTGGCCGGATCGCGGAAGGGCGGCGCGAACAGGATGGTGCCCGTCGGTCCGGTCTGGTGATGGTTGTAAATGATCTGCGGGAACCACTCGTGATAGAGCTGCCGGTTGATGTTGATCGACTCGGCCTGCGCGGACATATAGAAGTCCCGGTTGTTGTCGTGGCCGATGTACTTCTGGTAGAGCCGCGGCAGGTTGCTGGTCTCGCGCCGGTTCTGATCCTGGTGGCGCATGTACCAGTCGGAGACGAGCTCCATGCCGTCCGGATTGACGTGGACGGCGAGGATGATCACATCGCGCAGGAAGCGCTGGGTCTCGGGATCGTTCTGGCTGACCAGCTGATAGATGGTTTCGGTGAGCTGCGCGGCGCCGAGCACTTCGGTGGCGTGCAGGCCGCCGTCGATCCAGACCACCGCCTTGCCGTCGCGGGCCAGCGCGCGCGCCTGGTCTTCGGTGAGGCCTTCGGCCTGCGCGAGGCGGCGCGAGATGTCCTTGTACTTCTGCAGGTTCTTGTGGTTCTCAGGCGAGGTGATGATCGCCATCAACTGATCGCGGCCCTCGGCGGTCTTGCCGATTGACTGGACGATCATGCGATCGGATTCGGCGTCCAGCTTCTTCACGTAGTCGGTGAACTTCGTGTAGTTGAAGAGGACGTAGTCGGCGCCGACCGCGTGGCCGAAGAATTGTTGAGGGGTGGTGACCTTTGGAGCGGGCGCCTGCGCGGACGGCGCGGCCAGCGCAACGGTCAGTGCCAGGACGATGACGGTGAAACGGCGGAGCTTGAGGTGCATCCGCCCAGTATAGATCCTCAGGGCTTGGGGCTTGGGGCTTGGGGCTTGGGATTACGCAGATTCGAAATGGCGGGAGATTTGTAGGAGTTTGTCGTCGTCTCCGCGGCGCGCGACGAGTTGAAGGCCCACCGGCAAATTGGTTCCGGATATCGGCACCGAAATCGCCGGGGTGCCGGCGGCGTTGAAGGGCCACGTATTGCGCAGGATTCTCATGCCGTCAATCGGACCGGCAATCGGCGGGGCGGTCATGGTCACAGTCGGCGTCACGATCACGTCCACCGTGTCGAAGGCTTTGTCCATCGCGGCCTGAAAGTCCTTCAACGCGGCGAGCGCGGCTTCGTATTCGGTGACCGTTGGCCGCTCGATGGAGAAAAAGCTCGAGAAGTCCTTCGAGAACGATCCGGGGTTCGTGCGCCAATCGGCGCCGTAGCGACCCCAGATTTCAAAGGTCACGATCGGATCGAAGACCCGCGCCATGGTGTTGTCGTCGATCGGCACCTTGGCGGCCACGATGCGGGCCCCGCGCCCGCCCATGTGATCGATGGCGCGCGTAAAGGCGGCTTGCACATCGCGCTCGATACCGTCAAAGAAATAGGCGTTCGGCACGCCGACGCGGACGTTAGACGGGGCGGCACTTCTTGCCGGGGAGGCACCGCTTGCCGGGGGCAGGGCGCTCAGCATGATCTGGGCATCCTCGACAGTTCTTGTCAGGAAGCCCACGTGATCGAACGTCGGCGAGGCGCCGATCAAACCTCGAGTGCTGATGCGACCGAACGTCGGTTTGAAACCGACGCCGCCGCAGAATGCCGCTGGAATGCGAACGCTGCCGCCGGTATCGCTGCCGGTGGCGGCCAGGCACAGGCGCGCGGCCACGGCGGCGGCGGAGCCGCCACTCGATCCTCCCGGAATGCGCGTGCGGTCCACGGGATTGCGCGTGGTGCCGAAGAACGGATTGATGGTGGTCACCCCGCCGCCGAGCTCGTGGGTGTTGGTCTTGCCCACCAGGACGGCACCCGCGCTCTCGAGCTGCTGCACGATCGCGGCGTTGTTCTCCGGAACGTAGTCTTCGAACAGCAGCGACCCGGCCGTGGTGCGCACGCCACGCGTTTCAAACAGATCTTTGTGTGCGATCGGGATGCCGTACAAGGGCATGGGGTCCGCCGTCGCGCTTCCACCTTCGCCCTGTGGGCTTCGGTGGACAAGTCGCGCTATGGCGGATCGGGAGGGGAGATTGCGTGCTTCGCGGCGCGCGAGGTCGTGGGTGACCGTGACGAACGCATTGAGATCCTTATCGAGTTGGTCGATGCGCCTGAGATAAGCGTTGGTGAGCTGCAGTGGTGTAATCTCGCGCTTCGCCAGCCGCGCCGAGGCCTGCGCAATGGTGAGAGAAGTCAGATCGGCGGCCTGCGTCTCAATGGCTCGCTGGCCGATGATCGGTCCCGTTAAAAGGGCCGCCAAAAACTCCCGACGCCGCATGCGTCTCGAATGATAAGGGACAATACCGCCTGATGGCATCCTACGGTTCCTGGCCTTCCCCCTTGACCGCCGCGCGCGTTACCGCCGGCGCGCTGCGTCTCGATCAGATTCAACTGGATGGTGATGACGTCTACTGGCTCGAGGGCCGGGCGTCGGAGGGCGGGCGGAATGTGATTGTATCCGCCTCCGCAAACACGCATCGGCGGGTCGAACCGGTGGATGTGACGCCGCCGGGATTCAACGTGCGCACGCGCGTGCACGAGTACGGCGGCGCCGCCTACACAGTCCACAAGGGCGCGATCTATTTCTCGAACTTCTCGGATCAGCGCGTGTATCGGCAGGGGCCGGGCGAGGCGCCGGTGGCGATGACCGAGCCGGGCCCGATGTGGGCCGATTACCGCGTGGATGCCGCGCGGCATCGGCTGATCGGCGTGCGCGAGGAGAACGGCCTCAACACCATCGCGGCGATCCCCGATCGCGTGCTGGTGGAAGGCGCCGACTTCTATTCGGATCCGATCGTCAGTCCCGACGGCAAATTCCTCGCGTGGCTGCAATGGAACCATCCCAACATGCCGTGGGACGGCACCGAGTTGTGGGTGGGCGCGTTCAACGCCAGCGGGTTGATCGGCGTGCGCGAAAAGGTCGCGGGCGGCGCGGAAGAGTCGATCTTCCAGCCCGAATGGTCGCCCGACGGCGCGTTGTATTTCGTGTCGGATCGCACGGGATGGTGGAACCTGTATCGATGGTCCGGCAAGGACATCGAAGCGATTCATCCGATGGCGGCGGAGTTCGGCAAGCCGCAGTGGACCTTCAGCATGGTGAGCTACGCGTTCGTGTCGCCGACGCGGATGGCAGCCACGTATGTGGAGAACGGCTGCTGGAAGCTGGCGATGATCGACGTGTATACGAAGCGGTTCGAACCGGTGGATTTACCGGTGCAGCCGATCGAGTCAATCAAGGCGAATAAGGACGCGATCTACTTCGTCGGTGGATCGGCGATTGAGCCTGCCGGTGTTGTCCGCCTTCGCTCCGGAAGCTCATCCGGAGCTTCGGCGGATCGCGTCGTGTTCGATGTGCTGAAATCGTCAACCAGCGAACGCATCCCTCGCGAGTGGATCTCGGTTCCCGAAACGGTGACGTTCACGGTCAAGGGTCGCGACGTGCACGCCTTCTACTATCCGCCGTGCCATCCAGATGTCGTTGGATCAACAGATCAACAGATCCACAGTTCAACAGATGAGAAACCGCCGCTGCTCGTGATCACCCATGGCGGACCCACGGGCGCGACGTCGGATGTGCTCGATCCGAAGATCCAGTTCTGGACCAGCCGCGGGTTTGCGGTGCTCGACGTGGATTACAGCGGCAGCACCGGATACGGCCGTCCCTATCGCGATCGGCTGAAAGGGCAATGGGGCGTGGTCGACGTGGAGGATGCGGTGGGCGGCGCCGAAGCGATGGTCGCGGCGGGGAAAGCGGATCCCGAGCGGTTGATCATTCGGGGCGGCAGCGCCGGCGGCTACACCACGCTCGCTGCGCTGACCTTTCATCACACCTTCAAGGCGGGGGCGAGCTACTACGGGATCAGCGATCTCGAAGTGTTGCAGAGCGACACGCATAAGTTCGAGTCGCGCTACAACGATTCGCTGGTGGGGCCGTGGCCCGCCGCCAAGGACGTCTACATCGCGCGCTCGCCGATCCATTTCACCGACCGCCTGTCCTGCCCGATCATCCTGTTCCAGGGGCTGGAGGACAAGGTGGTGCCGCCCAACCAGAGCGAGATGATGGCCGAGGCGGCTCGCAAAAAGGGGCTCAAGGTGAAGTACGTCACGTTCGAGGGTGAACAACACGGGTTCCGCAAGGCGGAGAACATCATTCGGGCGCTGGAAGAGGAGCTGGCGTTCTACAGGGATGTCTTTGCGATGTAACGCTGGTTGACGAACTGTATGGCTATATGGTTATATAGTCGTATGAATACGCTCGAGTTATCCACCCTCCTCCGGTCCGACCAGACCACGCGCCTGCTCGACGTGCGGACGCCGTCGGAATTCGACAACGGCCACATTGCCGGCGCCTACAACGTGCCGCTCGATCAACTGCACGAGCACGCGCAGGAAGTGCGCGCGGCGCGGGGCGCCGTGGTGCTGATCTGCCAGTCGGGCCAGCGCGCGCAGAAGGCGGACGCGCTGCTGCGGTCCGCGGGCATGGCCACCATGCACGTGCTCGACGGCGGCATGAAGGCGTGGCTGGCGGCCGGCTACCCGGTGCGCCGCATCCGCGCGCGGATGTCGCTCGAACGCCAGGTGCGGATCGCCGCGGGCGCGATGGTGGCGGCCGGGTCGATCGCGGCGCTGACGGTATCGCCGCTGTGGGCGCTCCTGCCGGCCTTGGTCGGCAGCGGCCTGGTGTTTGCGGGCGTGAGCGACACCTGCACGATGGGCACGCTGCTGGCACGGCTCCCGTATAACCGCGCCGCGGCGAGCTGCGACACCGAAGCGATCGTCCGGCAGTTCCTGGTCGACAAGGGCGGGGCACAGGGATGACGGTGACCGCCGTCGGGCTGGCGCTCGCCATCGGCCTGGCCATGGGCATCCTTGGCGGCGGCGGCTCGATCATCGCGGTGCCGGCATTCACGTTCCTGCTGCACTTGCCGCCGAAAGACGCCATCGTCACCAGCCTCGCCGTGGTCGGGTTGGCCGCAACCGCGGGTGCCATCGGCGGCTTTGTTCGCGGCGTGGTGCCGATCGCGGTGTCGCTGACCGTCGGCCTGTCGGCCATGATTGGCGCCTACGCCGGCGCGGCGGCGGGAGCACGCATCAGCGATCACGTCCAGTTGGCCATCCTCGCAGTGGTGATGTTCGTTGCGGCGGTGGCCCTGTGGCGCGAGCAGCGCGGCACGGTGGCGCGCGTGGCGCACGCCTCGACGGGCCTGCTGGCGGTGCTGGGGTTATCGGTTGGCGCGCTGACGGGGCTGGTCGGCGTGGGCGGCGGGTTCCTGATCGTCCCGGCGCTGGCGATCGGCGCCGGGCTGCCGATGCAGGAAGCGGCCGCCGCGTCGCTGTTCGTGATCGCGCTCGCCGCGTTCTCCGGCCTGGCCGGTTACCTTGGTCACGCCACGCTGGCATGGGGGTTCATCCTGCCGTTTGGCGCGATCGCAGCCGCAGGCACGCTGGCCGGCGGCACCATTGCGTTACGTCTCCCGCAGCGACGCCTGCAACAGGCGTTCGCGGTGTCGCTGGTTCTCCTCGGGTCATACCTTCTCGTGCAGTTGTAGGTCAAGGAGCCATCATGTTCGTCAAACGTTTCTTCGAGCCGTCTCTCGCGCAGGCGAGCTACCTGATCGGGTGTCAATCCGCGGGTGAAGCGATTGTGATCGACGCGAACCGCGACGTCGATCAGTACATCGCGGTGGCGGCCGACGAAGGGCTGCGGATCACGCACGTCACCGAAACGCACATTCACGCCGACTACGTGTCGGGATCGCGCGAGCTGGCGCAGAAGACCGGTGCGTCGCTGGAGCTGTCGGATGAGGGCGACCGTGACTGGAAGTACCAGTTTCCGCACGCGCGCAAGCTGAAGCACGGCGATCGCATCACGATCGGCAACATCACGCTCGACGTGCTGCACACCCCGGGCCACACGCCGGAACACATCAGCTTCCTGGTTACCGACGGCGCGGCCGCCGATCGCCCGATCGCGGCCGTGACCGGCGACTTCGTGTTCGTCGGCGACGTCGGCCGGCCCGATCTGCTTGAACGCGCCGCGAACATCAAGGGCACGATGGAGGCCGGGGCGCGGACGTTGTGGAAGAGCCTGCACGCGATTACGGCGCAGGACGACTGGCTGCAGATCTGGCCCGGCCACGGCGCCGGGTCGGCGTGCGGCAAGGGCATCAGTGCGATCCCCTCGTCGACGCTCGGGTACGAGAAACGCTTCAACTGGGCGTTCAACGTGAAGTCGGAAGACGACTTCGTGACGAAAGTGCTGGCCGGCCAGCCGGAGCCGCCGAAGTACTTCGCGCGGATGAAGCGGATCAACAAGGAAGGCCCCGCGGTGCTCGGGCGGTTCCACATTCCATCACGGCTCGATGCGGCGCAGCTTCCCGGCCTGCTGGCTCGCAAAGCGCTCGTGATCGACACGCGGCCCGCCGCGGAGTACGCGGCCGGGCATCTGCCGGGCACGATCAACATCCCCTTCAATTCGTCGTTTGTGACGTGGGCGGGATGGCTGGTGCCGGCAGAGGAGTTCTATTTGATCATCGACGCCGCCACCGCCGCCGCACGGCTTGGCGAGCTGGCGCGATCGCTGGCGTTGATCGGTCTCGATCGCGTCTCCGGGTATTTCGACGCCTCGACCGCCACTGGCACAGCGACCATTCGCCAGATCGGTACGTCCGAGCTCCGGGGCCGCCTGAAAGATGTCACGGTGGTGGACGTGCGAAGCGAGAACGAGTGGGCATCGGGCCACATTAGCGGCGCCGTGCACGTGCCGCTGGGCTATCTCGCCGACCGCGCCGCGGAGCTGCCGCGCGAGCGGCCGATCGTGGTGCAGTGCCAGTCGGGCGCGCGCTCGTCGATCGCCGCCTCGGTGCTCGAGCGCCTGGGCGTGACCAACGTGATGAACCTGTCGGGCGGCATTTCGGCCTGGGCCGCCGCGGGGCTTCCGGCCGAGGAGGGCGCGCATGAGCAACAAGCGACTCGCGCCTGAGACGATTGGCGCGGTGGCGGATCGGTTGAAGGTGCTCGCCGAAGCCGCGCGGTTGAGGGTGCTCAACGAGCTGCGATCCGGCCCGCGCAACGTCAGCGAGCTGATGGCCGACACCGGGCTCAGCCAGGCGAACCTGTCGAAGCACCTGCAGGTGCTCCACACGCACGGCTTCGTGTCGCGGCGCCGGCAGGGGCTGTTCGTGATCTACCAGCTCGCGGATCGCAGCGTGTTCGAGCTGTGCGACATCATGTGCGGTCAGTTGAAGCGCCAAGCCGGCGAACAGATGACGAGGCTGCGTGCGGTAAAGTAGTCGCCGGATGAAGAAGATTCTCGCCGGCGGTGTCATGGTCCTCGTGATCGCGCTCGGTGGCTTCGGCGTCGCCGGCTTCTACGCGTTTCGCTGGGCGCGCCCGATGATCGAGAACACGGCCAACTACCTCGACCGCGCCCGCGAGATGTCGCGGCTTGCCGACCGCATCACCAACAAGTCTCCCTACGTGCCGCCCGACACCGGACAATTGACCTCGACGCAGGTCGAGCGGTTCGTCGCCGTGCAGACACGCGTGCGAGACGAGCTGGGCGAGCGGTGGAGCGCGATCGAAACCAAGTCGGCGGAGATTCACCAGAAGACGAAGGCAAATCAACGCGACCTGACGTTTGCGGAGTTGACGAGCGTGTTCTCCGACCTCGCCGGGATCTACACGGAAGCCCGCCGCGCGCAGGTGAATGCGCTCAACGTGCAGCGGTTCTCCGACGCCGAATACACGTGGGTGCGAAGGCGCGTCTACGAAGCCGCCGGCATGGAGATCGCCGGCGGGATCGATCTGTCGAAGTTCGAAGCGCTCGCGCGCGAGGGCGCGATGAAGTCCAGCGTCATGCTCCCGGACCTGCCGAAGCCGAAGGTTCCCGAAGCGAACCTCAAGCTCGTCAAGCCGCACCTGGCCAAGATCAAAGAGTGGGTGCCGATGGCTTTTCTTGGACTCTGAGGTCTTGAGGTCCCGAGGTCTTGAGGTCGTGAGGTCGTGTTCCAATAGTTCCATGAGTAGGGTCGAGCAGATCTGGATCAAACGGATGCATCGCGGGCCGATGGATCCCGCCGAGCGTGCGCGGGTCGTCGCCGGTAAAGGCATCGTCGGCAACGCCAACCAGGGCGGCAAGCGCCAGGTCACGATCGTTTCCAACAAGCATTGGGCGGATGTCACCGCGCCGCTCGGAGAGACGCCGGACCCACGACTGAGAAGGGCCAACCTGCTCGTCTCGGATATCGACTTTACGGATGCCCACGGCAAAATCCTCAAGATCGGCGGGGTCCGTGTCCGCATTTACGGCGAGACTCGCCCCTGCGAACAGATGGAAGCCGCCGTCCCGGGCCTGCAGGACGCCATGCGTGTCCCATGGGGCGGGGGCGCTTTCGGCGAGATCCTCGACGATGGGGAGATCGCGGTCGGCGATTCGGTCGAGCTGCAACCTTAACGGCCCGTCACTCGTCTAAAATAGACAATTGTAGATATGACGGCGAAGATCCCGGACGCGGAGGCCGATGTGCTGGCCGTGCTGTTCGACGCGGAAGAGGCGACGGCGCGACAGGTGAGGGGGGCCCTTACGAAGAAGCGGCCGATGGCGCACGGCACCGTGGTGACGCTGCTGCGCCGGCTCGAGGGTCGCGGGTTGGTAAAGCGGCGGAAGGCCGACCAGGGGAAGGCGTTTGTGTATCGGCCCACCAAGGGCCACGCGCGCACGTTCGGTCCCGTGGCGTCGTCATTGATGCAGCGCGCCTTCGGCGGCAAGCCGGCGGCGCTGGTGGCGTCGCTGTTTGAAACGCGGCCGCCCTCGAACGAGGAGATCGACGACCTCGAAGCGCTCGTCGAGCGGCTCCGCAGCGAAAAGAAGACCAAATGACGATTTGGCGCCACTGGATGGTCGGGCAGATGGATGCGTCGATCGTGGCCGGCGTGCTGTTGCTCATTGCGTTGCTGGCGCGGCATCGGCTGTCGCCGCGCGTCCGCTCCTTCCTGCTGCTGATCGCGCTTGTTCGCCTGGTGTTGCCACCGTGGATTCGATCGCCATGGTCCGAAGCGGTGGTGGATGTGCCGCCGATAGACGAGGCGCGGATGATGATCGCGTGGGGATTGCAGTGGGACGTCGCGATGTATGCCGCAGCGATCACGACGGCCGTGTCCGTGTTCCTGCTTGCGCGAGTGGCGTGGACGTTCGCGACCGCGGAACGACGCTGGATGGCTTCGACGGAGCCCTTATCCATCCCACTTGATACCACCATGGCCATTCAGGCGAGGCTGTCACGTCGTGGCGAGGGGCCACTTGCGGTGGGGTTGAGGCGCAAGCTCATCATCCTGCCTGAATCGGTGTTGCGGCTGGACCAGGCCGCCATCGAGGCGGTGCTGGCGCACGAGATTGCGCATCACGAGCGGCGCGATTTGGCGTGGATCGCGCTGGCGTCGGCGCTGAAGGCCGTCGCGTGGTTCAATCCGCTCGCGCACGTGATCGCGCGCGCGTTGGTTGCGGCGCGGGAGGACGGGACCGATGATTGGGCCGTCAGCCGGACGTCGAACGATCCGTTTGCCTACGCGCAGGCGCTGCTTCAGTCCGCGCGCATGGTGGCCACGCCACAACCACTGGGCGCAGCCGGCGCGCATCCAATGGGCCGGCGGCTCCAGCGGCTTCTCGACGGGCAAGTTGCTCGAGAGGGGCGCCTGGGCATCGCGGGCTTCGTGATCATCCTGCTTGCCGCCACCGCGGCGCTTCCTGGCGCGCATCTGCCATCGCCTTCTGACGGGGAACAGCGAATCGTTGTAGTGATCAAGAGGGCTTGAGGGCTTGAGGGCTTGATTTCAAGACATTTCACACGAGGAGAATATAGAGCATATGTCGATATTGGTCATTGTTCTGTTGCTGGTATTCGGGGTTCCTGCGTACGCACAGAACCCCGCGGACCTCGAGAAGCTCACCGTGCTCGAGGATCGCAGCAAGCCGGATGGCCGAAAAATCGAGCTGGCGTTCGGGCGATTGAAGAGCACCGCGTCAAATCCCGGAGCGCCGATCGTCTATCTGGACGGCGGTCCCGGCGGCTCGGGCATCGGCATGTATCGCATAGCCGATTACAAAGTGATGTTCGACGAGATGCGGGCGGCCGGTGACGTGATCTTGCTGAGCCAGCGCGGCACTGGGTTCTCCACGCCGCGGCTCTCGTGCCGCGATGCATCGCCGATCCCGAACGACTTGTTCCTCAGCGCGGCCCGCATGGTGGAAGTGCTCGGGCCGCGTTCGATTCGCTGCGTCAACGAGCTGCGCGAGAAGGGCATCGATCTCGCCGCTTACAACACCGAGGCCAGCGCGGACGATCTGGAAGACCTTCGGAGAGCGCTCGGCGTGCCGAAGATCAGCCTGTTCGGTTTCAGCTACGGCACCCACCTGGCGCTGGCGGCGGTTCGGCGGCATCCCGAGAGCATCGACCGCGTGATCCTGGCCGGCACCGAAGGGCCCGATCACTCGCAGAAGTATCCGCACACCTTTGATCTGCAGCTGGCGCGACTGGCGCAGCTCGAAGGCCAGCCCGATCTGATCGAAGTGGCGGCCACGGTGATGGCCCGCCTCGAACAGAGTGCCATTGAAGTCGAGGCCAAGATGCAGGGTAAGGAGCCGGCAAAGCTGACGATCGGCAAGGAGGGCTTTCAGTACCTGCTGCGCCGAGACATCGGCGACACCAACGACACGAAGAACGTCCTCAGGTTGATCCGGGATACCGCCCGTGGCGACTACGCGATGTTGAGCGCGTTTGCGGCGCGGCGGTTCGGAGAGTTCGGCGGCGGTGTTGCTCTCATGGGCGCAGCCATGGACTGCGCATCCGGCACCTCACCCGAGCGCAGGGCGCGCATCAATCGCGAGCTGGCGGGCAGCCTGCTGGGTGAGATGACGAACTTCCCCTACCCGCAAGTGTGCCAGGTGTTGAAGCTGCAGGCGCTGCCGGAGTCGTTCCGCAAGCCGATCATCTCGAAGTTGCCGGCGCTCTTCATCAGCGGCTCGCTCGACTCGAACACGCCGCCGTATCAAGCGGAACAAGTGCGATGGGGATTTCCGAACAGCGTCCACGTGATTGTCGAGAACGCCGGCCACGAAAGCACGCTTACATTGAAGGAAACACGCGGCCTGATGGTTGACTTCCTGCTGGGAAAAGATGTGGTCGGAAGGCGGATCGTGGCGCCGCATCCGCTTCGTTAGCAGCCAGTAGCCAGATGCCAGTAGCCAGAAGAACTCTTGTCTTTTCTGGATACTGGCTACTGGATACTGGCTACTTTCTCGCGTCTGTTAATCCTCACGCCGCCGTTGGTGGTCCTCACGCGGACCATCGGGCCGCCCG
>CAZEMI010000007.1:0-2181 GCA_964513235.1 uncultured Acidobacterium sp.
CCGATCCGCGGCACCGGCTGGTTGAACGTGATGACGTTATCGATGGCCGGGAAACTCAGCTGGGTGTCGTTAAAGCGGCCCACCGGCGGTCCCTCCTGTTCGGGCAGGAACGTGCGGTAGCGATCCAAACGTACGCCCAGATTGAAGGTTAACCGGCTGTTGACGCGCCAGGTATCCTGCACAAAGAGGCCAAGCGTGGCGAGCCCCTGTTCAGAGACCGACGGCGTGGCGAACAGGTAGACCTCCGCCGGCGCACCGTTGTTCAGGATGTGGAGAACGTCTCCGGGAACAACGCCGTCGACGCCAACGCCGCGCTCGTCGGTGAACGTTTCGCGGAACCATTCGCCGCCCACCTTGAAGCTGTGATCGCCGGCCAGGCCGCTCTTGAAATACGTGATCGAGCCGGCGATTTGGTTGCGCGATGGCGTGCGGAACCACCCATCGCGATTGCCGCCGCTGACGATCTGGTTGCCGATGTCCTGGTACGCGGGACTCTCGCTGTAGCGAAAGTTGGGCCAGATGTAGCGGAACTGGCCGCCGCGAATCTCCGCGAATGAAGAATCACTCAGGACCGACTCAAGGCCGGTTTTGTAGGTGTGGCCCCAGTAGAGTTGCTGCCACGTGGACTCTGCCGAGCTATGCCGCGCGCTGGTGGCGCCGACCGCAAACGTGTCGAGGCGATTGGGCTGCGACTTGCGTCCCCATCCGCCATACGCGGTGACCTTGTTATTCGTCGAGATCGCGTACGTGCCCTTCGCCGAAATGTTCCGCAGGCCGGTCTCGAACGCCTTCACCGGGAAGTTGGGCAACAGCACTTTGATGTTTTGATCCCGAAGCGACCCGTACCACCACAGCTTGTCCTTCTTCAGATATCCGCCGACGTCGCCGTTGAGATCGTGATAGCTCTCGAGGCGATTGAGATCCGACGGTAGCAGCTCGCCGCAGCGCCCGCCGGGACACAGGAACGTGTCGGCGTCGTCGATGTTCCGCGACTGCGCACCCTTGTTCTGATAGTCGGTGTGGATCTTGCCGTGATACGCGTTGCCGCCGGATTTCGCGATGAAATTCGACCACACGCCGGGCCACGGCATCTCGGCGGTGTGTCCCTTGGTTTCAACCGCGACCTCGTCGATCGACCCGTAGTCGTAATACCAGCCCGCGGCGCCGGTGCCTTCGGTGTTGACGATGCCTTCGACCATGGGACGGTGCTGGTCGGTAATGGTGTCGTAAGCCGAGTAGCCGGTCTGCGTCCCGGCGGCGCTGCCGGCGACGTCGATGCGAGTGACGATCATGGCTGGCGCGGCGGCCAGCACGGTCCAGAAGTCGCGCGCGTTCGGGAGCGACGCGAGGCGATCCTGGCCGAAGTTGGTGGAGGTCGTCGTGGCGGTCACGTCGACCACCGGCGACTCGCCGGTCACCGTGACCGTCTCCTGCAGCGAGGCGACGCGCATCTCGGTGTTGACCGTGGCAGTGAAGCCGAGGCCGACTTGCACCCCCTCGCGGACGACGGTGCCAAAGCCCGTCAGTTCGTAGGTGAGGCGATACTGGCCCGGAGTCACTCCCGGGAATCGATAGTCGCCCTGTTGGTCGGTGACGCTCGAGCGTGTGCCCTGCATACTGGGACTCGCGATGGTCACCGTCACGCCCGGCAGGACGCCGCCGGAGGAATCCGACACCTTCCCGTTGATCGATCCCGTGGTCGCACTGACCTGTGCCCAAGCCGGCGCGAGAAATCCGGGCGCCAACAGGATGACTACAAACGCGACGATTCTTTTCATTGCCCCTCCGCTGTCCGAGTTGCAAGCCAAAGTTCCCGCCGTCCGCCGAAGCGACGAATAGGCCGAATAGTTCGTGTCGCGCATTCTAGGCCCGGGCGGTCGCGGGCGCAAGGACTAATGGCGGGTTGTTCAATGGCGGTTTGCGCAACTTGGGACGAAATGTTCCCGAGGCATCCGAGAAGTTGGATCGCGAACATGCGTTTTTCTGGATACTGAGTACTGACTACTTAATACTGTGAGGAATGCTTCTCGTCGCCGAAAACCTCCAGAAAACCTACATCACTGGCGAAGCGCGCGTAACCGCGCTGGCCGGCGTGTCGTTTGGCCTGGAGCGCGGCGATTTCGTGGCCCTGATGGGGCCGTCGGGTTGCGGCAAATCGACGCTCCTCCACTTATGCGGCGC
>CAZEMI010000008.1:0-36401 GCA_964513235.1 uncultured Acidobacterium sp.
GGATCGGGGATCAGGGAAATTCAGTGCTTGTTTCGACCTGATCCCTGATCCCCGATCCCCGATCCCCGATCCCCGATCCCCGATCCCTGCTTCCGTCGCAAGTCTCTGAAGTACTCCACCTGCCACGTGAAGACATTCCGATTATGTTCCTCGAGTGTCGAGGCAAACACGTGGGACCCGTCATTCTTGCTGACGAAATATAGGTAATCAACATCCGCGGGCCTGGCGGCCGCTTCGAGCGAGGCCTTGCCGGGCGCCGCGATCGGGCCGGGCGGCAGGCCGGGATAGCGATACGTGTTGTACGGCGAATCGAACCGCAAATCGTCGCGCCTGAGGTTGCCGGTGTACTTGCCGGCTTTCTGCAGCGCGTAAATCACCGTGGGATCGGCCTGCATGGCCATGCCGATCTTCAGCCGGTTCGCATACACCGCCGCCACAAGCGGCCGCTCCCCGGGCCTGCCGGTTTCCTTCTCGACCAGCGAGGCCAGCGTCACGAGCTGCCGCACGGTGAGGCCGGCACCGGTCGCGGCGGCTCCGAGCTCCGGCGTCATCACGTTCTTGAAGCCATCCACCATCTGCGCCACCACCGCCGCCGCGCTCGTGCCGCGCGGCAACGCGTAGGTTTCGGGGAACAGGTAGCCCTCGAGATCGCCCGCGGCGGGATCGAGATCGGCAATCAAGGCGGCATTCGAGGCGGCCTTGGTGAATTCATCGGCCTTGCCAAAGCCGCGCTCTTCGAACACCTGCGCCATTTCGGCGATCGTCAGCCCCTCGCGAAACGTCAACCGGCGGCGATACACATCGCCGCGGGCGATCTTGTCGATGACGTCGAGCGCGTGGAGCGGCGCGTCGAACCGGTACTCACCGGCGCGCAGGCCCCGCGACCGCCCGCTGATGAACAACGCGACCTGGAACGTCCGGCCATTCCGCACCACGCCGGCGCTCACCAGGCGACTGCCAATGGCGGCCGGCGACGATCCGGGAGGAATCTCCACGAACACTTCGGGCTCGGGGTAGCCGCGGTACGGCTCGATCACCTGCGCATACATCCACCATGCGCCCGCGCCGGCGACGATCGCGATGAGCAAAACGAGGACGAACAGCCGCTTTATCCAACGCCACATCATTCGACTCGGATGATTTGCCATCTCATGGCAAGTCATCCTCCCTCATGACAGGTCCTTCGACTCGGATGACTTGCCATGTCATGGCAAGTCATCCTCGCTCATGACCGGTCTTGTCGGGCGAGGACGACCGTCGAGATAGTCCTGGAGAATAATCGCCGCCGCCGCGGCATCGAGCTGCTGCTTGCGCTTGCGCCAGTCCTTTTCGCGACGCGCCAGTCTCGCTTCCGCTTCGGTACTCGACAGCCGCTCGTCCTGGAGGATCACCGGCACGTCGATGGTTGCCTTCAGCGACTGCGCGAACCTTTGCACGACCGGCGTCTGATCGTTGGGCGAGCCATCGAGACGACGGGGCCACCCGACCACGACCGCTGCCAGGCCGTCGGCTTCGTTTTTCAGCGACATGATTTCCGTGATCAGCATGTGCAGGGTGTCCGCCTCCGAGGGCGGACGCTGGAGCATGCGCCAGGGCGATGCGAGGGTGGCGGTGGCGTCGCTCAGCGCCAGACCGATGCGCCGGGCGCCATAGTCGATTCCGAGCACGCGCACGCGATCAGTATAATTCTCGCGGTGCGTACGGTGCGTACAGTGCGTAGAGTGCGGAGGGTGCTTGGGTGCCTCGTGGTGCCGGGTGCCCTGGTGCTCCTGTGTGCCATCGGTGCGGCACAATACCCCGCCGACGCCAACCGCGATCAGGCCGAACGCGCCGCGCGGCGGATCCGCACCCTGCAGGCGGAGGCCGATCGGCTCGCCGCGCAGTCGCGCACGGTGTTTGGCGACCTGCGGCGGCTCGAGCTCGACCGCGCGATCAAACAGGAAGAGCTGCTCACGGCCGAGCGGGCGCTCGTGCGCACGACGGTGGATCGCGATGCGGCCGCGAGACGCCTGAAGACACTCGAAGCGACGCGCATCGCCGGCACGCCGGGCGTCGCCGAACGGCTCGTCGAGCTGTCGAAGCGAGGGCGCGCCGGCTACGTACAGCTGCTCCTGGCCTCCGACAACGTGCGGGCGATGGGCCGAATGGCGCGCGGGGTGGCGGCGGTCGCCGAGCTCGATCGATTGCGCCTCGAGACCCATCGGAAGAACCTGGCGGCCGAACAGGCGGCCCTCGCCGAGCTCAACACGCAGCGCACCGCGCTGGCGGCGTTCCAGAAGGACGCCGCGCGCGCGAAGGCCGCGGTCGACACGGCGGTCAGGGCGCGCAACCGGCTGATCGACGATCTTGATCGGCGGCGCGATCTCGCCGCGCAGTACGTCGCCGAACTGCAGCAGGCACAACGCGAGCTGGCGCGCACGGTCGCGACCACGGATGCGGCGTCGTCGGTGGTCGCGCTGCCCATCCGCCCGTTCCGCGGCGACCTGCCGTGGCCGATCAGGGGCGAAGTGACCGAACGGTTCGGGCGTGTTCCGTCCGGCCGTTTCGGCACCACGATCGTCCGAAATGGCATCGAGGTCGCGGCGAACGAAGGCACCACGGTCACGGCGGTGCACGAGGGCACGGTGGCGTATGCCGCGGCGTTTACCGGTTTCGGCACGCTGGTGATCGTCGATCACGGGCGATCGGCATTCACGTTATATGGGCATCTCTCGGAGGCCGTGGTGAGCACAGGGACCACCGTCAGCCGTGGCACGGCCCTCGGCACGCTCGGCCAGTCGCCATCCGGCGGCGCCGCGCTGTACTTCGAGGTGCGAATCGACGGCCGCCCGGTCGATCCCCTACAATGGCTAGGAAGTAACAAGTGAGAAGGCAGAAGTGAGAAGGCAGAAGTGAGAAGCACTTCAGACTTCCAACTTCCGACTTCACACTTCGGCTGCACAGCAGCCGTGAGGAGCTCTCAATGAAGATTCGCGGGCGGGTCCTCGTGCTGTCGGTATCAATGGCGGTGGTGGCCTTCGCCGTCGTCGGTGGCTTCATCAGCAATGCCAGCGCGCGCCAGGACAGCTATCAGTACCTGCGCACCTTTGAAGACGTGGTCTCGTTGATCCTCAACAACTACGTCGAAGACGTGAACGTCGACAAGGTGATGCACGGCGCGATGCACGGCCTCGCGGACGGCCTCGACCCGGACAGCGCGTTTCTCGACCCGGCACAGCTGAAGGTGCTCGAGAAGGGCGATCTCGGCGGCACCGGGCAAACCGGCATCGAGCTGACGCGGCAGTATTACCTGCGAGTGATTGCCTCGCGCGACGGATCGCCGGCGGCCAGGGCGGGCTTGATGCCGGGTGACTACATCCGCGCCATCGACGGCCAGTCGACGCGCGACACCTCCGTGTATGAAGGCCAGCGGCTGCTGCGCGGCCAGCCGGGCACCAAGGTGCATCTCACGCTGCTTCGCGGCAACGCCGCCGAACCGCACGAGATCGACCTGGTGCGCGAAGAGTTGCCGGCCCTCGCCGTGAAGTCGCGGATCGCGGCACCGGGCATCGGCTACCTGCGCATCGCCGAGTTCGGCAAGAGCACCGCGGATCAGATCACGAGCGAGGTGTCGTCACTCACGAAAGCCGGCGCCAGGAGCCTGGTCGTCGACGTGCGCGGCACGGCGTTCGGCGATGTCGATGCGGGTCTCGCCGCGGCGCGGCTGTTCGTCAAGAGCGGCACGCTCGCCTATCGCCAGGATCGCGGCCGTGACAAGGAAGCGATCGCGGCCGGCGCCGGCGATGGCACGATCACGACCAATGCGATCGTGTTGACCGACAACGGCACGTCGAACGGCGCCGAAGTGTTTGCGGCCGCGCTCTGGGGTAACCAGCGGGCCACGTTGATCGGCGAACGCACGCTCGGCCGCGCGGCGCGCCAGAAACTGGTGCGGCTGCCCGACGGCAGCGCGCTGATGCTGACCCATCTCCTCTATCTCACACCGGCCAGCGTCGCCATTCATGAAAAGGGGCTGACGCCCGACGTGGCGGTCGAACAGCCCAACGTGGATTTCGGACAGCCGGCGCCGGCCAAGGACGCCACGCTCGACAAGGCGATCGAGCAGCTGACGGTCAAAGCCGCGGCCTAATGAACAAGCAGGATTTGATCGCGCGGATTGTCAAAGAGACCCGCGTGTCAAAGGCCCTGGCGTCGCGCATGGTGGCAGCGGCGCTCGGCAGCATCACGAAATCCCTGAAGAAGGGCGAGGCGGTGACCCTGGTCGGGTTCGGCACCTTCAAGACCACGGTGCGCAAAGCCCGCCAGGGCAGAAATCCCCTCACGGGCGGTGCGATCAAAATCCCGAAGCGCAAAGCCGTGCGCTTCAGCGCCGGCAAGGCGCTGAAGTCCGCGATCAATTAAACTAGGGTCAGCCCTTCGACTCACATTTGGTCACTGCGTGACCAAATGCTCGCTCAGGACATTCGACCAGTCAGGGTGGCTGCCATGAGCGAGCCTGCGGCTCGCCGAAGGCGGGCCGAAGGCGAGTCGAATGGTAGGCGCGGGTGGATTCGAACCACTGACCTCCTCCGTGTCAGGGAGGCGCTCTAACCAACTGAGCTACGCGCCTGTCTCTGTCGATCGACCGACCCTTCGACTTCGCTCAGGGTCGCCCCGAGCGAGGCGCGCATTGAGTGAGTCGAGGGGCGAGACGGAATTGAAAGTATAGCAGACGGAAGATGAGTCAGGTCACAGTCACCCTCCCGGATGGATCGACAAAGCAGATCCCCGCGGGCGCTCCGGTCAAGGCGGTCGCCGAGGCGATCTCGCCTCGCCTTGCCGACGCCGCGGTCACCGCCTACGTCGACGACAGGATGGTCGACCTCACGTATCCGCTGCAGCAGGATGCGAAGGTCCGGATCGTGACCAACAAGAATCCGGAAGCCCTCGAAGTGTATCGGCACTCCACGGCACACTTGATGGCCGCGGCGGTGACGGCACTCTTCCCGAACGTGCAATGCGGCATCGGCCCGCCCATCGAAGACGGCTTCTACTACGACTTCATCGTCGAACGGCCCTTCGTGCCGGAAGATCTCGAGGCGATCGAGGAGAAGATGAAAGAGCTCGCGCAGGGCGATTTCATTTACGAGCGCCAGATGTGGCCGCGTCAGGAGGCGATCGAGTTCTTCACCACGCGCGGCGAGCCGCTCAAGGTGCAGCTGATCGAGGAGAAGACGGCGGGACAGCCCGAGGTGTCGGTCTACACGATCAAGGACAAGGACACGTTCGTCGACTTCTGCGTGGGGCCGCACGTACCGTCAACGGGCCGGCTCAAGGCGTTCACACTCACGTCGACGTCGAACGCGTATTGGAAGGGCGACGCGAAGAACGCGCCGATGCAGCGCGTCTACGGCACGGCCTTCTTCTCGCAGAAGGAGCTCGACGAGCACCTCACGCGCCTCGAGGAGGCGAAGAAGCGCGATCACCGCCGGGTCGGCAAAGATCTCGGCCTGTTCACGTTCCATCCGTGGGCGCCGGGCGCGGCATTCTGGACGGGCAAGGGCGCCACCATCTACAACACGCTCGCCGACTACATGCGCGGCAAGCTGTTCCCCGCCGGCTACCAGGAAGTCAAGACGCCCCTCGTGTACAACAAGGAACTCTGGGTCACGTCGGGCCACTGGTCGCACTACCGTCAGAACATGTTCCTGGTCGACTCCGCGGACGGCGATCAGATGGGCATGAAGGCGATGAATTGCCCCGGTCACTATCTGCTCTACTCGAGCGTCAAGCACAGCTACAAGGAAATGCCGATCCGCTTCCACGAGCAGACGCCGTTGCATCGCAACGAGGCCTCAGGCGTGCTCGCCGGGCTGACACGCGTCCGGCAGTTCTCACAGGACGATGGGCATTGCTTCCTGATGGAGTCGCAGATTCCGGACGAAGTCGCCGCCCTGATCACGTTGATCCAGGGCATCTACAAGGATTTCGGCCTGGCCTATGCGGCGAAGTTGTCGACACGTCCGGAGAAATTCATCGGCGACATCGCCCTGTGGGATCGCGCCGAAGCCGCGCTCAAGGAAGCGCTCGACAAGTCCGGACAGGAATACACGATCAACGCCGGCGACGGCGCGTTCTACGGGCCGAAGATCGATTTCGACCTCCTGGACGCGATCGGCCGCAAATGGCAGTGCGGCACCATCCAGCTGGATTATGTCGCCCCCGAACGCTTCGAGCTGACTTACGTCGGCGCCGACAACACCGAACACCGGCCGGTGGTGATTCACCGCGCGATTTTCGGCAGCTTCGAGCGCTTCATCGCCATCCTGATCGAGCATTTCGCCGGGGCGTTCCCACTTTGGCTCGCGCCGGTTCAGGCCATCGTGTTGCCAATCGCCGACCGGCACCAGGACTACGCGCGCGAAGTTGTGCAGGCGCTCGACAAGGCCGGGCTGAAAGCCGAGCTCGACGACCGGCAGGAAAAGGTCAATTACAAGATTCGCGAGGCGCAAATATTGAAGATTCCCTACATGTTGGTGGTGGGAGACCGTGAAGCCGCCGACCGCGCGGTGGCGGTCAGGAGCCGGGCCAAGGGCGATCTAGGGGCCCGCGCGCTGGACCAATTCGTGACCGACGCGCTTGCCGAGGTCCGGTCTAAAGCGTTATCCTAGTAATCTTTGCTGGAGGAAGCTTATCGCGTTCGATAGATCTCGTCCGACCCGTCGTGATGACCGTCTCCGCATCAATGAGCGGATTCGAGTCCGTGAAATCAGAGTAATCGACGACGCGGGGCAGCAGCTGGGCATCATGCCGCCGCCCCAGGCTCTCATCCTTGCCCGCCAGAAAGGCCTCGACCTGGTCGAAATCTCGCCGACCGCCGTGCCGCCGGTCTGCCGGATCATGGACTACGGCAAGTATCAGTACCAGGAGCAGAAGCGGGCCCGGGAAGCGAAGCGCCACCAGAAGGTGATCGAGGTCAAGGAGATCAAGTTCCGCCCGAAGGTGGACGAGCACGATTACCAGTTCAAGAAGCACCACATCGAGCGTTTCATCGAGGACGGCGACAAGGTGAAGGCGACGATCTTCTTTCGCGGCCGCGAAATGGCGCACCCGGAAATTGGCCATCGCATCCTGATGCGGCTGATCAAGGACCTGGAAGACGTGGCGGTGGCCGAAACGATGCCCCGGCAAGAGGGCAATCAGATGCACACGATCCTGACGGGCAAGAAGGGCGCCCCGAAGGCGAAGGCCAAGGCTGAGCCTGAAGAAGTTAAGAGTTAAAAGTTAAAAGTTAGAAGTTAGAAGTTAAAAACATGGCGAAGAAGCAGAAGCTCAAGACGCACCGGGGTGCGGCCAAGCGGTTCAAGAAGAGCGGGACGGGCAAGATCCTCCGCGGCGCGGCATTCAAGCGGCACATCCTCACGAGCAAGTCGACGAAGGTCAAGCGTCACATGCGGGGATCGAAGGTGGTGACGCCGGGCGATGCGCGCAAGATCAAATTGATGCTGCCCTATGAATGACAGTCAGCAGTCAAGAGTCGGCAGTTAAGAGTTTGGTGCGTCGCGGCACGCGGGTTGGGGCATTTCCGCTGCGACACTTCATGCGCCTCGCTCGAACATGATGTTCGAGCCACAAGTCCGGTGATTACCGGCCCCCAATGTCGCAGCAGGAACCGTCATGCCTCGCGTCAAACGTGGTGTCGTCCGCCGTCAGAAGCGCAAGAAGCTCTCGAAGCTGACCAAGGGCTACTTCCAGAACAAGAGCAAGCTCTACAAGTTCATGAAAGAGGCGTCCGAAAAAGCGGGCGTCTATGCGTACGTCGGGCGCAAGCGGAAGAAGCGCGATTACCGGGGGCTTTGGATCATCCGCATCAATGCCGCGGCGCGCGAGAACGGACTGTCCTACAGCGTGTTCATGCGGGGGTTGAAGACTGCCGGCATCGAGCTCGATCGCAAGAGCCTCGCTGAGCTCGCGGCGCGTGAACCGGCCGCCTTTACCAAGCTCGTCGAGAAAGCAAAGGCCGCAACCGCGGCCTGACATACGGTGCCCGTCACCGTATGACCACCATCGATCCAGCCATCGGTCCAGATCGCGCGCAGGAGTTGTTCCGCGCCGAGCTGGCCGGCGTGCGTACGGATGCGGCGCTGCAGGCGCTGCGCACGCGATGGGTCGGCCGCAAAGGCAGCTGGGTCGCGGCGTTCATGGAAGCGCTCGCCACCGCGACGCCCGATCAGAAGAAGGCGCTCGGCCGCGGCGCCAACGAGCTGAAGAAGGAAGTCGAGGCCGCCCTCGCCGAGCTCGAAACCACGCTTGCCGCCACGCGGCGCCCCGCGAACGCGGCGGACATCACGCTGCCGGGACGCGTGCCGCAACTCGGGTATCGCCATCCGCTCAGCCTCGTTCGCGACGAGGTGATCGAGATCTTCACGCGCCTCGGCTACCAGGTGCTCGAAGGCCCCGAGATCGAAGACGACTATCACAACTTCGAAGCGCTCAACATGCCGGCGGAACATCCCGCGCGTGACATGCACGACACGCTGTACCTGCAAGAGCCGCTCAAGTTCGGGAACAGGCCGCTGTCGTTGCTCAGAACGCACACCAGCGCAATGCAGATCCGGCACATGGAGAAGAACGCGCCGCCGGTGCGGCTGGTCGCGATCGGTCCGGTGTATCGCAAGGACAATCTCGATCTCACGCACACGCCGATGTTCCACCAGGTCGAAGGTCTCGTGGTCGGTAAAGGCATTACGCTCGCCGATCTGAAAGGCACCCTGAGCGCGATGGCGCGCGCGTTGTTTGGATCGGCTGAGGTCCGCTTCCGTCCCAGCTTCTTCCCGTATACCGAGCCGAGTGCCGAGGTCGATATCCGCTGCTTCAAGTGCGCGGGCGCCGGCTGCTCACTGTGCAAGCGCACGGGATGGATCGAAATCCTCGGCAGCGGCATGGTGCACCCGGCGGTGTTCGAAGCGGTCGGCTACAACCCCGACGAGATCACCGGCTTCGCGTTCGGCATGGGCGTGGAGCGCGTCGCACAACTGAAGTGGGGCGTCGGCGATATCCGTTTGTTCTATGAGAACGATCTGCGCTTCCTGGAGCAGTTCGGGTCATGAAGGTCCCACTGTCGTGGATCCGCGAGTTCGTCGACGTCACGGCATCGGCGGAAGCGATCGGCAGGCTGATGGGCGTGCGTGGTCTCGCGCTCGAAGGCCTCGAATCGCATGGCAATGATGTCGTGATGGACTTCGACGTCACGGCGAATCGTCCGGACTGTTTGAGCGTGATCGGGATCGCGAGAGAGATCGCGACCGCATACAACCTGCCGCTCAAAGGGGATCCCCCGGCTAAAGCCGGGGGCTATAAGGATGCTGGCGGGGTCCCGGTCACGATTGAAGAGCCGGAACTGTGCGGGCGCTATGTGGCGGCGACGGCGGACGTCACCGTTGGACCGTCCCCGCCATGGCTGCAGGACCGGCTGCTCGCCAACGGCGTCCGCCCGATCAGCAACATCGTCGACATCACCAACTACGTGATGATCGAGCTCGGGCAGCCGATGCACGCCTTCGATCTCGCGAAGATGCGAGGCGGGGTGATCACAGTGCGGCGTGCCAGGCCTGGCGAGACCATGACCACGCTCGACGGCAAGAAGCGGACGCTGACGGCCGATATGCTCGTGATCGCCGATGCCGACAATGCGGAAGACATCGGCGGCGTGATGGGCGGCGCGAATTCGGAAATCACCACGGCGACCAAGCGCGTCGTGTTCGAGGCCGCGTACTTCGCGCCGGCGCAGATTCGCGCCACCAGTAAGGCGCTCGGTCTCAAGACCGACGCGTCGACACGGTTCGAGCGCGGCATGGATCGCACGGCGCCGCCGCGCGCGATGGCGCGCGCGCTGGAACTGCTCGAGAAAATTGGCGCGGGCACACCGACCGGGGCTGTCACCGACAACTACCCTCGCCCGTATCAACCGACAACGCTGCGCCTCGATCGCTCGCGCATCTCCGGGTTGTTGGGGATGGGAGTGCCCGCTGAAAGCGTCGAGCGTATCCTGCAGTCCTTGGGCTTCGAGGTGGAGTCCGCCTTCGCGCCGCCGATCGATGCCGCCGGCGCTACGGCGGGACACGGCGGCTGGAAAGTGATCTGCCCGCCGTGGCGGGTCGACATCAATCGGCAAGTCGACCTGATCGAAGAAGTCGGACGCCATTACGGCTTCGAGCATCTGCCGACGACGTTCCCTGGTGTGGAGCAGGCGCCGCCGCCATCCGATCCGCGGATCGCGCGCGACCGGAAAATTCGCACCGCGCTCCTGGCCATGGGGTTCTCCGAGGCGATCACGTTCGCGTTCATCGAGGCCGCGTCGGCCGAGCCCTATCTGGGTGGCCACTCGCCGGTCACGATCGCGAATCCCCTGTCGGAAACATTCGCGGTGATGCGTCCGAGCCTGCTGCCCGGTCTGGTCGACGCCGTCAGTCACAACCGGCGCCACGGACGGCCGGACGTGCGGCTCTTCGAGATCGGGACGCGCTTTTCGCCCAACGGCGAAACGCGCGGCGCCGGGTTCGCGTGGACCGGCCTGGCCACTGCCGATCACTGGAGCGGCGCGCGGCGCGCGGTGGACTTCGCAGACATCAAGGGCGTGGTCGAGCAGCTGCATGCGCTCGCGCAAGTGACGCCCACGTTCCAGGATGTCGAGACGCCGTACCTCGTCAGCGGGCGCGCGGCCAGCATCGTGGTGAACGGCACGTCGATCGGCGTGTTCGGCCAGCTGTCGCCGGAGGTCGCCGAGCGGCGCGAGCTGCCCTCTGCCGATGAGGTCTACGCCGGCGAAATCGATCTCGATGCGCTGACCGCGGCGTCACCGGCCGAGACGTTGCGGACCGCACCCCTGCCGCGCTACCCGTCGGTGGTGCGCGACGTGTCGATTCTCGTCGCAGATACCTTGTCTGCCGCCACCGTTCGTGGCACCATTCGTTCGGCCGCGCCCGCCACGCTGATCCAGATTCGCGAGTTCGATCGTTATCAGGGCAAAGGCGTGCCGGACGGGAAGGTCAGCCTGTCGTACCGGTTGACGTTCCAGTCAGCGGAGCGCACGCTCACCGACGACGAGGTGCAGGCGGCCATGCAGCGCATTATCGACGCGCTGACGCACGAACTTCAGGCAGTGCAGCGCTAGGGGCCACCGATTAAACACAGATTAGGCACAGATTACGCCGATGGCACAGGCCACCGATTAGACACAGATTAGGCGCAGATGAGATATGGCCACCAAGACAACCACCCCCGGACTTGAATCGATCGACCGACTTGAAGAGAAGATCAAGCTCCTCATCAACACGATCACGCGCGTCAAGGGCGAACAGTCCCGGGTGGCCGAAGAGAACGGCAAGCTGCGGGCCGAGATCGAGACGCTGAAGGCGCGGATCAACAGCGCCGAAAGCACCGGCGCCGAAGTGCTGTCGCTGCGCGAGGAGCGCGACCTGATCAAGAGCCGCGTCACCGACATGCTCAAACAGCTCGACGGGCTGAACCTGTAAATGGCGGACGTGCCGGTCGTTCACGTCGAGGTCCACGGGCAGAAGTACCCGATTCGTACCGAGCTCGATCCCCAGTACGTCGAGGAGCTGGCGCAGTTTGTGGAGTCGCGGATGGCGCTGGCGTCCAAGTCGTCGCCGTCGAGCGACGCCGTCGGCCTGGCCATCCTGACCGCCCTGAACATCACCGACGAGTATTTCCGGGCCCGCACCAACCTCACCAACAGCTCCGGCAGCCTGGTGGCCCGGACCGAGGCCCTCGAGCGCATGGTCGACCAGGCGCTCGCCCTCGCGGAATGACGAATAACGAATAACGAATAAGGAGCTTGCTTTTTTCCAAGTTCCTTTCGTCATTCGTTATTCCTAATTCGTTATTTGTTCGCCCTTCGCTTGACCCCGCCACCCCGCGCGCCTAAGATCGGCTCTCCTGCTTTGCTCGTGATGGTTAGGAGGCTCGTCTGAGCCGATGTTCTTAACCCAAGCGAGTTGCGAAGCCATGTGGTGTGCATGCCTCCGCGGAGAGGAAGCCTAAAACGTGGTTACTACAGCAGCTCCACCTGCTTACGCAGGTTCAGCGATCCTCCCCACACGGCAAAGCGGGGACTTATCGACCACCACGACACGCCGATGGCGTGCCGTCTGGAGCATCGTCAGCAGCAGCCAATACGGTTGTCGGCGGTGCCTTCTGGAGCTCGGTTGATCACGGTTGCCGAGCTTGGCGAGCACGCGCTTCTGGCAAGTTTGCTCTCACGCCTGCCCCGTCCGTCAGCGACGGTGCTGGTCGGCCCTGGAGACGATGCGGCGGTGGTGGCGACGGCGCGCAATGCGCGCCTGGTCGTCACGACGGATGCGGTCGTCGAGGGGGTGCATTTTTCACGCGCCTATTCGACACCGGCAGACATCGGCCACCGGGCGCTGGCCGTCAACTTGAGTGACCTGGCGGCCATGGCCGCCACGCCCCGATGGGCGTTGGTATCGCTGGTGCTGCCCGGCTCGATGCAGGTCGCGGACGTCGAAGAACTGGTCGATGGCATGTCGGCTCTGGCGACGCGCCACGGGGTATCGGTGGCGGGCGGCAACATCACGCGCACCGACGGGCCGTTGGTGGTGGACGTCACGGCCGGCGGAGAAGCGGCGCCGCGAAAATGGCTCACGCGAAGCGGCGCGCGGGCCGGCGATGAGATTTACGTGAGCGGCAGCATCGGCGGTGCGGCGGCGGGGCTCGAGATGTTGAGGGCGCGCGCGGACGCCGGCTCGCCGTGTGTGGCACGCCATCGGCGACCGGAGCCACGCGTGCGACTGGGCGTGGCCATGGGTCGCGCACGAGCCGCGCGAGCCGCAATGGATTTGAGCGACGGCCTTGCCGATGCGGTGCACCAGGTGGCCTCGGCGAGCCGGGTGGGGGTTCGGGTCGACGCGGCGCTGTTGCCGATTGAGACGTGCGCGCGCGATTGGTGGAACAAGCGCGGTGCCGACGCGGTGACCGCCGCCATTGCCGGCGGCGACGATTACGAGCTGCTGTTTGCGGTGCCGGCGAAGGGCGCGGGCCGGTTGCGATCGGTGACGCGCCAGGTTGCGGACCCCGCATTGACGAAGATCGGCGTGTTTACGAAGGACGCGCACGAGCGCGTGCTTCTCAGAGACGGAAAAGAGGACGCTATCCCACAAGGCTTCGAGCATTTTGCGAATCGCTGATTCTTACCTCCGGAAAGCGATGGCGACGTTAGTGGTCGCGGTGGTCTTCGTGTTTTTTCAGCAGACCGCCACGCGCGACTCTCGCTCGGAGGCCACGGCCACCACCGTGATTGAAACCGGCATCCTGCCGCAAGCCGGCGCGCGCCTTCTGTTCAAGGCTACGGCGTACTGCAAGGGCTCGACCACGGCCTCCGGCGTGGGCGTGCGGACCGGCATCGCCGCGGCGGATCCCGCGATCCTTCCCGTTGGCAGCGTGGTGCGCCTCGAAACACCCAATCCGCGCTACAGCGGCGTGTGGACGGTGATGGACACGGGTCCCGCCGTGCGCGGCCGCACGGTCGATCTGTACTTGTGGAGCTGCAAGGAAGCCTTGCAATTCGGCCGGCGGTCGGTGCGCCTGACAGTGCTGCGGCTTGGCTGGAGCCCCGAGAACAGCCTCCCGGGCCTGGTCGATTCGTTGTTCCACAAGCGGGAAGCGGAGGCCCGCCTTCGCCGCGAAGGCGGCTTCGGCGAGGCAGGCTCTCCCACCGCGCCCGCGGCGCCGCGTCAAACTCCGGCGCCCGTTACAAACCCTGACACGAAGTAAGCGCCTTCACGAAGGCGGGGCTTGTCCACCGTAGCTTTAGCGGAGGTGGATGATAAGATTCCCCGCTATGCATGCATTGTATGTACTGCTTCCGGCGCTGGCCATCCTGGCCATCGCCTACAGGTACTACAGCGCCTTCCTCGCCACGAAAGTGTGGATGCTGGACGACGCGCGGAAGACCCCAGCCCATACGAAATACGACGGCGCGAACTACTACCCCACGAGCAGGTGGGTGATGTTCGGCCATCACTTCGCGGCCATCACCGGCGCTGGCCCGCTGGTCGGCCCGATGCTGGCGGCGCAGTTCGGCTACGCGCCAGGTTTCATCTGGCTCGTCGCGGGATGTTGCATCGCGGGCGCGGTGCACGACTCGATGGTGCTATGGGCGTCGACCCGCCGCGGCGGCAAGTCGCTGCCCGACATCGTCAAGGCGGAGATCAGCCCGTTCATCGGCTTTGTGGCGGCAATCACGATCCTCTTCATCCTGGTGGTCGCGCTGGCGGGCCTCGGCGTCGCGTTCGTCAATGCGCTGGCCGATAGCGTCTGGGGCACGTTCACCGTGGGCATGACCATTCCGCTGGGCATGTTCATGGGCTTCTGGATGTATGTGTGGCGGAAGGGGAAGATCACCGAAGCCACCATCCTTGGTGTCGTGGGATTACTGGTCGCCCTGTGGGCGGGCGAACCGATCAGCCGTTCCGACTCATGGTTCGCGAGCCTGTTCCATCTGAATCGCACGCAGATCGTCATCGCGCTCGCGGTCTACGGCTTTGCGGCGTCGATGTTGCCGGTATGGCTGCTGCTCTCGCCGCGCGGCTATCTGAGCTCGTTCACCAAGATCGGCACCATCCTGCTGCTCGCGTTGGGCGTCATGATCGTCAATCCTGAACTGAAGATGCCGGCACTCAGCGAGTTTGCCGGCGGCGGCGGACCGATCATCCCGGGCCCGCTGTTCCCGTTCTGCTTCATCACGATTGCGTGCGGAGCGATTTCAGGATTCCATGCGCTCATCAGTTCCGGCACCACGCCGAAGATGATCGACAAGGAAACCGACATCCGGCCGGTCGGCTACGGCGCGATGTTGATCGAAGGCCTGGTCGGCATCATGGCCCTGATCGCGGCGGCATCGATGGCCCCCGGCGATTACTTCGCGATCAACGTGCCACCGGCGGTTTACGCGAACCTGACGTTCCAGGGCGTGCAGATGGCGCCCGTGAACATCGCCGGCATCGAAGCCGCGGTCGGTGAAACCGTGGCTGGACGCACCGGCGGCGCGGTGTCGCTCGCCGTGGGCATGGCGCAGATCTTTGCCGCGCTCCCCGGCATGCAGGGCCTGCTGGCCTACTGGTATCACTTCGCGATCATGTTCGAGGCGCTGTTCATCCTGACGACCATCGACTCGGGCACGCGCGTGGGCCGCTTCCTGTTGCAGGAGTTCATGGGCCGCGCCTACAAGCCGTTCGCGCGGCACGACAATATCGTGGCCGGATCGCTCGCGACGTCGCTCATGGTGTTGTCGTGGTCGTACTTCATCTACACCGGACAGATCAATACGATCTGGCCGATGTTTGCCGTCGGCAATCAATTGCTCGCGTCGGTGGCGCTCGCGGTGTGCACCAGCATCCTGATCAACATGGGCCGCGCCAAGTACATCTGGGTGACGACGGTGCCTCTGCTGTTCCTCGCCACCAACACGCTCTACGGCGGCGTGCTGAACATCACCGGTAACTACTATCCGCTGGCCACCGGCCCCGACGCGGCGCGGCACATCGAAGGGTGGATTCTCACGATCTGCACGGCGGTGATGATCGTGCTGGCCGTGACCATCCTCGGCGCGGCCATCCAGAAGTGGTTCTCGGTGCTCCGCGGCGGGCCGGCGCCGGCCACGGCGGAGCAGGGGTGACGGATGAGGCAGGGGCCGAATTGACGATCGACGATCGACCGATTGTCCATTAATCGGACGATCGAGGATCGACCGATTGTCAAGTAATCGGTCGATCCTCGATTTCAGATTTGAAATTCTGGTATCCTGTACCCCGCCTGCCCTCCCAGCAGGCATAGGCGTCCACCCTCAGGGCGCGGCCCGTTCTACGGGCATTTCGTCAACCGTTTTTACATTGAGCCCGGGGTTCAGATCGTTATGCCAATGTCTGTCTGCCGTTTGCACGCGTTGTTGAGCTTAGTGCTGCTGGGAGTGGTGGCGGCGCCAGCCACCGCCTCTGCGCAGTATCGTCCAAATGCCACCAACGGCGACGCCGTGGGCGAGGATTACCACATCGAGGCGGCGTATAGCTTCTGGAACGCCGAGCCGTCGCTGATCGTCAATTCGGAGTCGCTCGGCATCATCGGGACCGACATCAACCTGATTGCCGACCTCGGCATCGAGAAAAAGCGACTCGGCATGTTCGATATCGTGCTGCGGCCGGCGACGAAACACCGCTTCCGCTTCCAGCACCTGCCGATCAAGTACGAGACCGACGCGTTCCCGGTGAGCCGCGAATTCATCTTCAACGGCCAGCGCTACCGCGTGGGCCTGCCGGTCACCACGACCGTGGACTTCTCGACCTATCGCTTCGGCTACGAATACGACTTCCTGTATTACAAGAAGGGCTTCTTTGGCGTGCTGCTCGACCTGAAGTACACGAACGTCGACGTCAGCCTCGACAGCCCGATCGGCGCGGAGTTCATCAGCGCCGCGGCGCCCATCCCGACCATCGGCTTCGTCGGGCGCGCCTACGTGGTGCCGAACGTGGCGATCAACGGCGAGCTGTCATTCTTCCGCACGCCCGACAGCCTCAAGGAACAGTTCGATGGCGAGGGGCGTTACACCGACTTCGATGTGCACGCCACCTACAACATGAACAAGTACGTGGGCGCGACATTCGGCTACCGCCGGACGACGGTGTTTTATGACATCGATCTCGACACCGGTGATCTGCAGTTCAAGGGGTTCTATTTCGGAGGGGTCGTCAGGTACTAACGCTGCAAGTTCAGAGTGCGGAGTGCAGAGTGCAGAGTGCGGAGTGGAGAAGATTCTAAACTCTTAACTCTGCACTCTGCACTTTCCTCGCCAGACACATCAGCGAACTGCCAATTGGCATGTTGACGGCGCGCAGCGCCAGCGCCTCGAGCGACACCAGCGCCGTCAACGCCGCATTCACCGGTGCCACCGGCACCGCGATCTCGGCTTCACCCGCCACCACGTGACCACCCGCGGCTGTGGCGCGGTGCCACATGCGCACTGGCAGCATCAGCGGCAACAGCGACATGTGATCGAACGTCAGCCGATCGATCTGGAAGCCGGCGGGCTCGACGATGGCGCGCAGGCGGCCGGGCGTGTAGCGCCGCACTTCCTCGGAAAGCACCGAATGCTTGCCGTGCAGGATCTCGAGCGCGGCAACGTGCAGTAACACCCAGCCGCCGGGCTTGAGCACGCGGGCCATTTCCGCGATCGCGGCCCGCTCGATCTCGTCCGGCAGGCACTGAAAGACGTCGAACGAGGTGACGAGATCGAAGGTGCCCGTTCGAAAGGGAATGGCGGCGATGCTGGCCCGGGCCACGGTCTGGCCGTGCGCCCTGGCAAACCGCACGCCGGTGGCCGTCAGATCGAAGCCCACGGCCCTCCCGTACGCGCGCAGCATCTCGAGGTTCGATCCGGTGCCGCAGCCGCAATCGAGAATGCGCGGCCCGGGCACGCCGGCCACGGCGCGCGCGAGCGCGGGCTTCATGTATCGCCGGAAGCCACGAAACCAGAAGTGCGATTGCTCCGCTCGGTACGTCAGTGCCAGAAGTCGATCCGCGGACAAAGGTGTGTGACCGGCATGCTACCATACGGCCACACATGCGCTTCCGCGGGCCCGCCGAGGCGACCATCGTCGCGATGGCGGCGGTCGTCATCGCGTGCGTCTTCACGTATCCCTACATCGTCAACTTCAGCAACGCCGGGCGGCTCGACACCAACGACGGCCGCTGGAGCATCTGGGTCGTGTCGTGGGTGGCCCATGCGCTGACGACAGATCCGCTCACCCTGTTCCGCGCCAACATCTTTTATCCGCACCCCAACGCGCTCGCCTTTTCCGAAGGCAACATCGTCGCCGGTGTCATCGGCGCTCCCGTCTGGCTGCTGACGAAGAATCCGTACCGCACGCATAACTTCGTCTTTCTGTTCAGCTTCGTCCAGTCGTTCGTGGCGACGTATTACCTGGTGCGGCATCTCACCGGCGATCGCCGCGCCGCGATCATTGCCGGCGTCATGTTTGCGTACTGCCCATTTGCGTTTGTCCGGCAGGCACACGTCCAGTTATTGCTGATCGGTTTCCTGCCGTGGTGCATGCTGGCGTGGCACCGCTTTCTGGACCGCGTCTCCATCGCACGCGCCATCGAGCTCGGAATCGTGATGGCGCTGACCGGACTGGCCTGCGCCTATTACGGCATTTTCGCGGGCGGCATGATCGCGTTCGCCAGCATCTGGTTCGCCTTCACGCGGCAACGATGGAAGGACGTCACATACCTCACGGCCGTCGCAGTGGCGGCGGCGGTGTGCCTTGGCCTGATCGCGCCGTTCTTTCTCCCCTATCTCGAGATGCAAGAGACGACAGGCTTCGAGCGCACGCTGAGCGGCCAATACTCGGCAAATATCAGCGCCTGGTTCAATTCGTCGGCGTGGGCGCATCGCTGGTGGGTGCCGTACTTGTGGGCCCCGAGTGAAGGCTTGTTTCCAGGCATTCTCGCGATCGTCCTTGGCTGTTGGGGCGCGACATTCAGACGGGAGCGCGACGGCATCGGCCTGAAGCGCGACGAAGCGTGGTACTACATCGGGCTCGCGTTGTTCACGTTCTGGCTGACGCTGGGACCGAAAGCGGGGTTGTACACGCTGCTCTACTACACCGTGCCCGTCTTCTCGTTCCTGCGGGCGCCCTCCAGGGCCGGCATTGTCGTCACGTTGTGCCTCGTGGTGCTGGCGGCGCCCGCGGTGATCGTCCTGATTCGACGACGAGCGGCGAATGCGGCGTTCGCGATCCTGTTTCTGCTCGTCGTTGCCGATCTGTATCGCGCCCCGCTGCGCATGCGGACGGCGCCGGCGGTGTCGAATGTCCATCGCACGCTGGCACGACTGCCGCGTGGCCCGGTCGTGGAACTCCCCTACTGGTCCGACCGCGCCGCCTATCACCGCCATGCCGAATACATGCTGGCGTCGACCTATCACTGGCAGCCATTGATTAACGGCTACAGCGATCACATTCCGCAGGACTTTCGTGACAACGCGCTGCCGCTCAGCGGGTTTCCAAGCCGCGATTCGTTCGCCATCCTGGAGACACTCGGCGCCCGGTATGCCGTCTTTCACCTCAACCTGATGGGCGCCGGCGACCGCGCGTCGACGGTCGCGCGAATCGAGCACGACTACGTCAACTACCTTCGACCGTTGGAGCAAGACGGCGACGTGTGGCTCTACGAAATCATCGCCTGGCCCAGGGATTAGGTGCCCAGGGTGCCACCCGACGCTCAGGCCCGGTTAGACGACACTATCGAAAGCCGCGCGAGCCGGCGATCGGCTTCGTGCAGCGTGTCATCCTGCTTCGAGAAACAGAACCGCAGCAGGTGCGGCGCCGTCGACGGATCGGCGTAGAAGCTGCTGCCGGGAACGGTGGCCACGCCCACTTCCTTGACCAGGTAATGCGCAAACGCGGAGTCGGACTCGAAGCCGAAGCGGCTGACGTCGGCCATCACGTAATAGGCCCCGCCGGGCTTGTCGCTCTCGAACCCGTGACGCTGCAGGATATCGACCATCAAGTTGCGCTTCGACTGGTACTCGGCCACCAGCTGCAGGTAGAACGTGTCGGGCATCGAGAGGGCGGCTACGCCGGCGTCGTGAAACGGCGTGGGGGCGGCCACGGTGAGAAAGTCGTGAATCTTCCGGATCCCGCCCGTGAGGGCGGGAGGTGAAATAGCCCAGCCGATTCGCCAGCCAGTGACGCTGTAGGTCTTCGACAAACCGCCGGTCGTCACCGTGCGATCCGCCATCCCCGGCAGCGATGCCATCGGCACGTGCGAGTGGCCGTTGAACACGATCCGCTCGTAGATTTCATCCGAGATGGCCAGCACATCCCAGCGCTGGCAGAGCTCCGCGATCTGCTGCAGCTCGTCGCGCGTGAACACCTTGCCGGTCGGGTTGTTCGGCGAGTTGATCACGATGGCGCGGGTCCGGTTGCTGAACGCGCGCGTCAATTCATCGGGATCGAAGCGCCAATCGGGCGCGCGCAAGCGGACGTATTTCGGCTCCGCGCCGGCGAGAATCGCACCCGGGCCGTAGTTCTCGTAACACGGCTCGAAGACAATCACCTCGTCGCCCGGATCGAGGCACGACAGCATCACGGCCATCATCGCTTCGGTGGATCCGCAGCATACGGTGACCTGCTCCGCGGAAATCGCGACGGCGTAGCGCCGGCCGAAGTCTGCGGCAATGGCGTCGCGCAGCGCCTTGGTGCCATAGGGTGGCGCGTACTGATTCTGCTCGGCCTGGATCGCGGCGCACGCGGCATCCTTGATCGCCTGCGGCGCCTCGAAGTCCGGAAAGCCCTGGGAGAGGTTGACCGCGTTGTGGAGCTTCGCCAGGCGGGTCATCTCGGCAAACACCGAGTCGGCGAACGACGACACACGTCTGGCGCTGCGAACCTTCGTCATGAACCCTCGTGCGGAACCCCCGTGAGGAACCTACGGAGAACTATACAGGTGTCTGTAGTCCTCCGCAGTGCCGAGGATCCGCTTCACATAATTCTGCGTCTCGGGGAACGGGATGTCGTCGATGAACTCGTCCTGGGGCAGCCCCGGCCTCTCGCGCTGCCAGCGCGCCACCCGGCTGTCGCCGGCGTTGTACGCGGCCAGCGCGAAATGGACGCCGCCGAACTTGCGAATGGAGTCGGCGAAGATCTGCGTGCCTAGCCGCACGTTGACCTCGGCCTCGGTCAGCCGCCGGGTCGAGAACGGCCGCACGCCCAGCTTGCGGGCGTACTGGCGGCCCGTGCTCGGCAGGATCTGCATCAAGCCGTAGGCATTGGCATGCGAGCGCACCACCGGATCGAAATTCGATTCCTGCGCCACCAGCGCCGCCACCAGATACGGATCGAGATTGCGCTGTTTCGAGTACCTCTGCAGCAGCGGCCAGAAGTCGACCGGGAAAATCACCTGCAGGATCTGCCGCGGCAGCGTCTCGCCGCCGGCGGCGAGGTATTGCGGATAGGCGCGCTTCATCGCGTTGATGCCGGCGCGCACGTTGCCCAGGCGTTGGTGCGCCAGCGCGATGGTGGCCTGCAACGGCGGCGAATCGCCCCACACCCGCTGCGCATACTGCAGCTCGTTCAACGCTTCGCGATTGAGGCCCGCCGATAAGAGCGACACGATGCGGCCGGCGGTGGGAAAGGTCACCGTGGCGGGGGCCTTCTGGAGCGTTGGCGCGACCACGCCACCACGGGTATCTTTCAGGCGCGCCACCGCGAGCCGGCCGTAATACGAGTTGTGATAGTCAGTGGCCGCCAGCCGCAATCGCGCGGTGCCGGTTTCGGGATCGCCGGCCTGCATCGCGGCGCGGCCCGCCCAGTACAGCCACGACGGACGATAGTCCGATCGCGGAAACTGCGCCGCGCCCTGATCGAAATACTGCAGCGCGTCGGTGAAGCGACCCTCCCGATACGCCGTCCATCCGGCCTTCCACGCGGCCCGCGCCGCGAAGCGTCCCGCCGGATAGCGCGCGAGGATTTCGCGAAACACCGCGTCGGCCTCGTCATCTTCGTCGTCGATGATGAAGGCGGAGGCGAGGTTGTTGAGCACTTCCTCGGCAAACGGGCTGTTCGGGAATTTCTCGACGAACGCGCGCGCGAGGGTGCGGTGCTCGTTCTTCAACTGGAGTCCGCGCACCGCGGTCAGGAAATGGAAGTGGGCCTCGTCGGCGAGCGGTCCGCCGAGCATTGGCCGCAACCCGTCGCGGCCAGCGCGATGGCGACCCAGCGCAATCTCGGCCGCGGCCAGGCGGATGGCCACGCGCTCGCGATCCGCTTCGGCCACAAACGGCCGCACCTTTTGATAGGAGGCGCGGGCGTCGGTCCAGCGGCGCACCTGGAACAAGACCTCCGCGCGCGCGAGCTCCTTGGGAGCCGAAGCCGCATCGATGTCGACATCCTGCCTGTCGAGCTCGGCGCCAGCCTGATCGGCCTCGGCCGTGGCCGGATAGTCGTAATACGCGCGCCGTAAGGCCTCAACCGATCGGGCCGGCTGCCCGGCCTCGTCGGCCGCCAACCCCAATCGCAACCACGCGGTCTGCGGGCGGGCGAGCTTCCGAGTGACCAGCGATTCGTAAATCGCGAGCGCACTCTTGTAGTCCTTCTGTGCTTCGCGGACTTCAGCCTGCAGGAAAGCGGCGTCTTCGGGAAGATGGCCGTCGATCTGGCGCGCGGCCAGGTCCCCGAGCACCTTGTCGGCGTCTCTGTAGCGCTCGAGTTTCATGAGCGCGACGCCGGTGTAGTAGCGGGCGTAGTCGGCAAGCGGTGTCGTCGCCAGGGCGGTATCACTCACCAGCGGCAGCGCGGCCGCGGGCTGGTCGTCCTCTTCGAGCAACCGCACACCGCGAACGAAATTGGCCATGGCGGGGCCGAGCTTCGCGCCTTGCGCCGGCATGAGCCACATCGACGACAAGTCGGCGGGCACCGGCGGATGCGCCGTGGGCGAGAGCTTCGCCGGCACGGGCGTACCGGCCCGCCCCGGGACCACAAGTTGTTCTGCGGAGAGCGCGACGCATGCGACCAGCGCCGCGCCGAGCAACAGCCCTTTCGGGTCGATCATCGTCAGACTAAGTTTCCGAGCAACGTGGCATCTCCGCCCGCCAGCGTACGGATGAGTTCCTGGTGGAAGAAATCCGTATCCCCGCGAACACCGGCCGGCACCTGTTCGTTATACGCCTGCCGGGCCCTCTCAATTTCAGGGGCGAGACGAGAAAGCAGATTGCGCTGCTGGCGGCCTTCGTTGACGGCGGGCTCATTGAACAGACGAATCTCGGCTACCAACAGCCGCGCCGTGCGCCGCGCCGCCGCCGCGACCCCGTCCGTCATCTGCATGATGGCCGTACCGGGCGTCGAGGTCGATGGCGCAGCTGCATCCGCCTTCGCTCTACCAGAGTCCAGAGAGCTACGGCGGGACTCCGCCGGAGCGGCCTCCGGCCGCGAAGGCGAGCCCTGTGCACCCTGTGCACCCTGCGTCCCTGTGGTCGTAATCTTCGGCGTCGCAGTCTTCTGGGTAGTAAGCGCCTCGAGACAACGGCCCGCATGCCGAGCCAGCACTTCGATCAGCTCCGGCCAGCAGCTCGGCACGGGCCGGTCGTGGCCGTCCATCGTCACCGCATCGGCATATACGACCGCGACCACACGCCCGCCAACGACGACGGGGACGGCGAGACCCATGCGGTCGGTCGACAGCCTCTCGAATCCGGGACCCACCGAAGCCGTGGCGCTGTCGCGCGTGGTCACCGCGCGCGCCGCGCCCACCGCGAGGGCAATCACGCCCGACTCGGCCAGCGGGAGATCGATCAACTTCGGCTGGGCATCACGCGGACCGAATCCAGTGAGCTTCCAGCCATGAATGCGCTCCCCTCTCAGCACCACGACCGCGGCACGCGCCGCTTCGCGTCCGGCCGCGAGCGCGAGCGCATCGAGCACTTCGCTCAGCGTGGAAGCTCCGTCGAGACCACGCACGCTTTCGAGCAGCCGGCTGACGCCGGCCATCTCGAGCTCGCGTTCCTTGACGCGCGCCGACGCCACCGCCGCTTTCAATTCGTCGGCGGCCTTCGCCTGCGTGTCGGCCAGCGCTACCCGTGCGCGCGCCTCGACCATCTCGACCGCGTCGTTCATCCTGGGCTCGAACTCGGCTTCGACCTTCTGGCGAACCTCGCGTGAGACGATGTCGCGCTCCTCGCGCCGGCCGGTCTGGATCGCCTCTTCCATGAGCGCGCGCACGCGCGCCTCGGCATCAGCCACCCGGACTTGCGTGCTCACTTCGGCTTTGTCCATCGCCGAGGCGACGGCGGCGCGGGACACCTCGTCGCGTTCCTCGGCGGCCTGGGCGAGTAGTTGCTGGACGAGCGAACCTATCGACTGATCGACAGTAGATCGCACACGATCTTCAAACGACATGATGTGTCTTCTCGACCCCGGGGGTGGGTCACATGGGGACGCCGTCAGCGGCTGGGAGTCCGCGCCAAACGCCCGGTATCTCGGGTCATTATGCGGACGGCCGGTACGCGAAGTCAAGGTAAGATCGCTACTAAACCGCTGAGCAGAGAGCCTTTATGTCGACGAAAACCGAAACGCGCTTCCACTGGAGCGACCCGTTACTGCTCGATCAGCAGCTGAGCCACGAAGAGCGGATGGTCCGCGAAACCGCGCGCGCCTACTGCCAGGACAAACTGGCGCCCCGCGTCCTCGAGATGTTTCGCCACGAGAAAGCAGATCCCTCGATCTTCCGTGAAATGGGCGAGCTGGACCTGCTGGGCTGTGTCATTCCCGAAGAGTATGGCGGCGCGGGTCTCAACTACGTGAGCTATGGGCTGGTCGCGCGCGAGGTCGAGCGCGTGGATTCCGGGTACCGCTCGATGATGAGCGTGCAGGGCTCGCTGGTGATGGTGCCGATCAACGAGTTCGGCACGAAAGCGCAAAAACAGAAGTTCCTGCCACGGCTCGCCACCGGCGAGTGGATCGGCTGCTTCGGATTGACCGAACCGGGCGCCGGATCGGATCCGGGCGGCATGACCAGCCGCGCGAAGAAAGTGCCCGGCGGCTTTTCGCTCACCGGCACCAAGTCGTGGATCAGCAACAGTCCGATCGCCGACGTGTTCATCGTGTGGGCGAAAGACGATGGCGACGTGATTCGCGGGTTCATTCTCGAGAAAGGGATGAAGGGCCTCAGCGCGCCGCCGATTCACGGCAAGGTCGGCCTGCGCACGAGCGTGACCGGCGAAATCGTCATGGACAACGTGTTGTGTCCCGACGAGAACGTCTTTCCGGAGATTCGTGGACTGAAGGGTCCGTTCATGTGCCTGAACAGCGCGCGCTACGGCATCTGCTGGGGCGCACTCGGCGCCGCTGAAGATTGCTGGCACCGCGCGCGCAATTACGTGCTCGAGCGCAAGCAGTTCGGCCGGCCGCTCGCGGCGAACCAGTTGATCCAGAAAAAACTTGCCGACATGCAGACCGAGATCTCGATCGGGCTGCAGGCGGTGCTGCGCCTCGGCCGCATGAAAGATGAAGGCATCGCGGCGCCCGAGATCACCTCGATGTTGAAGCGCAATTCATGCGGCAAGGCGCTGGACGTCGCCCGCATGGCCCGCGACATGATCGGCGGCAACGGCATCGTCGACGAGTTCGGCGTGATTCGTCACCTCGTCAACCTGGAGGTGGTGAACACCTACGAGGGGACCCACGACATCCACGCGCTGATTCTCGGGCGCGCGCAAACCGGGATCGCGGCGTTCTCGAACTAGGCCACCGATTCACACCGATTCGACACCGATTACCCGGACACGCTCCTCTAGCAGGCCTCTGAAAAATCGGTGTCCAATCGGTGTCAATCGGTGGTCTAGGTGATGCCGGTGGTCGTCGGATCCGGCGTGCCGCCGTACTTTTCGCAGTAGGCGGTCAACTGCTTCTTGTCCGGATTGACGAACTCGACGCCGGCGCGGTACTGAATCGACCCGCCGCTCGGCACCGCGATGGCCCATGCGACCGTCCCCTGCAACCGCACGTCACCGGCCTCATTGGGCAACACCAGGCGCGCGACCTTGAGCGGCCGCAGGCGGGAGGCCACCTGGACCTGCGCCCCGGAGACCGAGAGATCGATGAGCTGCCCCGGGTCACCATTGATCGCCACCGCGCGGCGATTCATCGGATAGCGGGCGGCCTGGCGCGTGCCCGCGCGGTCGAGCGGCCGCGAGGTTTCGAGCAGGGCCTCGGCGCCCGCGAGGTTGGTTTCCGTGAGGATCAGCGGCGCCTTGACCTCGTCTTCGATGAAGACCCGGATGGCCGTGCCGGTGGCACGAGGCTTGGCCTTCAGCGCGGCCACCAGCGTCGCCCCACGCGAAGTGGCCGCGAAGGTGGGGTGCATGACGAGGACGTCCGGCGGCCGCGCCAAGAGACGGTCCTGCACCTGGAGCAACTCCGACTCGGAAACTACGGCCACGGCGTCGGTGTCGGCGAGCCGTTTTTTGATAGAGGTCAGGTGCTCGGGACGGACGATGACAATCGAATTCGCGACAGCCATGAAGGGATATAAGGTCGCCACCAGCCGCGGCAGCGACGAACAAGCATAGACGGATTTCGGCCGGAAACTACGCAGGCTTTATTGGCGAAAAGACTTATGCGGACTTATGAGCACACAAGCTCAGCCGCAGACCGATCTCACGCCATTGCGGTGGCGAATCAAGAAGTTTCAACGCCGCGCGCTTCGTCGCATGTAAGGCCAATGGCCGCCGAAAAGCACAACGGCCGCCGGCGAACCGGCGGCCGTATGTTCGCGAAGCATCGATGACGCGGTGTTACTTCTTCTGGCGGCGGATGTAGGTCACGTGCGTGACGCCCGTGATCTTGCCTTCCTTGTCCATGCGGACGTACTCGTTGCTGATCGTGTTGTTGTCTTCCGACAAGGTGTTGATCACGACCTGGTTCAGCACGCCGTTGCGCTTGTTGTAGATGCGGATGCTCTTGTCGTTGATGATCTCGACGGCGGTCTCGGCGCCCTTCTGGTTGGTGACGGGCCGGTAGACACCGTCGAACAGCGTCACATAGCTCCAGTCGTTCGCGGGATTGCTGGGGTTGCTCACGGTGAGCTTGCTGCCGCCGTTCTCGTAGCCCTCGTAGGTCATGACGTTGTTGGGATTGGTCGAGTTGTCCCACACCCCGAATCGCGCCGTGCGCGGATCGGTCTTGGCCTGCGCCAAAGCCGGTGCGGCGGCGAAAAGGGCGGCGGTGAAGACGGCAGTGCACACGAGCAGATTTCTATATCGCATCGATTCAACCCTCTTTGAAGCTTCGGGACTTTGGAAAAACCAACGTCATCATAGTCAATGCGGCGAACCGGCTGCAATGCGGGAGTTGCGTTGAGAGCGGATCGCGGGCCTCAGACCACGGCCGGCCACGCGCTGGACGGGAAACGGCGGGGGCGAAGGTTATTACGGAGCAAAAATCCGCTCGGCGAACAGATAGACGACCAGCGGTAGCAGCGCCACGAAGAACACGTTCAGCCACATTCCCGCCTTGGCCATCTGCGGGATGGTCAGCGCGCCGGTGCCGTAGACGATCGCATTCGGCGGTGTCGCCACTGGCAGCATGAATGCGCAACTCGCGGCGAGCGCCGTCGGAACGGCGAGGAGCATTGGATCGGCGCCGATGCCAATCGCCAGCGATGCGACCAGAGGCAGGAATGCCGCGGCGGTGGCCGTGTTGCTCGTCAACTCGGTCAGAAAGATCACGACGGTCGTCACGACGAGGATCACCGCGAACACCGGCCATCCGGCCAGCGCGCTGAGCGCTGCGCCGATCCATCCGGCCAGGCCCGTCTGCTCGATGGCCGCGGCGAGCGACAATCCTCCGCCAAAGAGAATCAGCACCGACCAGGGGAGTCGCTCCGCATCGGTCCAGGTCAGCGCGACACGCAGCGGCCGCCACGCGAGCGGCACGATGAACAGCAGCAACGCGCCGGTCATCGCGATGCCGGTATCGGTCGCCGCCGGGATCCACCGCTCAAACACCGGGCGACTCACCCACGCCGTGGCGGTGAGCGCCGTGATGGCACCGACCGTCCATTCGGCCCTCGACATCGATCCCAGCGCGCCGCGTTGCTCGCGTAGCATCGCCGCACCTCCGGCGATCGGCTCGGATCCCACGGGGTACAGCCACTTCGTGAGGACGAGCCAGGCAAACGGGAGCGAGACCACCACGATCGGCACGCCGAGCAACATCCACTCCATGAAGCCGATTTGCACGCCGTAGGTCTCCGACATGAAACCCGCGAGCAGCGCGTTAGGGGGCGTGCCGATGAGTGTGCCGAGCCCGCCGATGTTGCCCGCGTACGCAATGCCGAGCAGCAGGGCGACGTCGAAGGCGCGGCTCGGTGCGTCGCCCGCCGGCTCGCCCCCGCCGCGCGCGAGGGCGATCACCGACGTCGCCATCGGCAGCATCATGACGACGGTCGCGGAATTGCTCACCCACATGCTGATGAACGCGGTCGCCGCCATGAAGCCGAGGATGAGATTGGCGGGACGCGTGCCAACCACCCCGAGGACGGCGAGGGCCATGCGCCGATGCAGCCCGCAGCTCTCGAGCGCCATCGCGATGAGGAAGCCACCCAGGAAAAGATAGATCACAGGATTCGCGTACGGCGCCGTCGTGGCCGCGACGGTCGCGACACCGAGTGGCGGGAAGAGCACGATTGGAAGCAGGGCCGTCGCGGCAATGGGGAGGGCCTCGGTGACCCACCATACCGCCATGAGTACGCCGACGGCAGCCGTCCGCCATGCGAGTACGGCCATGCCCTCGGGTGGTGCCAGGAGCAGCATGGCGGCGAACAGCAGCGGTCCAGCGGCGAGGCCGACCTGCGCGCGGGTAGTCGTTCGAGATATCGGGGTGTGGCTCTGGTTCACTCTCCCCGTTCCTCCATGCGCGTCGACGCGACGAACCGACGTCCCCGCTCAGCGTGACTGCGCGCGCCTGAGGGCACTGATGCTCGACGAAACGGGCGGCGATCTGGACTCGGCAATTCGAGCCTACAATCGCGGTAGCGCCGAAGCGGGCGACCACCTCGGCGCCCAATATCTCGACGCAGTGCAGCGACGCCTGACGAGATTTATCCGCAACGACGCTGCGCCGCCGTCGTGGGATTTCGTGTGGCGGCGCTCACGCGAGGTGATACGAGACAATCAGCGTCGCGGCGGCAACGGATTGGTGGGACCGGGCGGCGGCATCGGTTTGGTTGGCCCCGGTTGTGGATTCGGATTGGTCGGCCCTGGCCCTGGGAGTGGTGTGGTTCCAGGCGGTGTTGGTTGCGGCATATTCGAACGTGGCATAGAGGCGTGTCGATGTCCAGCAAAAGCCACTCGACTCATCCATGACGATGTGATGGTGCGCGCCATTCAGTTTTCGCCCATTTGGCCGGTACGCTGTCCGCGCTCGTAATCCTTTCCCACGAAGTATGCGGCTATCGCGGCAGTCACGTAGCCGAACATCGCGAATGCATACAGGGCGAGCAGCAGGCACAGCAGGCGCGCCTCGGCCGTCTGCGGCCAGTACTCCGAGCCCATCGTTGTCAGCAGCATGGCTGTCCACCACAACGCGGTGGTGTAATCGGTAAAGCCGGGGCCGCCCGGCGCATCCATTTCGAACCTGTACATACCAGCGGCGCCGGTAATTGCAACCACGAACGTCAACAGCGTGAGATAGCCGATGCCACGTCGCCTAAAGCCACGCGCCACAGTCTTCATACCCCGATTGACGGCGCCGAGCAGCCGTGCCAGCCGGAGGCCGCGGCCGGTGCGGACAAGACGGGCCGCTCGGGCGAACCGCGCGAGTCGCAACAGGCGCAGAGCTGGAAGCGCCAATGAGATGGCCGTTATCCAGTGCTTTCGCAAGTACAACGACCTGCTCGGAGCAATCGTGACTTCGATCAGGAACTGCAGCACGAATGCCAACCAGATCAGTTCAGTGGCGGTTTGAAGGAAGGGTGACAGTCCGCGAGTGAACTCAACGACCAGCAGCACGAGCCACACCCCGCTCAAGACGAGCATCGGCGTTTGCAGGGCTCGGACGAGTCGTGCGGTCAACTTCCATCGTTCGCGGCGGAGATTGGGATCAGGGCTGCTCATCATCTGTATATAGCCCTGATCGGATCAGAATGGGACGGTTGGGTGCCCGGCATTCTGCCCGATCCGGCGCGCGTTGGTCCGGAGCGTCGCGCGCCATGCGGTATCGTGATGGTGTGGGCGACGATCCGCACCAAGCTCTGCGGCACGATATCCACCTCCTCGGCACTCTGCTCGGCGAAACGCTCTCGGCGCAAGAAGGACCAGAGCTGTTGCAGATCGTCGAACGCGTGCGGGTGCTGGCGAAAGGCGCCCGTGGAGGCAATCCCGCGGAGTTCGAGCAACTGCAGAGCGAGCTCGCTGCGATGCCCGTCGAGCTCAGCCTGCCGGTGGCGCGCGCCTTCGCGCATTTCCTCAATCTCGCGAACGTTGCCGAACAACACCATCGCGGCCGGCGACGACGTGCCTACCGGCGCGACGCCGGCGCGCGGCCTCAACGGGGATCGTGCGAGGACGCGTTCGAACGGCTGCTGGCCGGCGGCATCACCGCCGACGCGCTTCACCAGGCGGTGACGTCGCTCCGCATCGAGCTCGTCCTCACCGCGCACCCGACCGAAATCTCCCGCCGGACGCTGGTTGAAAAGTACCACCGGATTGCCGCTCTCCTGTCCGAGCGAGACCGCAGCGACCTCACGCCGGAGGAACGTGAGGCGGTGACTGCCGCACTGCGTCGCGAGATCATGGCGGCCTGGGGAACCAACGAGATTCGCGATCGGAAGCCGACGCCGATAGACGAGGTGCGCAGCGGCCTGGTGCTGTTCGAGCAAGCACTGTGGGCCGCGCTCCCCCGCTACCTGCGCGAGCTCGATCGCGCGCTCAAGGCCAGCACCGGCCGGGCGCTGCCAATCGAAGCGACACCAATCTGCTTTGGTTCATGGATTGGAGGCGATCGCGATGGCAACCCCAACGTCACGCCGGAGATCACCCGGCAAACATGCTTGTTGCATCGCTGGGTGGCCGCCGACCTGTATTTGCACGAGCTCGATGCGCTGCGCGGCGAGCTCTCACTCGCAACCGGCTCGCCTGCGCTGTGTGCAGCCGCTGGCGGCTCGCGCGAACCGTACCGCGCGCTCCTCCGCGGCGTGCGCGCACGCATGGCCGCCACTCGCGCGTGGCTCGAAGCGTCATTACAGGAGGACACCGCTCCAGGTGAGGACATTTATCTGGACGCCGAACCATTCGAAGCGGCATTGCGGCTCTGTCATGAATCGCTGGTCGAGCGCGGGCAGGAGGTGATCGCCGGCGGACGGCTCACCGACCTTCGTCGACGCGTGGCGACGTTCGGACTGACACTCGCGAGGCTGGACATTCGGCAGGATGCCGGCCGTCACACCGAGGCACTGAGTGCGGTTACCGAAGCGCTCGATCACGGGGCGTACCGCGATTGGGATGAGAGCACCAGGCTCGAGTTCCTCAATCGCGAGATCGCGGTGGGACGCTTGCGCATTCCCGATCGGCTCTCGGCGGATGCCGGCGTCACGGACACCCTCGACACCTTTCGGACGATCGCGCGCATCCCTCGCAGTTCACTCGGAGCCTACGTGATCACGATGGCGAGCCGCGCCTCCGACGTTCTCGCGGTTGAACTCTTGCAACACGCATGCGGTATGCCGACACCGTTGCGGGTCGTGCCGCTGTTCGAGACCTCGCGCGATCTGCAGAACGCCGGCCACATCATCGATTCGCTGTTCGCGATCCCCGAATACCGCGAGCGCATTCGCCGCCGGCAGGAAGTGATGGTGGGATATTCCGACTCCGCGAAGGATGTCGGCCGTTTGGCGGCGGGATGGGATTTACACCGCGCCCAGGAAGCCATCGTCGAATCGAGTCGCCGCCACGGCGTGACGCTCACGCTGTTCCACGGCCGTGGCGGGAGCGTCGGCCGCGGCGGCGGTCCCACCCACCTGGCGATCATGTCGCAGCCGGCGGGATCGATCGACGGCGCGCTTCGCGTCACCGAGCAAGGCGAGATGCTGCAAGCGCTGTTCGGCTTGCCCGACATTGCGCTCCGGACACTGGAGGTCTACACGAGCGGGACGCTCGAAGGCTGGCTGTCGCCGGTCGGGGCACCGCGACCCGAGTGGCGTGACTGCATGGATCGATTACGCGACGCGGCCGCAGACAGCTACCGTGCGATTGTCTACGAGCATCCACGGTTCATGGATTATTTCCGCGCCGCCACTCCGCATTCGGAGCTTGCGCACATGAACATCGGCAGCCGTCCCGGGCGGCGGCCCGGTCGTGGCGAGGATGACGGCGTGGGCAGCCTGCGCGCCATTCCGTGGCAGTTCGCCTGGACGCAGACGCGGCTGATGCTCGGCGCCTGGCTTGGACTCGAGGACGCCTTCGACCAGGCATTCGCGCGCGGTGAGCGCGATCTGATCGAGGAGATGTATCGCGAATGGACGCACTTTCATGCCGCGATCGATTTGATCGAGATGGTGCTCGCGAAGGCGGATGCGGGAATCGCCGCCGAATACGATCATCGGCTGGTGCCTGCGGAGCTGCGGGAGATCGGCATCGATCTGCGCCGCCGGCTGGGGCGTGCGACGACGGTCGTGCGCGAGGTGACCGGTCACGAGGAATTGCTCGAATCGAATCCTGTCCTTCGCCGATCGATCGACGTCCGCAATCCCTACGTCGATCCCATCAACATCGTCCAGGTCGAACTGCTCCGCCGCGCGCGACTCCAGGACAACGAGGCGGTGAGAGCGGCGCTGCTGGTCACGATCAACGGCATTGCCGCCGGCATGCGGAATACCGGGTGATCGATTACTGGTTGTGGATGTGGCGGTGTGCCGTTAGCCTCTCTACACGAGCCGGCGAAGTAACTGCATCGCCGGGGCCACGCGGATGCCGTCCGGGGTGACGTAGTCCTTTGTGCCGACCGCCGACACCTGCCAGGCGTCGCATTTTGGGAACCGTGCCTTTAGGTACTTCAGGCTGCGATCGACGTCGGTGTCCGCCCATTTGCATTCAACCATCAACTGAGGCGCCCGTCCTTCGACGATCACGAAGTCCACTTCGCGGCGGTCCGTATCGCGAAAGTAGCGCAGCTCGACGTCGCGCCCCTTGGCATCCTGCTCGTGATGCACCCACTTCAACAGGTGCCCCGCCACGAGATTCTCGAACCGTAGCGACGGCTCCTTGACGACACTCCAATCCCAGTGGTAGTGCTTCTGTTCCTTCTTGACCGCGCGGATGCGGGGTGCGCCGAAGGGCGGGAGCCGATGGATCGCGTAGAGACGTTCGAGAATCTGGAGCCAGTTGGCAACCGTCTTGTGGGTGAGCTGAAGATCCTCCCGCAGGGCATTGATGGACAACGGCGAGCCGACCAACTCCGGCAACCGGAGCATCAGCAACTCGAGATTGCCCAGATCCTGGACGCGTTCGAGCGTCGCGACCTCTTCGCGGACCAGCAAGGTGCGGTGTTCGCGCGACCAGCGCCGGGCCTCGGTCGCGGATCCACTGAAGTACGGTTCGGGGAACCCACCCAGGTTTAGAAGATCCTGCAATTCCGCCGGCTTCGTCAGGCCCAATTCCGCGACCGACAAGGGATGCAGGCGAAGCAGGTGGTAGCGGCCCTGGAGCGAATCGCCTCCAAAGCGGTAGAAGTCCAGTCGCGCACTTCCGGTGACGAGAATCCGCTGACCCCGAGCGCGGCTATCGAACAGGCCCTTGAGGAAATTCCGCCAGGAGCGGTATTTGTGGAGCTCGTCGAACACCCACAACTTCGTGGCGGGCAGCTCGCGACGGAGAATGCGTTCGCGATGCTCGGCGACATCCCAGTTCAGGTAGCCCGCCACTCCTCCTGGAAGGCGCCTGGCGAGTGTGGTCTTGCCGACCTGTCGCGGACCCGCGACGAAGACCATCTTCTTGGCCAGATCGCGTCGGACCTGGGGCACGAGGTAACGGGTCAGTGCGGCCACATGGCCAGTCTATGACTATTTTCATCCTGGGGCAAAATTACTCACGTGTAATTTCGCCATCACGGCATTTTGCGCCGCCGACCTGCGCTCATTGTTCCCGAGTCTTTTTGGCCCTATCCGCCGGCGATCGTGATCGACAGGTCCCGGTTCGTGGCGGCCACATTCCCGCTCGCATCGCGCGCATGAATACGCAGCGTGTAATCGCCTGGCAGCAGTTCCCACGTCTGCCACGCTCCGGCAGCCGCGTCACCGCCACGAAACGTGTTCGTCACCACGTAGAGAAAACGGGTGCGCCGTTCACCGTAGAACGGGATCCCGCTGCCCGGCGCATACACCAGCGCCGGCGCCTGGGCATCGCCCAGCTGATCGAATCGAATGGTCATGCGAGGAGATTCGAAACCGGGAGCCGGCGTGCCGTCGGGATGGAGGATCTGATAGCCCAGCTCGAACACTCCGAGACGACGATTCGGCCGGTTGCCGTCCGCTTGATCCCATGCATCAACCACGATGCTCACGTCACCGGAGACGAGCAACCTCCTCTTCCGGCGGGCGGCAAGGCGCTCGCCATCCGATGAGAACAGTTGAATGCCGCCGGCGGCGATGGCGGGTGGAGTCGAATCATGGAACTGTGCCAGTCGAAAGAGCAACGGGTTGTGCTCCTCGCCCGGCCACCCGACATCCAGGTGAACGTGGTTGAACGGATTCACCGTCCCGATCACATCGCCGATCGCAAAGCGGGCGCCGCGTTTCGCGCGAACGTCGATGAGCCGGCCGGCATCGTCGAAGGTCGGCACGAACCGGGTGTCGGTCACACGCCCCTGCCGATCACGCCCGGCCCGCAGGTGTACGTAGCCGAGCGGCCCCACGCGAATCGACTCGTTGAGCGAGCCGAACCCCGAAACAGCGAGCGGCATCTGCACGAACCCCTCGCGAACGGCGAGCACCGCGCTCCCGTGTTCGGCGCGCACATCGATACCGGCGTGAAATCGGCCGGCCTCTGCTCCACGTGCTTCTCCCATTGTTCCCGCCACTTCGAAAGGGCCATGCAGCGGAACCAGCGGCCAGAGCAGCGGCCGCAACGCAAATGTCTCGACGTCGAACCGCGGTCCACGCGGCCACACCGGAGCACGCGGCGTGAGGAGCGGGCGAGCATCGACGCTGCGCACCATCAGATTGCCTGAATCGGCGACGATCAGCCGCCCGGCCGCTTGCCATTCGACGCCGCTGGGACGGCGAAACTGTGCCTCGTCACCCGGGCCGTCGCGAAAGCCATCGGCCGTTCCCGCAACGAGGCGCAACGCGCCGCCGGGTGCGCGCTCGAAGATCCGCCCATCTTCGGTGGTGATGTAGAGCTCGCCCGTCGGTGCGATCGCAACACCAAGAGGGCGACCGAGGCCGTGCGACGAATCGATGAGCGTCGAGACGCTGCCGTCGGGTGTGACGACGCGCACGCGATTGCTGCCGGTATCAGCAACGTAGAGCGTGCCGCTTTCGTCGATCGCGAGACCGGTCGGCGTATCGAAGCGCGCGTCGCCCGCGGCTCCGTCTGCATGTCCACGGGTATTGCCGGCGACCGTCGTCGCCACGCCGTTGCCGGCGATGCGTCGAATCCGATCATTGTAGGCATCGGCGACGAAAATCTGGCCAGCCGCGTCCACCGCGATTCCGATGGGGCCGTTGAAGAGCGTGTCCTGACCGGCCTGGTCCGCGGCGCCATTCGCCGGCCCGGCGGCGATGGTGCTGACCTCGCCCGCCGGTGAGATGCGGCGGATCGCGTTGTTGCCGGTGTCGGCAACGTACAGCGTCCCGTGACGATCGAATGCCAGCCCTGACGGTGAGTCGAAGCGTGCCGCAGGCGCCTGGCCATCGCCGAATCCGGCGTCGCCGCCGCCTGCGAACGTCGCGACGTGGCCGTCGCTGCCGATGACGCGGACGCGGTTGCCGTCGGCAACGTAGACAAGGCCATCCGGGCCGATCGCGACATCGTACGGATCGATGAACTGCGCGCGAAGCCTCTCGCCGTCACGCAGGCCTGTGCTGCCGTTGCCCGCAAGGACGTGAACCCACGCCGGCCACGACGGCGCTATCGGCTCAATGGGTGGATCGCTCCCCCACCACGCGCCGGCGATGACGATGGTCAACCCGGTAGCAGCGGCAACGACCGTGGCCGCCACCACCACGCGTCGCATTACGCGGTCACCTCCGCCATGGGCCACATCATTTCATGAGAATCCCAGTGACTGCGGCCGACGGGCACCCGGTGCCGCCCTTTACTGCGCCAGCAGCGGCGGCATCGGTGCGCCGAGCGAGGCGGAGATGGCGCGGAGCAGCTCGGCCTCGGCGGCGGTCACCGTGCGGTCGGCCATGATGGCGGTCACGGCCGCCTGCAGGATCCGGCGCTTGGCCTGAGGCGCGGCGTTCTCCAATGTCGCGAGCGCGGCATCGAGCGCGTCGAGCCGCAGGTCGGAGCCCGGGCGCAAGCGCGCGTTCGGCATCTGCAGATGCTGCCGCCCCTGCTCGAACGCGTGTCGCGCGCCTTCTGCATCGCGATGGCCGGCATGCGCCAGCATCGAGAGCAGCACCTCGCAGGCGGCCTGGGCGGAAGGCAGCGCGCGACGCGCGACGGCGTCGGGGCGGACCTGTTCCCGATGCGCGTCCAGATCGTGCAGCAGGATCCGATGCAGCGACCACTCGAAGAGGTCGATCTGCTCGTCGGCCTGGACGAGGGCAGCGAGGTTCTGTCTGAAGACCTTTTCCTGCGCCGGCGTCAGCTCGCGTAGCGCGGGCAGCGC
>CAZEMI010000009.1:0-8373 GCA_964513235.1 uncultured Acidobacterium sp.
GTAAAGGCCCGCCCTACCCTCGACTAGAAGCTCACCGTGAAGTTCAGACGCGCGAACCGCGGCGCGTAGATGGCCGTCGGGTTGTTCCACGTGCCGCCCAACCCGGTGTTGCCGGGCGTGAACTGGTAGGTGTTCTGGAAGCTCGTCGCGTAGTTGGTGTTGAGCAGGTTCGCCAGGTCGACGCCGATGTCGGCGCGCGTCGCGCCCAGGCGGAGGATCTTCGCGAAGCGCATGTCGATCTGCGTCTGGCGCTGGCCGCTGAAGATCCGGTGCTCGCTGTCGTTCAGCGTGATCGTGGTGTTGCCACCCAGGTTCGCGCCGGCAGGCAGCCGGCCGAGCAGGCTCAGCACCAACGTGTTCGGGATTGGCCAGCTGGCCGTCCGCTCGACCTCGGGCTGCGAGCGCACGGTGCCGCTCACGAGCACGTCGACTCTCGGGATGGTGTAGGACGCCAGCCCGCGCACCGTGGTCTGGAACGGATCGACGTCGCGGCAGTTCCGCGGATCCGGCGCTTCGCCGGTGCCGCCACCGAATCTCGGCTCGGTCGCGCAGGTGTCCTCGACCGAACGACCGGTGCTGGTACCGCCGGAGAACGTCAATCCCCAACTGGTGCGGGCGTTCAGCGTGAAGTCAACGCCGTGCCAGTAATGGATGCGCTGCGGACCGAAGTCGGTCTCGAACGTGACGAAGTTCGTCGCCGCCCGGCTTGCCGCGGCCGCGGTCGGCACGAACACCTGGATCGGATAGCCGCCACCGCCGGCGAGACGCGAATCGGCCGGCGCGACGACTGTGTACGACTCGAAGTCCGCGGGGGTGCGGTTCGTGTTGTCCGTGACGGTCTGTCCCCTGAACCAGCGGCGCGCGTAGCCGACTTCCACCGACACGCGCGCCATCACTTCCTGCTGCACCGTGACGCCCCACTGCCAGTCGTTCTCGCGCACGCCCCGGCCCTTCAGCGTGTCGGGATTGACCTGCGTGATGTTCCCCGAGGCGCCGCCGAAGTTCAGGTCGTTGCCCGTCAGCGCGCCGCACGTGTCTACCGACCCGTTCGCAGGATTCTGCAGACCCAGGTTCAGAAGGTTGCAGTCCACCACTCTGTCGCCGTCGTTGTCCGTCCAGGCGCGGCTGTAGGTGCTCACCGTGCGGTTCGCCGGATTGTTGCGCGTAAACGCGCCGTCGTTCGTCGCGGCGTCCAGGTAGTGGCCCATGTTGAACTTGACGGCGGTCCTGCCATTGCCGAACACGTCATACGCGACGCCGAAACGCGGAGTGATGTCGTTGAACGCGTCCACGCTCGTCGTCCTGTCGAACTGGATCGGCGCTGGGTTGAGGATTGACGTTTCCTGCGTGCCGTTCAGCCCGGCCGGGCTCCAGCTCCAGGCGCGGTCGTAGCGGAGCGCGCCCTGCAGCGTCAGCCGCCCGCGCGTCCACGTGTCCTGCACGAAGAACGCCGCCACCCCCGTCCTGTCTGTCACCTGCCACTCCGGAATCGCGACGGTGAACTGGTTGGGCACGCCTTGATTGAAGCGGTACGAGAGCAGCGTCGGGTTGCGCACCCGGTTTTGGTTGTTGAGCAGGAGCGAGCCCTGGTACCCGACCTTCATGCTGTGCGAGCCGGTCACGTAGGACGCCGACGCGCGCCAGTGGTTCGGGGCGCTCCAGTTGTCCGAGTACTGCGCCAGCGCGCGGTAGGTGTAGTTCCCACGGGGTGCGAACGGGAGGCCGGTCGCCGGATTCGTCGCCGTCGACTGCTCCTGCACGCTGATGTTGAAGACGCCGTCGGGCGGCAGCTGGCCCGGGCCGTTCGCGTGCTCGTACCACAGCCGGCTGTAGCCCGCCTCGAGCAGGATCTTGTTGGTCACCGGCGCCGTCCACAGGGCCTGCGTCAGGGAATACGGGAAGTCGATATAGGCCGTGGCGGCTTCGGGCGACGTCGTCAAGCCCGCAGAGGCGATCCAGTCGGCGCCGCGCGTGTGGCAGCCGTCCTCGGTCTCCCTTCGCAGCGGCGCACCCTCGCAGCGGTGCTGGTACTCGTGCGAAAAGTTGATGCGGTGCTTGTCGGTCACCTGCGCCGTGGCGCGGCCGATGAACATCCTGCGGCCCTGCGTCTGGCGCGCGGGGAGATTGTCGTCTCTGACCCAGTCCCAGCGCGTCAGGTCGCCGGCGTTCGCGTTGGCGACGATCCCCTCAACGGCGGTCTGGGTGTTCAGTTGGCGAGCGCTGCCATAGAACCACAGGCGGTCGCGCTTGATCGGTCCGCCGTACGACAGGCTGGCGTCGTAGGCCCCGATGATACCGGGTACCTCGTCGATACCGACGGCGCGCAGTTCGTCATCGAGGTTGTTGCTGCGCGACCATTCGCCGGCGTTGTTGTAGAAGGCCGTCCCGCGGAACGCGTTGCCGCCCGCGCGCGGCACCAGGTTCATCACGGGGCCGCCGGTGTCCGATTCGCCCATGCCGCCCGAGACGGTCACGGACACCTCGTCGGAATTCACGCTGTCGAGGATGTAGGACGACACGCCGCCGCCGTTGAACGCCGCCGCGACCGTCAGACCATTCACGGTCATGCGGCCTTCATTGATCGGGCCGCCACGCGCGCCGAAAAACGTCATCGTCGGCGTCGTGTTCAGGCCGCCGACGCCGACGTTCAGGCCCGGCGTCGCGTTGAGCAGACTGCCCACCGTCCGCGCGCCGGGTATGGTCTGGATCACTTCCTGGTCGAGCACGGTCTCGCGGCGCACCGTCTGCACGTCGACCACGGGCGTTTCGCCGGTGACCGTGATTGTCTCCTGCAGGTCGCCGACGCGCAGCTCGATCGGAATCGTCAGCACCTGCGTACCGCCGATCTGGATGTTTTCGCGCTGGACGATATTGAACCCGGACAGCGTGAACGTCAGCGAGTAGAGGCCAGGACTGAGCTGGATGATGCGATACACGCCGGCATCGTCAGTGACGACGGTGCGGACGCCGCCCTGAATGGCAGGGCTCGCGGCTTCCACGGTCACGCCGGGAAGCACGCCGCCTGACGCGTCACGCACGGTGCCGGTCAGGGTGCCTTGCGCGAGAGCAAGGGTCGGCAGCAAGATCACTGCTGCGGCCAAAAGCAATAACTTCAACGATCCGCGCATGTAGTTCTCCTCTGGACTCCCCGCGCCGGATATGTCCGCGACATTCCGGGTTACCGAAGGAACGCCGTAAAGGCGTTCAGGTCGACCGAGTCGCACCTCCGTCAGATTGCCTAGAGACGATCCCCTGGACGGTATGAAGACCCTGCCGTGAAAGGCTGTAGGCGGTGGAATAGTGCCTTACTCTGCTGGTAGGAGTCAACCAACGCGAGACTGTTGGCGAACAACAGGCGAATCCATTGTAAAGTGTGACGAGAGCGGAGTTTACGCGGCGGCCCTTCAGCGCGTCGAGCCGGCGGCCGCCGCTTCCCTCGAGGAATGGTGTAGCGTGGTGCAGCCATGCCGAAGAACGCCACGATGACGGGGAAAAAGGGAGACCGAAGAAGCATGAAGGCCCAGAGCGGCCGTCGGGCGAATCGACAGCGCCACATGTCCGGCGGTCGAGTCTGCGCGTCAATCTGCTGGAGAGCGGTGACAAGCGCGTCGTACTCGACCTGACCGGTGCCGACCATGTCGACAGCGCAGGCCTGCGTGTGCTGCTCGAAGCCGCGAAGCACCTCAGCGGCAAAGGCGCGCTGGTCCTCTGCGGGCTTCAACCGCCCGTGACGCCGCTGCTCGCACTGGCCGGCCTCGACAAGCTGTTCGTCAGTGAGCCGTCGCCCGACCGCGCGCTCGCGCGGCTGCCGCCCGCGACGCAACCGTTTAATCGGCGTGTTTCCTGATGAATCTGCCGTCCGGTACGCGACTTGGACCTTACGAGGTCGTGGCTTTGCTCGGCGCAGGGGGCATGGGCGAAGTGTATCGCGCGCGCGATACGAAGCTGCGGCGCGACGTTGCGTTGAAAGTGCTGCCGCCTGACCTCGTGATCGATCGCGATCGCGCCCGGCGATTCACACGCGAGGCGCAGGTGCTGGCCTCGCTCAATCATCCGCATATTGGCGCCATCTACGGTCTCGAGGACTCGACGGAGGTGCACGCACTTGTTCTGGAGCTGATCGAAGGGCCGACACTGGCCGAGCGCATTCGGCGAAGCCCGATCGGAACGGAGGAAGTGCTGGAGATCGCACGGCAGATCGCTGCCGCGCTGAAAGCGGCGCACGGCAAGGGCATCATCCATCGGGATTTGAAACCCGCGAACATCAAGATCGCACCGGGCGGCGTCGTCAAAGTGCTGGACTTCGGCCTCGCAAAGGTGACCGCGCCTGATGCGCCCGGCCAGCTGACGGTCACGGCGGAGACCGAGGCCGGCGCGATCCTCGGCACCGTTGCCTACATGAGCCCCGAGCAGGCGCGCGGCGCGCCGGTCGACGCGCGCACCGATATCTGGGCCTTCGGCTGCATCCTGTTCGAGCTGCTCACGGGCCGCCCACCGTTTGCGCGCGCGACCGCGGCCGAGACCCTGGCCGCCATCCTCGAGCGCGAGGCCGACATGAGCGGACTCCCCAGCTCGACCCCGGCGCCCGTGCGCGCGCTGTTGCGGCGTTGTCTGCAGAAGGATCGGACGCGGCGGCCGGATGATCTCGCCGCGGCGCTCGAGGAAATCGGCGACGCGCGCGCCGGCGATCTCGATGCCTCAATCGCGGTGCTGCCGTTCGCCAATCTGAGCGCAGACAAGGAAAACGAGTACTTCAGCGACGGGCTCACCGAAGAAATCATCAATCTGCTGGCGCGCGTATCCGGCCTCAAGGTCACCGCGCGCACTTCGTCGTTTGCCTTCCGCGGCAAAGAGGATGACATCAGGACGATCGCAGAGGTCCTCGGCGTCCGGACGATTCTGGAAGGCGGCGTGCGGCGGGCCGCCAACCGGATCCGCGTGACGGTGCAGTTGATCAACGCCGCCGACGGCTGTCAGCTCTGGTCCGAGCGATACGATCGCGAGCTGGCGGATGTGTTTGCGATCCAGGACGAGATCGCGGAAGCCATCGGCGCGGCGCTCAAGACCAGGCTGACGGCGGCGCCGCCTGCGCACGCTCGATACACTCCGAATCTGCCGGCGTATGACGCGTTCCTGAAGGGGCATTACTGGCTGGCCAGCATGACTCCGGAGTCGCTCGCCCGAAGCCAGGAGTATTTCGAAAAGGCGATCGCGCTCGACCGCGGCTATGCGATGGCGCATGTCGGCGCGGCCACGTCTCTTCTGCTGCGCGCCACCTACGAGATGCAGCCGGCGCACGACGCGTTGCCCCAGGCGCGAGTGGCCGCGACCAGAGCGCTGGAGCTCGATCCCCTGCTGCCGGAGGCGCGCGTCGTGCTCGGCGTCATTTCGGTCGTGTACGACTACGACTGGAGTGAAGCCGATCGCCAGTTCAGGCACGCGCTCGCGCGAGAACCGATCTCGCCCTATGTCCGCGCGACCTATGGCGCCTATTACCTGCTCGCGCTTGGTCGATTCGATGAGGCCGCCGAGGAAACAGCAGCGGCGCTCGGCCAGGATCCGCTGAATCTTCTCTGGCGTCATCATCTGGCGTGGGCATTGGTCTGGTCCGGCCGGGACGGCAGTGCCTTCGCCGAAGCGGACCGGATGCTCCAGATCGACGACGCATTTTTCCTGGCGCACGTAGATCGCACCCTCGTCCATTTCACGTGTGGAAGGCTGGACGAGGCGATCGCGAGCGGCGAGCGCTTGTGCGCGATCGCGCCCTGGAGTGGTTTCGCGACCGGACTCGTGGCAGGACTGCTCGAGCTCGCCGGAAGGAGCGCTGATGAAAAGATCGCGGAGCTGAGAGCGACCGCCCCATACCAGCAGTCGTTCGGGTTCCTGATCTTTCATCTGGTGACCTCGAACCTCGACGAAGCGGCCGGCTGGGCCGCGCGGTGCATCGATCAGCGGCTGCCCGCGCTCGTTTACATCCTGCGCAGCGGGCTGGCGGTGGCGCTGCGATCCAGCGCACGCTGGCCGCCTTTGGCCCGCACGATGAACCTGCCGGACGAACCCACGCACGGGTAGGCAGGTCACTGGCCGGCACAAGTAGTAGAAGTTCTCACGTCTGGCGATTCGCCCGGCTCGCACCGGCGAAGACTCTTCCAGGCAGCGATGTGGGATCTTCCACGGAGCCCGAATCGAGAAATGACGCAGCGTCAGCGCCCGCCCGGGTCTTGGCCATCCAGGCGAGCGGCGGACGCTGGGTCGCGCGGGAACGTCCGGCTACTGGAACCGTTCAGAGACCGCGGTCGAACAGCCGGTGCGATAGACAATGCCGTCGACGTCGGAGAACGCGTTCGTTCCGGCGGACGTTGCGTGATCCGCGCCGGTCAGCATGAGGGTATGGCTGATGGTCTGCCACCCCGCCGCGAAGCCGGGCGACACCGGCAGGCTCGGATCGAAGTCAGGCGTGCCGGGCAGGTTGGGCGGCGTGGTGAAGAGAATCAGCGCCACCATCGTTTGACGATACGTCCGGCGGCCTTCGCGCGTCCACACGCCGTGCCCAGGACTGCGCTGACCTGGGGCAAAGGCCACGCTGCCGGCGGCCTCGCTGATGGTGCCGTCCCCGTGAAACGTGACCAGCGCCCTGGAGGCAGGGCCCAATGGTGCGCCCGTGTCGCAGTTGCGAAGTGTGACTTCGATGGCCCAGGCGCCCACCAGGGGGGCGTTCGGACGCTCGTCCCCCGCAGCCGACGCAGATGCGCCGCCGAGGAACACCTGCGCCACGACGAGGGTGGCCGTCATCAGGGCACGGCGCGCGATATTGACCGACGATAGCTGTCTCATGCTCTTCTCCTTCCGCCGCCAGGGCGGTTCGCTGGGCGAGCTCCGGTCGTGGAACGGCGCCCACGTGCCCATCCTCGTCGGTCGGCCCGTCGCCTGACCATGGAGCCGGGCTGGAGAACGTCTGATGTATTCCTGACGCGGAAAGAGCAAGATAACGTGGAGGTTACGGCTGGCTGACTCCACTGGTCGCTTTCGCTTCCTCGAGTTCGAGCTGGACATCGGCGCGTACGAGCTGCGCCGGAACGGCCGTCCCGTCCACATCGAGCGACAGCCGATGGACCTGCTGTTGCTCCTCGTCGAACGGCGAGGCCAGCTCGTGTCGCGGAGCGAGATCGTCGATCGGCTCTGGGGCAAGGACGTGTTCGTCGACGTCGAGACCGGCGTCCACACGGCCGTGCGCAAGATTCGACTGGCGCTTCGCGATTCGCCGGAGGCGCCCACCTGCGTCGAGACCGTGCCCGGCAAGGGCTATCGGTTCATCGCCTCGGTGGACGTCGGCGGCGCGCTCGACGGTGCTCCCCAGCCGAACACGGCGTTGCCGCTGACAACGGACAGGCCGGTCGCCGCCGTCCCACCCGTACGTGATTCGACCGTGGCGGAGACGCTGCATCCTCTTGTCGCTCCTTCGTCCGAGCCAGTTGCACCAACCGTCATGCCTTCGCGCGTCGCCCGCGCACATGTGGGCATGGGCGCTGGCCTCGTCGTCGTCGTGGTGATTGCTCTGCTCCTCGGCGCCGCGATGTGGATGCGAACACCGCGTGACCTCGACTCCGGCACAACGCCGCTGATGCTGGCCGTGCTGCCCTTCGCCAACCTCAGCGGCGATCCCGCACGCGAGTATCTCGCTGAGGGGCTGACTGAGGAGACAGCGTCGTGGCTCGGGCAGATCGATCCCGATCAAATGGGCGTTGTCGCCCGGACGTCGACGCTTCGGTATCGGGGCTCGACGATGTCCGCGACGGAGATCGGACGAGAACTGGGGGCTGACTACCTCGTCGAGAGCTCCGTGAGGAGCGAGGCCGATCGGATCCGCGTGACGGCCACGCTGGTACGCGTGAGTGATCAGGTACAAGTATGGTCCCAGTCCTACGACCGTGAGCCCACGAGTCTCCTGGGACTGCAGCGCGAGTTGAGCACGGCCATCGCCGAGCAGGTCCAGCTTCGCCTGTCGCCGGATCGCCTCTCGGCCCTCGCACGCCGCCAGACGCAGAGTCCCGACGCGTACGACCTGTATCTACGCGGACGCAATTTCCAGAATCAGCGAACGCCGGCGACCAGCGAGCGCGCGATCGCGTACTTCATGCGCGCGACCGAGGTCGATCCCGACTACGCGCTGGCGTGGTCGGCGATCTCCACCGTGCTGGCGGCCAGCCTGATCAACGGCGACGCCGTCCCGTCCAAAGCGCTCCCTCGCGCGCGGGAAGCGGCGACGCGGGCGGTGGCAACCGGCCCCGACACCCCCGCGGCGCAGTTCGCCCTCGCCTACCTCAAGTGGTGCTGCGACTGGGATTGGCAGGGCGCCGAGGCGGGCTTCCGCCG
>CAZEMI010000010.1:0-8145 GCA_964513235.1 uncultured Acidobacterium sp.
TGTATTTGAAAGTGCCCGAAATCGCGAACGAGCCCGCGGAAGAAATGAAGACCTACATTTCCGGCCGCCAGGCCGGATATATCAACTTCATGCACGGCGGCCGCCAACAGTTTTCGCGCTCGATCATCAGCTTCAAGCCCAAGGTCGGGGATTTCTACATCTTCCCCGGCTGGGTGCTGCACGGCGCGGAGCCGTTCCGCGGCACGGGCGAGCGGCGCTCGCTGGCATTCAACGCATTCGTGCACGGCGGCTTTTGACGCCGAGGTACGTAGGGGCGGGTCTTCAGACCCGCCCGCCAGGCCGGACTAAAGTCCCGCCTCTACGTACGACTGTGGACTGCGGCCGGCGGCGGGAACACCCAGAAGAACTCTCCGGTGCGTCCGCCTTCCGTGTCGGCGCGCGCACTCACGTACTCGCATTCGCGCTGCAAGGCTGCTTCGCTCCATCCGAGGCACGACCGCATCTTCAGCGACACCGGGTCGTAAGCCATGCCGTAGTGGGCGGGCGCGCGCACCATGAGCGCCGACGGCAGCACGACGCAGTGATACACGCGCAGCGCGCAGGGCATCGAGCGCGCCCGCTCGAACGACCGGCGGAAGTTCTCCGGCGTGTCGCCGGGCAGCCCGAGGATGATCTCCACGGCCACCGCGGCGACCGACGAGAGCTCGGCGAAGGTCTGCTCGAAGCGCTTCTCGTCGTACGAGCGCTCGACGTGCGCGAGTACGGCGTTATCGAACGACTGCAGGCCGATGCCGACCAGCGCCTGGCCGATGCCGCGCAGGAAGTCGATGTGCTCGGCCCGTACCTTCGCGGGATAGACCTCGCAGATGAGCAGGCGCGATTCAAAGAATCCGTGGCGGTCGACCGCTTCGCGCAGGTTGTTGAATGCGTGCGGATTGAGGTTGAGCCCGGCGTCGACCAGCAAGGCGCCGCCCGGCTCCCCGCCCGCCATGCCGTCGAACTCACGGCACAGCTCCTGGATCCCGCGGACGCGGCGCGGCGACTCGAGCGTGCCCCATTCACAAAAGGAGCAGGTGAACGGACAGCCGCGGTAGGTCTGAAGCACGGCGAGCCCGCTGCCAGGCACCAGGCCCATTTCGTACGGCGACGGCAACTCGTTGAGGTCGGCAAGCGGGCGCGACGGCGTTTCCGTCCATCCGCCGCCGGGCGCGCGCAAAGCAATGCCGGGAACGCCGAGGAGAGCCGCAGGACCGCGATCGGCCGCCGCCACGAGATCGACCATCGTCTGCTCGCCGTCGTTGATCACCAGCACGTCGATCCAGGCGTGCGCCGCCCGGAACGGCTCGAGCCGCAGCATGCTCGGCCGTGCGGAAGGGCCGCCAAACACGACCAGCCGCGAGGGGTCGTCTTCCTTCAGCAGGCGCGCCACCTTGACGAAGAAGGGGAACGACCAGAGATAGGTCGAGAAGCCGGCGACATCCGGGTCGAAGGCGATGATGGCCTCGGCCAGGGCCGAGGGTGTGCCGCCAGTTTCGTCCCAGACCTCGAGCTCCAGGCCGTCGGGCGCGGCGGCGCGCAGAGAGGCTTCGACCATACGCAACCCGTGGTTGGAGATGAACTGCGGCATCGCCGGATCGCGCTCCGGATAGCGGGCGGCGAGCGCCACCCGTCTGCCGCGGCGGCACTCGTTCATCGCGCCGGAGGGAATGACCACCAGTACTGACCCGAGTGCCCGCCGGCCTGGCGCGTCTCGCGGCCGAGCTCTTCGCGCGCCGCAGTAATGTCGTCGCGCGTCCAGCCGTCGCATTCAATCATGGCCAGCGTCGCGGGGTCGTATTGCATCCGCCACTCGGGCCGTCCACGCGTCATCAACGCATCGGGCAGCACGAGGCAGTGGTAGGCGCGCACGGCGACGCCGAACGCTCGCGCGTACTCGAGTGTCTGCCGGAACCCCTCGGGAGAATCACCCGGCAAACCGAAGATGATTTGCAGCTCGGTCGTCGTCACGCTGGTCAGCGCCCGCATGGCACGCTCGAAGCGGCCGCGGTCGAACGGACGATCGTGCAGCGCGAGCACGCGGTCGTCGATCGACTGCAGCCCGACACCGAGATAAGAGGTCCCGACGCGCGAGAGAAACTCCAGGTGCTCGTCGCGCACCAGCGTCGGATAGATCTCCGCCCAGAACTTCGTCGACCGAAGCGCGCCCACGCGCGCCTCCGCGGCGACCAGGTTGCGGAACCCTTGCGCGTTGAGGTTCAAGCCGGCATCGAGCAGGAACACGGCCGGGGCGCCGCTGGCGGCGAACGCCTCTAACTCTCGCGCGATGTAGTCGGTCGAGAAGACCGCCTTCGATGTCTCCTTCGCGCCCCACTCGCAGAAGCGGCAGCCGAGCGGACACCCGCGGTACGTCTCGAGATAGGCGACCGATCGCGCCGGCATCAGGCCGAGCTGAAATGGCGACGGGATGTCGTCGAGATTCGCGATCGGCGGACGCGGGCCCGTGTGCATCCAGCCGACATCGCCGGGCACGTGGATACCCGTGACGGTGGACAGGCTTTGGCGCGTGAGCGACGGGAGTCGAGCGATCTCGGGGAAGATCGCCTCGCCGTCGACACTGACCACGGCATCGAGGTACGCGCCCGCCGGCGCGTACGCCGGCAAATCGAACAACGCCGTCCGCGCGGAAGGTCCTCCGAACACGATCAGCGTCTCGGGCCGCCGACGTTTGACGCGCCGTGCCACCTCGACGAGGCACGGCGTGGACCAGACGTAGATCGAGAAGCCGATCAGATCGGGCTTGACGTGCTCGATCGCCGACAGGTAAGCGTCGGGGTCGGGCCGCCCGACGTCGATGAGCGACACCTTCACACCCGACAGACTCGGGTCCGCAATGGTGGCGGCGAGAATCCGATGGATGCCGTAACTCGGCAGCCGGAGCGGTCCGTGCTCGTCGGTGTCGGGCGCCGGCGTCATGCACACCAGCGCGATGCGGCGCGCGCTCATCCTGGCGCGTCCGTCGCGCGCGGCCGTTCGAAGCGGAAAGATACGTACTGCAGCCAGCCCTGATCGTGCAGCCAGCGGAGCGCCGCCGACGCGCGCATTGGCGCGGGCGCGCTGGCATCGCCCGGGTCGGCATCATGCGGCGCGGTGTAGCGGTAACTGGGTGCGACCTCTGCCGTGATGTCGTGGACTTCGCCGATGAGGCCGTTCCCACCCGCGCCGGAGGTGCGGTCAAGCAAGGCTGCGAGATGCGCGTGATCCGCGTCCGAGCCCCAGACGTCGGGCCATGGTCCGAAGCCCGCCTGCAGGATCGCCTCGATCGGAAACGGCGCGGACCGCGCCGACGGCGAGATCAGAATGTCGGTGCCCGCCAGCACGCCGCCCGGCTTGAGCACGCGCGCCGCCTCCGCGAAGAACTGCCGGCGTGACGCGAAATGAAACATCGCTTCAACGCAGAGGACGCGTTCGAATGAGGCGCCGGCGAAGGGCAGTCGGGCGGCATCCGCGATGTGCCACGTCACGACGTTTTCCGCATCGCTCGCGATCCTGCGGCAGATGTCGATCTGCCGTTCGTCGATGTTGATGCCCACCAGTCGCATTCGCTGGTAGGTCTCGTTGACGCGTGCGAGCGTGCCACCGAATCCGCAGCCGACGTCGAGCACCGACTGGCCGGCGTCAATGCCCGCCAGGTCGATCATCAGCTGATCGAGACGGGCCTGCGCGCCTGCGAAGTCACCATCGTCGGCGTCGCGCCAATATCCGAGGTGGACCGATCGCTCCGTCACGCCGCGGCGGTAGGCGTCGATGAGGTCGTCGAAATACGGCGGTGCCGGTGGACGCCGAGATGGCTCGGCTTCGCTCGCGTCCATGGGCCTACCCCCAGCAGTACGTCGCATCGTGGCTGCGCGACAGCGACATGAAGCTGCAGGCGGTCCAGCGTTTGCGGGTGCCGCGCACGGGCGAGACGCTGTGCAGGTAACGGCCCGAGTCGAGGACGATCATCGAGCCGGCTGGGATCGCGAACGCCGCCGGCTCCAGCCGCGTGATGTCGGGCGGCTCCGCCTCGTCATGGCTGATTGGCGTCGCCGACTCCGGATCGCACATCACGTTGTACACGTCGAGCGTCCCGCCGATCTCCGCCGCGCTAAACGTCAGCACATACGAGGTCATGTGCAGCTCGACGAGGCTGTGCAGGTGACGATATGTCGGGCGCAGCGCCTGCTCGTTGTCGAAGTGCGGCGGGAGAAAGCCCTCGTCGAGGTGCGCACGGATCGTAGTGAACATGTAGCGCTGGTTCGGCGCGGGTCCTGGTGCCGCGACGAACGGCCGCCCGCCGTCGAGCGCCGCGAGGATGCCGCCCACGCGCGCCGCGAGGCCGTGACCCGCGGGAAACAGTTCGTCGATCTGGGCGTTGAACTGCTCGGCCTGCTCGAAGTAGCCGGTGAGACTGGGGTGGGCCAGGTTCAGGTTCTGCCCGTAGAACCACGCATGGAACTGCTCGGGAAACCACGTGCGGAGCAGCGGCGGATCGTGCCGCTCCAGGCGGTCGACGACGGCGGCCATGGTGCCGGCGTCGTAGACGCCGTGCACGACGACGGCGTGCAGCGTGCCCGCCCGGATCTGCGCAAATGCATCCGCGTGCGCTGGCGCGTCGCGCGCGTCGATCTCGATGAAGCGCAAAAAGCCTGCGCGCTCCAGCACGGGTGCCTGCATTTGCCGTCGAACTGTACTATAGGTGGCGGCAGCATCGGATGACTACCGCCGTTCTCGCAGAACTGCCCGCAGGCGCGTACGCCGAGCGGAACGACCGTCCGCCGGGCGGCGTCGACCGCTTCGCGGCGTCCATCGCGGCACCGATCCTCCGGCGCCGGGCCGCGGCCGGGCAGCGCTGGGCCGCCTTCCCCGCGCTGGTCGATGCCGCGGAAGGCGATCTCGAGAGCCTCAGCGAGGCCGCGCTGCGCGAGGCGGCCACGGCGATCGGACGCGACCTCCGGCGCCAGGGCCTCACTGATCCCCTCGTGAGCCGCGCATTCGCCCTGGTCCGCGCCGCGGCCGGCCGGACGATCGGCCAGCGGCATTTTCCCGTGCAGATCATCGGCGGCCGTGTCCTGCTGGCGGGTCAGGTTGCCGAGATGGAAACAGGCGAGGGGAAGACGCTGACGGCCACCCTGGCCGCGACCACCGCGGCGCTGGCAGGAATACCGGCGCACGTGGTGACGGTGAATGACTACCTCGCGTCCCGCGACGCCGAGCGGATGGGACCGATCTATCGCGCGCTCGGCCTGACGGTGAACGCCGTGATCCACGGTCTTGCTCCCGAGGCGCGGCGGTCCGCCTACGAGTCGGACGTCACCTATGTCAGCAACAAGGAGCTGGCGTTCGATTACCTCCGCGATCGCCTCGTGCTCGGACATCGCGACTCGCGGATCGACCTGCAGCTCGAGCGCCTTGCCGGCCGCGATCCGCGTGCGCGGCGGCTGATCCTGCGCGGCCTGCATTTCGCGATTGTCGACGAGGCGGACAGCGTGCTGGTGGATGAGGCGCGCACGCCGCTGATTATCTCGGCGGAAGGCGAGCCCGGGGCCGAACGGCACCTCTACACCACCGCCATCACGCTGGCGGCACGCCTGCGGCCCGGCGACGACTTCCGAATCGACGAGCGCGAGCGCGACATTCAGCTCACCGACGCCGGGGTGGCCGCCCTCGCCGATCGGGCGCAGGCGCTCGGCGGCGTGTGGCGCGGCCGGCTGAGGCGAGAGCAGCTGGTGCGTCAGGCGCTCACCGCGAGCCATTTGCTCGAGCGCGATCGGCATTACATCGTGATCGACGGCAAGGTCCAGATCGTCGACGAGTTCACCGGCCGGGTGATGAGCGATCGATCGTGGGAGCACGGACTGCAGCAGATGGTGGAGGTGAAGGAGGACTGCGCGATTACGGCGCCGAACCGGTCGCTCGCGCGCATCAGCTACCAGCGATTCTTCCGCCGCTACCTTCGGCTCGCGGGCATGACCGGCACGGCCCGCGAAGTGCGTGCCGAGCTGTGGTCGGTGTACCAGCTCGCGGTCGTCGCGATCCCCACCCATCGCCCCCCGCAACGGCGGTTCGAGGGCGATCGCGTGTTCGCGACCCAGGCGGCAAAATGGGACGCGGTGACCGCGCGCGCGTCCGAAATTCACGCCACGGGACGGCCGCTGCTGATCGGCACACGCTCCGTCGGAGCATCGGAACACCTCGGTGCGCTGTTCGAGCGCGCCGGCCTTCCGCACGCGCTGCTCAACGCGAGGCAGGACGCGCGCGAGGCCGAGATCGTTTCCGAGGCGGGCCAGCGCGGACGCATCATGGTGGCGACCAACATGGCCGGGCGCGGCACCGACATCGCGCTGGGGCCCGGCGTGCAGGCGCTGGGCGGCCTCCACGTGATCGCGACCGAGCGCCACGAAGCGCGGCGGATCGATCGGCAGCTGTTCGGCCGGACCGCGCGGCAGGGTGACCCGGGCAGCTACGAAACGATGGCGTCGTTAGAGGATGAGATCGGCTCATACGCGCCGCGATGGGTCCGTCTCGCCGCTTTGTTCACGCGGCCCGACGGTGCCGTGCCGCTGTGGATTGCGCGGTGGGCGATCGGATGGGCGCAGCGCGCGGCCGAGCGGGCCCACGAGCGCGCCCGTGCCGACCTGCTGCGGTTCGACGAGCAGCTCGAATCGACGCTTGCGTTCTCCGGCCGGCGGGAATGACCTCAGCCGCCCCGATGAGTCAGCCGCCAGGACGCGTGTTCCAGCTGATCACCGTCGCGGCGGCGATGGCCGTGGCACTGTTTCCGCCCGGCTCCGCTACCGTCGAGCGCTGGTATGCGAAGGGCTTGTATCCGCAGCTTCAGGCGTTCACCACCGCGGTTTCCAACCGCGTGCCGGTGGCGTTGTTCGACGTCGCGCTGACCGTCTTCGCGGTCATCGCCATCGTGGTGTGGATCCGCTCGATTCGCCTCGCGCGGAAGAAGCGGTCGATCGGGCCGATTGGCCGCGGGTTCGTGGCCACGCTGACGTTGGCGGCACTGATCTATCTGTGGTTTCTCGCCGCGTGGGGACTCAATTACGCGCGGCCGCCGGTCGAATCGGTGATGGCCTACGACGCGTCACGAATCACACCGCAAAACGTGCGCGTGCTTGCGGAATACGCCATCGCGCAAGCGAACCGCACCTACGCCGACGCGCACGCCGAGGGCTTTCCCGCGATCGACGAGATGCCCCAGCCGCTGATCAACGCGCTGCACGAAGTTGAGCGTGAGCTCGGCCGGCCACGAACCACCGTCGTGGCGCGGCCGAAACGATCCCTGTTCACGCCGTTCTTTCGGGCGGCGAGCGTCAGTGGTGTGCTGGCGCCGTTTTTTCTCGAGACGCTGCTCAATCAAGATCTCACCGGACCGGAACGTCCGTCAGTGCTCGCGCACGAGTGGGCGCACCTGTCCGGCTATGCGCCCGAAGACGATGCGAGCTTCGTGGGGTTGCTGGCGGCGCTGCGCGCCGGACCCGCGGCGGAATACAGTGCCTGGCTCGCGCTCGCGTTCACCGCGGTGTCGCAGTTGCAGCCGGTCACGCAGACGCTCGTCCTCGAGAACCTCGCCGAAGGACCGCGCAGTGATCAACGCGCCATCCACCAGCGCGTGATGGCCAATCGGATCGAACGCGTCGATCGCGCGGCGTGGGCCACCTACGATCAGCTGCTGCGATCGCAAGGCGTCGAGGAAGGCGTGCAGAGCTATAGTCGGGTCGTTGAGCTGTTATTGGGAACCAACGTGTTGAAGATCGACCAGGACCCAAGACCCAGGACCCAAGACCCAAGACCCAAGACCCAGGACCCAAGACCCAAGACCTCAGCGCGCCAGAATGTCGCGCGCGATCGTGTAGACGTAATCCCCATCGGCACGCTCGTCGCCATCCGCACCGTTGGCCGCGACCACGACCGACGAGGCCGGGATGGGCCCGCTGCCGGCCCGGCGCGACAACGGAGCCAGGGTCCGTTCGTCCTCGGTGCCCCCGAGTTCCGACAGGATGTACTCCACGGTGCCCGCGGGGGTCCGCGTCTCGTTGCTGTAGCGGCGCGTGATGACGCTCGTCCGGTCCTGCAGGGGCTGGCGATTCACGTCGACGGACAAGGTGCGAGGCCCCGCCTCCACCTCGGGCGTGA
>CAZEMI010000011.1:0-23734 GCA_964513235.1 uncultured Acidobacterium sp.
CTCGATCAAATGACGGCCCAGAAGAACAGGCTGCGGCGGTTTGTGTTCGACGCCGAGCGATCGCGCCCGTTCGATGAACCAGTCCATCGCCGAACAATCGAACTGACCCGCGCGGCCGTGGCAGTCGGCGCGGGCGAAGCGCACCAGCAACTCCAAATCCACTTTTTGAGCGAGGCGGCGAAAGGCGCCGTCGGTGACGGTGTCTTTGTCTTTGAAGAACGCGCTCGGCCGCAAATGCTCGGTGACGAGACCGAGGACCTGCGCGCGCACGTCGAATCCATCGAGCGTGTTGATCTTGAGGCGATCGAGGATTTTCGTCGTTGGCTCGACGCCCATGGCTTCGTGATTCGGCGATTTTACCCGGCCGTCGATCGTTGCCGTGGTCGCCGGCTTGCCGAGATCGTGGCAGACCGCGCCGAGCATGATCGTGGCGAGCCGCGGGCGATCGAGATCGCCGTTCAGCTCCCTTGCCTTGTCGATCACCATCAGCGTGTGGACCCAGACGTTGCCTTCGGGATGCCATTCGGGATCCTGGGGACAGTCGTAGAGCGCTTCCATCTCGGGCAGGAGCTGATGAATGACGCCGAGGTCGCGCGCGAGCGCGAACCCGATCGACGGCCGCTCCGCTTGCAACAGCAATTTCTCGAACTCGCCCCAGATGCGCTCTGCCGGCAGATCGTCGAGCGGGATTGACCGACAGATGCGAGCGGTCTCCTCATGCGGCACCAGCTCGAACCGTGCCGAAAACTGTACCGCACGCAAGACGCGTAACGAATCATCGCCGAAGGTGTTCGGATCGACGACGCGCAGGATGCGGTTTCGGAGGTCCTCGCGTCCGTTGAAGGGGTCGAGGTACTCATCTGTCAGCGGATCCCAGCCGATGGCGTTGATGGTGAAGTCACGCCGTCGTGCCGCCTCCTCGAACGTCATCGACGGATCGCCCTGGACGGTGAACCCCTTGTGGCCGCGGCCGGTTTTCGATTCCCGGCGCGGCAACGCCACGTCAATGGCGCCCAGCTTGTAAACGGGGAAGGCCTGGCCGACCGGCTCGACCCGGCTTGCCCCGAGCGAAGTTGAGGGGCCGAGCGACTTCAGCAGCGGCAGCAACGCATCCTGACCGATGCCGAACACCTCGAGATCGAGGTCCTTCGAGGGGTGCCCCACTTGTCCCGCCGACTTGTCCGCCGAAGCGCTCGGCGCGAAGGTGGAAGCTCCTTCAGAGCGAAGGCGGAGCAAGCGATCGCGAACGAATCCGCCAACGCACAGCGCGCGGCCTCCCGCGCCTTGCATGGCGGCAGCGACGCGTCGCGCCTGCTGTTCCAGATCCACACGGACAGCATATGATGACCGCCTGCCCACCGTAGCGCATCCGGCGCTTAGGTGGGCTGAGAGGATGCCCATGACCTTGTTGAAACCGGTCGGTGTTGTGTCGGCGGTGATGTTGTTGGCGGTTGGCTATGCGCTCGGCTCGTGGCACGGCGCGTCAGTGGCGCGCGCCCAGAACGCCAGTCGCGTGTACGAGCTTCGCACTTACACGGCGCCGGAGGGCAAGCTGCCCGACCTCCAGGCGCGCTTCCGCAACCACACGATGCGGATCTTCGAGCGCCACGGCATCAAGAACGTCGGCTACTGGGTACCGCAAGACGCGCCCACCAAGGACAACACGCTCATCTACATCATTTCCCACGAGAGCCGCGCCGCCGCGAAGAAGAGCTGGGCCGCGTTCGGCGCCGATCCGGAATGGCAGAAGGTGGCCAAGGAATCGCAGATGAACGGCAAGATCGTGGCCGGCATCACGTCGGTATACATGGATCCGACGGATTACTCGCCGGTCAAATAGGCCACCGATTAAGCACCGATTCGGACACCGATTATGTGACGAAGACGACGGACGACGAATACAACCGTAGGCAGCCATCAGCCAGAAAGGCCTGTCGGTGGACCGCGCGATACAACTGCTCAAGGACCTCGTCCGCGTCGACTCGGTCAATCCGTCGCTGGCGCTCGGCGCTGCCGGTGAAGCCCATGTTGCCAGGGTGCTGACCGTGGCGATGCAAGGTGGCATCGGCCTGCGTGTGAGAGAGCAGATCGTGGCGCCCGGCCGTCCTAACCTGGTCGCCGAGCTTGAAGGCAAGGCGCCGGGACGCTCGCTGATGTTCTGCGGCCACATCGATACGGTCGGTGTGGCCGGCATGTCGGCGCCGTTCAGCGGCGACGAGCGAGACGGCCGCATCTACGGCCGCGGGTCGCAGGACATGAAGAGCGGCGTGGCGGCGATGATCGACGCCGCGCGCGTGATCGTTGAATCGGGCGGCCTGGACGCGGGCAAGCTGATTCTCGCGTGCGTCGTCGACGAAGAGCACGCCAGCATCGGCGCTGATGCGTTGGTCACCAAGTGGCGCGCCGACGCCGCCGTGGTGACCGAACCCACCGATCTCCAGGTGGCGATCGCCCACAAAGGTTTCGAGTGGGTGGAGATTGAAACCGAGGGCCGCGCCGCGCACGGCAGCCGGCCGCGCGAAGGGCGCGACGCCATCCGCATGATGGGCCGCGTGCTCAACGGTCTTGACGCCATCGACCGCGATCTCCAGTCGCAACCCGCGCACAAGCTGCTCGGCACCGCGTCCTTGCACGCGTCGTTGATCGAGGGCGGGCGCGAGTTGAGCAGCTATCCCGATCGCTGCCATTTGCAGATGGAGCGGCGCACCATTCCCGGCGAGGCGCCGGGCGCCGCCGCGCGGGAGGTGGACGCCGTGCTGACGCGGTTACGCTCCGAGGACCCCGACTTCAAGGCCTCCGCCAAGGGGATGTTCGCGCGATCGCCGTACGAGATTCCCGGCGATCACGATCTGCCGCAAGCCATGCTGCGCGCGCTGCAATCGGCGCGTGCGATCGGGATGAGCTTCTGGACCGATGCGGCGATTCTCGGCGAGGCCGGCATTCCGTCGATCCTGTTCGGACCCACGGGCGGCGGACTTCACAGCACCGAAGAGTGGGTGAACATCCAATCGGTGCTGACGTGCCGTGATGCGTTGGTGACCCTGGCCCGCGATTGGTGCCGGTAGCGGTAGTTGAACAACGCGGCCAGGACCTATCTTTCTCCGACCGCCTTCTCTACGTCAGCGAGCGTGATCATCATGGTCATCGGATCGACGGGAGAGGACGAGAAGCCGGCCTTTTCATAGAAGCGCTTCGCGTCTGCGGAGATGGCGTGGAGCAGGACCGCTCTGATTCCAGCAATTGAGGCGGCATTCAGCGTTCGCAGGAGCGCGTCTCTCAAGAGCGCCGATCCAAGACCCTTCCCCTGGTGTTCGCGATCGACAGCCAGACTTCCGATCACCATCACGGGGATTGGTTCCGGCATGTTGCGGCGCACCTTGCCCGTTGCCTCCTGCTGCGCAACCGCACCGGTCGCCAGAGCGTAGTAGCCGGCGACCCGGCCTCCGGCCGCAACCACGTACGTGCGCGAAGCGCCAGACGCTTCGTTCTGCATTGCCCGGCGCTTGAGCCAGTGGTCGAGTTCTGGCACCCCGCTGTCGAATTCAGCCACGTCGTGATCGGCAGTCAGGTGCTCCGGGGCGCCGGCCGGCGCATTCATCGCTCCCAGGGAGCCTTCTTTGCCAGAAGTTTGCGGAGTCGCGGATTGTCAGAGGGTGGAGCGTCGAGTGCCGTAGTAAAACGCTTGAACGCTCGGGCGTCGAGTTGGAAGAACCGGCGGTCGAGGAGGACGCTGGTCGCCTCCCGGGTCGCGGCGTCGAGCATGAATTCCGAGCGGTTCTTGCCAACGGCCTCAGCCGCTCGGTCGATCAGCGCCCGACGAGGTTCGTCGGCCCGCAAGTTGATAACCGTGTTACGAACAGTGGCGGCCATGTTTTCTCCTAGCGTACCAGCGTAACGGACTGTATACACGATGTCAATACAGCACGTTGGGTGCGTCGCGCCTTCAAGACACGATGCCACGCCCTCCCGGTGCTGCAACCATGTCGTCATTTTGCATGGTAAAATGACGACGGTATGGCAGTCCGCCGGTATCCGAGGATTCTGACCCCACCCAAAGGCAGCTTCTTCCTGTACGGGGTGCGCGGGGTCGGAAAGAGTACCTGGGCGCGTGAGACGTTCCCCGATGCGCACACCATCGACCTCCTCGACGAGAGCCGGTATCAGGCGCTGCTCGCCAACCCCGCACTGCTCGAGCTGGAGCTGCGGACACTGCCGGCCCACCGGGTCGTCGTGCTCGATGAAGTCCAGCGCGTCCCTGCGCTGCTCAACGAAGTCCATCGCGCGATCGAAGGCGTTCGCCGGCGCTTCGTGCTCTTGGGATCGAGTGCGCGCCGGCTGAAGACCGCCGATACGAACCTGCTGGCTGGGCGCGCGGCGTTGCGGACGATGTATCCGCTGGTGCCGGCTGAATTGGGTGCGGACTTCGATCTGACTCGGGTGTTGCGCTTCGGCAGCATCCCCGTTGTGTGGCAGGCAGATGATCCGCGTGCGGCGCTCGAAGCCTATGTGCAGCTGTACGTGCGGGAGGAGATTCGCCTCGAGGCGCTCGTCCGCAACCTGCCGGCGTTCTTGCGGTTTCTCCCCGTGGCCGCGTTGTTTCACGGACAGGTGATCAACATTGCGGGTCTGGCGCGCGATGCCGCCACCGCGCGGACGACGATCGAGGGATACCTCGGCATTCTCCAGGACACGTTGGTGGCGACGCTCCTGCCGGCATTCGAGGCGAAGCTGCGCGTGCGGGAACGGCAACACCCGAAACTCTATTGGGTCGATCCGGGGCTGGCTCGCGCCGCGAAGCGACAGTTGGGTCCGGTCGCCGCCGAGGAACGCGGCCCCTTGTTCGAAGGCCTCGTCCTGACCATCTTGCGCGCCCACAATGGTGATTCGGATCTGTTCGACGAGGTATCGTACTGGGCGCCCGCGCAGGCCCGTCACACTGAAGTCGACTTCCTGCTCCGGCGGGGTCGTGACTTCCTGGCCGTCGAAGTCAAGGCGCAGGCGCGATTCTCGACGCCGCAACTGGCTGGCCTGCGCGCCATCGGCGAGCTGCCGCGGCTGACACGACGCATCCTCGTCTACCTCGGCGATCGCCACCTCAGGACCGAGGACGGGATCGATGTCTGGCCGCTCGATCGCTTCACCGCAGCCGTGGCAGATGGTTCAGTCTGGCCGTGAGCGGCAAGGACGCTACGGCGGCGAGGCCAGCGCCCCCCTGCGCCCAAGGCAGAATTTTCGGCTTGTTCAGCGGCGTCCAGCGCTGTTCACCGCAGGTCAGATCGCGTAGATTTACTCAGCAAATCATTTGATTCTGCTTCTCAGGGTTGACCAGGGAGTGCTACGCTGTTTTCGTCAAAGTGTGACCTATATGTGACCTACAGCGGACCCCCTGCTCCATGGCTTTGCACCTCACCGACCGCACGATTGCTTCACTTCCGACGCCGACAGAGAGCGAGCGCCAACGCGATTATTGGGACGACATCCTCCGCGGTTTCGGCGTGCGCGTGTCGTACGGCGGCAGGCGCGCGTTCGTCGTCCGCCATCGCGTCAACAACCGTCTCCGTCGTCTGACGCTCGGTCCGTATCCGGATCTATCGTTGCACGAGGCGCGACGTAAGGCGCGTGAAGTCCTCGGCGACGTCGCACGCGGTGACGATCCCGCGCAGGACAAGCAGGAGCGCCGCGACGCCGAGACGTTCCGCGGCTTGGCGAAGGCGTACCTGGAGTTGGCGCAGAAGCGGCATCGGAGCTGGAAGGAGGAGGAGCGGATCATCAACAAGGATCTGCTCCCGGACTTCGGCCACCGGCTGCTCGTGGACATTCGCCGGCGCGACGTGCGCGATCATGTCGAGGCGATCGCCAGGAAGCGCGATGCGCCGATCATGGCGAATCGCACGCTGGGCGTCCTGTCGCGGATGTTCAACTTCGCGCTCGATCGAGAATGGATCGAAGCAAATCCAGCCGCGCGGATTCCCGATCCCGGCGAAGAGCGATCGCGGGATCGCGTGCTGAGAGACGACGAGCTGCGCGAGCTGTGGACCGCGCTTGAGTGCCTGGCTAACCAGGAGGAGAGCGACGAGGCGGCGCAGGAGCTGCGCCGGTCGAAGGCGGGACTGACGCCGGCCACGGCGCAGGCGTTCCAGGTGCAGATGCTGACGGCGCAGCGGCCGGGCGAGGTTCGCTCGATGCGTTGGGCGGACATCGATCTCGAAAACGGATGGTGGTCGATGCCTGCGGCCGTTGCCAAGAACGCCAGGCCGCATCGCGTGCCGTTGACTAAGCCGGTTCTTGAAATCCTCGAGCGACGCCGCGCGCTCGCCGGCGAAGGCGAAATCTCCGTCTTCGAGAACCGCCGCGGCGCCGGCTCGATCGCGCACCGCGGTAAGAAGGCGGCATCGATTCTGTGTCGCGGCCTCTCGTTCGAGTTCCGCGCGCACGACTGGCGGCGAACCGCCGCCACGCGCATGGCCGAGGCTGGCGTCCCGCGCGACCACATCGCGAAAGTCCTCAATCACGTTGAGGGCGGTCCGGCGGCAACACGCGTGTACGACCGTTACGCCTATGACGCCGAGAAGCGAGACGCGCTCGATCGCTGGGCGCGGCGTCTGCAGGCAGTTTTGGAAGGCAAGACGAAGAAAGTCGTCCCTATCCGAGCCTGATGTGAACTGAAGTCTTCAATCCCGTCTTCAATCGGTGTGCGACAGTTTCACTGGTGGGCGACGTGTCAGGTGAACTAGATTCCTCCCTCGTATGGAATTCTCTCGGGCGTTCGGTCTACGGAAGACGCAAGCAGAACTCGACTTCGTTGCCCAACGACCGCAGGGCGCCGGCATCGGCGCTGGGCAGGCGCGACAACTCTTTGCGGCGCTGCGTGGCTCGACCGCCGTTCAGACTGGCTTCCTGTCCTCATTGGAAGAATGCGAGCTGATGATCGATGGCGTTGCGCGCGACAAGCTCTCGGACCTCACCACGAACATCATCCGCGGACACCTGGCCGATTACACCCGCGATCAGTGCGCCCTCTTCAATATTCCCGTCCGCCAGACCGCCCTGCCCCCTTGCTTCAACAGGGACGCCGGCGTATGGGAAAGCCGCTACCTCGACGTGCCGGTGTGGGGAAATGCCCCGTTCTTGCTCGTCCCAAAGTACTTCGTTCGGTACGATACTGCGTATGAAGCGGGCGACTATTACAACCGTTACGTTCTGGAGTTCTTGCAGGCCGAGGCACTGAATGCCGGATCAGCGCTCGTGCGAACGTTGCAGAACGGCCGTCGCGTCGTTCGCAAGAAGGACCTGAAGCGTGAATTCCCGTACTCCAAGGAGTTCCTTTTTCGGTTTTCGCGGGAGCATCCTGAAGTGCTGGCGCGGTACCGCGAGGATCTCGCGCAGATTGAGCGCCGAGATCGACGAGCCGACATCGATCCGGCCGACGAGCCAACGATCGCCGCTGCGCTTGCCACTGCCCTCCCGGCGATCGCGCGCGGCAACGACCATGCGTCCGAGTACCACAGCCTAATGATCGGCGTGGTCGAATTCTTGTTCTTCCCCCGCCTCATTTACCCACGCAAGGAGCAGGAGATACACGAAGGGCGGAAGCGGATCGACATCGCTATGGAAAACAGTGCGCGATCGGGACCTTTCGCCGACCTGACACTGATCCGGAACTACCCGGCTGCGTATGTGTTCTTTGAATGCAAGAACTACGGACGCGAGGTTGGCAATCCAGAGATCGACCAACTTGCCGGTCGCTTTTCTCGTGAGCGCGGCAAGGTGGGTTTCCTATGCTGCCGTCAGTTCGAGGATCGGCACCGGTTCATCATGAGATGCCGGGACTCGTTTCGCGATGACCGCGGCCTTATGCTGCCGCTCGAAGATGCGACAGTTCTTCGATGGCTCGAACTCGTGCGACAGGGCCGGCGACAGTCACTTGACCGCGAGATTAGTGATCTCGTCTCTGAAGTTTGGCTCAATTGAGGTGCACAGGCGGACGCGAACGCCGCGGGATCGCCTGGCCGGGCCGGTCCAGGCCCTCTTGAACATGTGGCCACAAGTGGCTATATTAAGGCATGGCGTCCACAGGCATTCGCGAGCTGAAGGACAACCTCAGCCGCTATATCCGACGAATCGAGGCTGGCGAGCGTATCGCCATCACCGCTCACGGCCGGGTCGTGGCCGAACTTGTTCCAGCTGGATCGACTCCGCGCAAGGCGGCGTCAAGCAGGTGGGACAAGCTCATTGCCGCCGGTGTTCTTCGGCCGCCGGTCGAAGATGGCGACCCGTTCGAGGATTGGCCGGACATTCGGCTGCCACCAGGCACAGCGGCACAACTCATCGATGAGGACCGTGGCGAAGCGTAGCGCGCGGCCGCGAGGGCCATCCCGAAGGAGGGCGCTAAGTACCCGCGGAGTCGAGGTCGTGGTGCCGGTTCGATACATCGAGTCGAGCGCGGTCGTCGCTGCGTTGTTGGAGCACGACACGACCGTCGTGAAACGGCTCCCGCCCGGAACGCAACGAGTGACCTCCGCTCTGACGCTCGCTGAAGCGGGGCGAGCGATCGTCAGAGCCCGTGCGACCGGGCGACTGACGGCTGAACAAGAGCAGGCGGCTGCCCGCGCGCTGCGAACGTTTCAACGACGCTGCTTCATTCTGGACGTCGACAGTGCGGTGCTCGATCGTGTCCGCCGTCCGTTTCCCGTCGAACCGATTCGGACACTCGACGCCGTGCACCTGGCAACCGCCGAATCTCTGGGCGAGCCGCCTCAGCTTATAACGATTGTCACGCGGGACAGCAGGGTCCGCGAAAACGCGCAGGCTCTCGGGTACTCCGTCGAGTGATTGCTTGAGACAGGCGGGAGCACGAGCCATGCCGGCAAAAACTGACAAGCAGCGCGCAATCGAGGCACTTCAGCGACTCCCAGATAACGCCACGATCGACGACGCGATTGAGCAGCTTTGCCTGATGGCGAAGATCGATGAAGCCTTGAGGCAGTCTGATGCCGGCCGCCTTACTGACCACGAACAAGTCGCCAAACGCTTCCTCGTGTGACGACAATGTTCCACGATGTGATCTCGGTGGAGGTCCTTGCGGATCAGCACCTCAGAGTGCGATTCGATGACGGCGTTGAAGGAGTCGTACGCATCGCCGAATTCGTTCGGCTCCGCGGCGTATTCGAGCCGCTGAGCGACCTCGCATTCTTCACGAAGGCCAGGGTTGATCCGGAGCTCGGCGTTGTCTGCTGGCCGAACGGCGCCGACCTCGATTCGGATGTCCTGTACGCCCTCGTCACGCGCGGAGTGAACCTGGCGGCCAGGCACAACTGAACGCGCGCTCCGGACCATTCACATCGGCCAGAACACCTCGTTCCCTTCGATTTCTTCGAAGCACTCAGCGGCCGTTATTCCGCTGTAGACGGTAAACCAGCGCTCGGTGTGGCGAAAGTACGCAAGGTCGAAGCGGCCGAAGCCCTTCAACGTCATCCGGGCGCTCCTGACGACGAAATCATCCTCGGGACGGCGGCTCTTCGCGCGGTACTTGGCGCAGATGTAGAACGCCTTGCCGCGCCACTCGGAGAACACCTCGATCGGGTAGTTGAACGGGCCTGGATCGGCGGCGCGCAGTTCTAGGCCGCGCGCGAACTTATGCTTGATCCACGCCTCGGCCCAACCGTTGATCTGCTCCCTGAGTTGGTCGGGAACCTTGGCGAGAACCCACTCGTGCGTTCGACGCCGACGGCCCCGCGGAGCACCTGTTAAACGCTTGCTCGGCACCGCTGGATTCTACGGGCCGCCGCCCGTTCGGGATGTTGTCGCCGTGCTCGTTCGCGTCCAGGTTCTTCGACCCTGACGGGCGCCCTCGGCGACCTGGACACGGCCTTGGCGCGGCGAGCCAGAGGTTCTTGCCGTCGGCCTCCCAGCCGTCATCCTCCCGGTCGTCATCGCGCGCCGCGCAGCTCGTCAAAAAACGATGCGGGAGGGGTCAAACAAATGGTCAAACACCTGGAGGAAGGTTGACCCCCTCGTCGCCGCCGACGGGCTCGCGGGTAGAAGCAACAGTAGAAGCATCATCAGGGGAGCAACTTCTACCTAGCTGAAGCGCAACTCGGTTGCAGGAAGGGCCAAGTTACGGGCCACAGCCTCGCCGCGAACCTGGCCCCACTGAACGGCTTCGCCGCAATGGGCGGGCGGAGAACCCGCTGCGGGGTGAACAACGTCGCATATTCGCCTCGTTCTCGACCATGGAGATGCTCTCTGGGTCGATATTTGGGCGGTTGATCTTCACCACAACCGATTGGTGAAAGCGCTTGTGGCTCCCGATGTGAACGATCCCAGTACCGCCGACAGCGAGGACCTTTTCGATGTCATACGTCTCGGCAAGTCGTTCTGAGACTGCGGCGAAGTACTTGCTGACCGTCGGCCATTCGCTCCGGAACTCCGACTTGCGGCGCTCACCATGCTTCTTCGCGAGCTGATGTTCGTAATCCTGAGCTGTTAGCCCCACGATATCCTCTCAGCAGCGATGGCGGGAATTGATCGCGCTCCTCTGGGGCGCGGTTTCCAGCCACCGGATTGATCGGTGAGCACCGATGCCTGGGCCATCTTAGCAGGGCAATTGCCGGCGGGCGGGCCATCTCGATTCAGCGTGGATCCCGCGTCGCGCGTACGGCGGTCGGGCGTGGCGACACGCCGGTCGGCGTGTGACTATATGTGACCTACAGATCCGAAAAGTGGTCGGGGCGACTGGACTCGAACCAGCGATGCCCCTGCGCCCAAATCGGTGGCTCAACCGCGATCGCTGAGAATTCCTCTTAATACGAACGCAACGTTCGCGGGCCGTTCACCGAGCCGGCGCATGAAGTACGGATACCACTGTTTTCCAAACGGCACGTAGACGCGTACTCGATAACCTTCCTTCACGAGCGCGCTCTGTAAATCCCGGCGGATGCCGTAGAGCATCTGGAACTCGAAACGATCGTTCGTGTAGCCCTTCGTGCGCGCATGCGCCTTCGTCGCCTCGATCATCTCCGGATCGTGCGTCGCGATCGCCGGATACGTGCCTTGGTCCAGCAGCAATCGCATCAGCTCGACAAACGCCGCGTCGACCTCGCTCTTCTTCTGATACGCGACCTCTTTCGGCTCTTTGTAGGCGCCCTTGACCAGGCGCACGCGCGTGCCCATCGCGTTGAGCCGCCGGATATCGGCCTCCGACCGCTTCATGTACGACTGGATCACCGTGCCAATCTGGCGGTGCCCCTGCCGCCACAACGTTTCGAGAATCTCGATCGTCGCCTCGGTGTACGGCGAGTTCTCCATGTCGATGCGCACGAAGAATCCGTTTGCATCCGCCGGTTCGAGGATGCGCCGCATGTTGTCCACGGCGGTGGCCCGATCGACGTCAAGGCCGAGTTGCGTCAATTTGAGGGAAACATTGCGTTCGATGCCGGAGGCGACGATGGCGTTGATGATGGTGACGTAATCAGCGGCCGCGGCCGCCGCGGCCGCGGCACTCGACACGCTTTCGCCCAGGTAGTCCAGCGTCAGGTGCAATCCCTGGCGCGGCAGCTCGCTGACCGCCGCGATCGCCTCGTCGATCGCCTCGCCGGCAATGAAGCGGCGGGCGAAGCCGCCGCCCGGCGCCATGCCGTATTTCGACGCCAGCCGCTGCAGTGTGGACATGTGTGCGAGGCCGTGGAAGAGGGCCTTCGAGGTAGCGTCCAGCATCAGTGCGTGGAGCTGGGCGGCGACAACAGATGCGCCAGTGACCGCGCGTAGTAGCGAAGCACGTTTCGTTCGCGTACGCGATACCGGCCCCCCTCCACGACAATGATGTTCCTGGTGACGAGCGGTTCCGTGGCGGCGTCCAGCACCTCCGCTGACGTCGACACGCTCAGGTTGGCGTCTGCCGCGCGCAGCGCCTCGAGCACGCCGTCGATGCGCGAGGCGAGCTCGGCTTTCGTGGCCGACCGCTTCATCGCCGCCGCCAACACCGCGGTCGGCAGCACCTTATAGAGCTTGCCGATCTGGTTACGGACGTGACGCGTGAGATCCATCACCGCCTTCTTGTTCTCCGGATCGATGCCGTCGAGCGAGATCGGCTTGCCGAAGGTGACGAAGGCGCGGCTGCGATAGCCCACGGCATAGCGCACCAGCTCGGCGATCTCGCGGCTGAACGCCTTCTGCGTGCGCTTCACCCGCTGCTTCGAGATCACGTGGTCTTCGAGCACCAGGTCGTACGCCACCGCCACCGGCAGCAGCTTCAGCCCCGGCACCTGTGCATCCAGGCACGCGTTGAACAGCCCGACTTTTGCCGCCTTGAGCTCGCCGCTGTAACTGCGGCCGCCTTCCGGATAGAAGAACAGATCGTGTTTGTGCAGCAGCTCGCTGACGTAGGCCTTCAGGGTAATCAGGTACGCCGGGTCCTTCATGTTGCGGCGGATCGGCAGCGCGCCGGTGACGTGCTTGTGGATCAACCCGAGCGGTCCGCCAAAGAGGTTGATGCCGGCGGCAATGATCGGCGGCCGGATGCCGGCGTCGTCGAGGACCAGCGGTTCGACGAGATAGTCGATGTGGCTGCGGTGGTTCGAGGCGTAGACCACGCGTCCCTTCTTCGCCGCCTCGACCGCGAACTGCTGGTTCTCGCCGACGCGCTCGATCTTGCGAAGGATTGGGTAGAGCGGATACTCGAGCGCCCGATACAGCTCGTAGCGCTGCGTGGTCCGCAGCTCCTCGAGATAGGTCATCACGCGCGTTCGCGCGGCGTCGCTGGTCAGGCCATGGCTGCCCTCGAGAAAACGCGCGACGTCTTCCCGGGCAAGAACGGCTTCAGCGATCGTATCTGGCCGCATCTATCTAGACGGCTTGAAGGGCGAAGCATTTATGCATGTGACGTCAGGTCCTACTACTCGCCCTTCGAGCCGTCTCGCCGCGCGGAGCGCGGCAAGAAGACACTGCCCTAGCGAGGCAGAGCCGCTCCAGCCCAAGGCGGAGCCTCGCTAGATGATAACTCGCGGGAGATCGCATCCGCAAAAGAAGTCGTGGTGGCGGTTCCGCCCAGGTCCGGGGTGACGTGTCCACTCGCGAGCGTTTTGTTCAACGCCGCCATGATCGCGTCGGCCCTGGCATCTTCGTGCAGATGCTGCAGCATCAGGACCGCCGACAGCAGCAGTGCCGTCGGATTGGCAATGTCGCGCCCGGCAATGTCGGGCGCCGTGCCGTGAACGGCCTCGAACACGCCCACGCCGTTCTCGCCCAGGTTGGCGGCGGGCACCACGCCCAGGCCGCCGACCAGTCCCGCGCACAGATCCGACACGATATCGCCGTACAGATTCGGCAGCAGCAACACGTCGAGGCGCTCGGGGTGCATCACCAGGTGCATGCACACCGCGTCGACGATGCGATCGTCGAACTCGATGTCGGGATACCGCGCCGCGACCTGCCGTGCGCATTCAAGGAACAGGCCATCGCTAAGCTTCATGATGTTGGCCTTGTGCACGGCGGTGACCTTCTTCCGCCCGCGCCGCCGCGCCTGTTCGAACGCAAACACCGCGATGCGGGTCGACGCGGCCTCGGTAATGATCTTCAGGCTCTCGACCACGCCCGGCACGACGATGTGTTCGAGACCGGCGTAGAGGTCCTCGGTGTTCTCCCGGACGATGACCAGGTCGACGCCGGTAAAGCGCGACTTGACCGAGGGCAGGTTCCACACCGGGCGCAGGTTCGCGTAGAGGTCGAGCGCCTTGCGCAAGCCGACGTTCACGCTCGTGAAGCCCTTGCCAACCGGCGTGGCGATGGGGCCCTTCAGCGCAATCTTGTTCTTCGTGATCGAATCGAGCAGCGCCTGCGGCAACGTGGTGCCGTGTTCGTCAACGGCCTGCGCCCCGGCCGAAAGCGTTTCCCATTCAGGTGTGAACCCCGCCGCTTCGAGAACCCTGACGACCGCGCGCGTGACTTCGGGACCAATCCCATCGCCAGGAATCAGCGTAATTGTTCTGTTCAACAGATCACCCGATCAATAGGTCAACAGATCAACAGATCAACAGATTCCCCTATTCCCTTGCTTCCCACCAGCAAAGAGCGAGCCCGCCGAGCGCCGTGATCGAAAACAGGATGTTGGAGAGCCCGTGCAGGCGGTTGAACTCAACGCGCCGTGGATCGGTGTCGGCCAGTTCGGCCACCGCCCCGGAGACCTCCGCCTGGATCGCGTCGACCTGCGGAATCAGGTAAAAGCCGGTGACCATCATCATCACGAGCATGAGCGCCATGATGCCGACGCGAATGCCGTACTTGACCGGGCGCGCGCCGAGCAGGCGATGCAGCGTGAGCGTGATGAACATGACGGCCCCCATCAAATACGACAGCCACGTCAACCGCAGCAGCACCTCGCCGAACACCTGGCCGGCGAGCACGCGCCCCTGCGACTGGTTCCACGCCTGCAGCACGCCGAACACCGACGGCGCCACCAGCGCGCCGGCCACGACGAGACCGCCCACCCAGACGACGAGCGCCACGACGTAGAGGTAGCGCAGCAGGATCATCTCTCCATTTTACTGATAAACTTTCGCGATCCCGATCCCTGATCCCCGATCCCTGATCCCCGTTTGGAGGTAACCCTGTTGCAGGTTGAAGCGCCGCTCCTGTCCTCGCTGGCCAATATCGCCACGCGTCTACGCATCGAGTCGATCCGCGCGACGACGGCGTCGGCCAGCGGGCATCCCACCACCTGCATGTCGGCCGCGGAATTGATGGCGGCCTTGTTCTTTGCCGACATGCGGTTCGATCCCAGGAACCCGCAGCACCCGGAAGCGGATCGACTGGTGATGTCGAAGGGGCATGCGGCGCCGTTGCTGTATGCGATGTGGGCAGAGGCGGGCTTCATTCCGCGCGAGCGGCTCACCGACCTGCGGCTCTTTTCATCGAATCTCGAGGGACATCCAACGCCGCGCCTGCCGTTTGTGGACGTCGCCACCGGATCGCTCGGCCAGGGCCTGGCCGCCGGCGTCGGCTCCGCGCTCAATGCGCGCCGCATCGGATCGGACTATCGCACCTACGTGCTGATGGGCGACGGCGAAACCGCCGAAGGCTCGGTCTGGGAGGCGGCGGCGTCGGCGCACTTCTACAAGCTCGACTCGCTCTGCGCCATCCTCGACGTCAATGCCCTCGGCCAGAGCCGGCCCACCGAGCTGCAGCACGATCTCGAGACCTATCGCGTCCGCTGGAGCGCGTTTGGCTGGCACGTCAGCGTCATCGACGGCCACGATCTGGCGCAGGTGCTCGGCGCCTACCAGGAAGCGCGCGCCACCAAGGGCCGTCCCACCATCATCCTGGCGCGCACGCTGAAGGGGAAGGGCGTGTCGTTCACGGAAGGCCTGCCGAACTGGCACGGCAAGCCGCTCAGCAAGGAGCAGATGGCGAAGGCGTTCGAGGAGCTGGAGCGGCAGATGGTGCCGGAGGATGGCGGCGTGCCGACAATTCCCGCGCCGCCCGCGGCGCGACCGGAGGCCGCGCCAGGCAAGATGCCGGCGCCGCAGTTCAAGCTCGGCGACATGATCGCGACCCGCGAGGCGTACGGCGCCGCGCTGGCCAAGCTCGGGAGCGTCGATCCGCGCGTGGTGGCGCTCGACGGCGACGTCAAGAACTCCACCTTCAGTGACAAGTTCGAAGCGGCCCACCCCGATCGCTTCTACCAGTTTTTCATCGCCGAACAGGTGATGATCGGCGCGGCCATGGGCCTGGCGGCGCGCGGCTCGATTCCGTTCCCGACCACCTTCGCCGCCTTTCTCACGCGTGCCGCGGATTTCATCCGCATGGCGGCGATTAGCGGCGTCAACATCAAGGTGGCCGGCTCGCATGCGGGCGTGTCGATTGGTGAGGACGGCCCGTCACAGATGGCCCTCGAAGATTTCGCGATGTTCACCGCCCAGCCCAACTTCGTGGCGCTGTATCCGAGCGACGCCGTGTCCACCGAACGGTTGATCGCCGAGGCCGCGGCGTTCCACGGGCCGGTTTACATTCGCACCTCGCGGCCGAAGACGCCGGTGATCTACGACAACGACGAACAGTTTCCGATCGGCGGCTTGAAGGTGTTGCGGAAGAGCGACCAGGACACCGCCACGGTGATCGGTGCCGGCGTCACGCTGTTCGAGGCGCTCAAGGCGCACGACAAGCTGAAGTCCAAAGGCATTTCGATTCGCGTGATCGATCTGTATTCGGTGCAGCCGATCGACGCTGCCGCGCTCGTCGAGGCCGGCAAGCAGACCGGCCGCCTCATCACCGTCGAGGATCACTATGCGTCCGGGGGCCTCGGCGACGCGGTGGCCAACGCCGTGGCGCCGGCGGGTCTCACGGTGCAGCGCCTCGCGGTTCAGGAAATTCCGCGCAGCGGCAAGCCCGACGAGCTCATCGACAAATTCGGCATCTCGGCCCGTCACATCGTCAATGCAGTCACAGGCTGACCATGAAGCGATCGCGTTTCGTTATTCGTTATTCGGTATTCGTCATTGCGGTTGCGGTCGCTGTCCTCCCCGGCCACGCCCAGGCGCCGGTGGGCGTCCAGGAACCCGCGTGGTCGCCCGACGGCAGGCGCATCGCCGTCTCCTATCTCGATCGCATCTGGACGCTGACCGCGGATGGCAAGCAGGCGAAAGCCGTCACCACCGGTGACGCGCTGACGATCGAGCGCGAGCCCGCTTGGTCGGCCGATGGCAGCAAGCTGGCGTTTGCCGCCGATCGTGGCGAAGGCTTCGACATTTTCGTGGTCTCGCTGAAGAACGGAGTGGCGGCGGGTACGCCGGTGGCGGTGACGACGATGGCCGGTGATGAGCGGTGGCCGTCGTGGACGGCCGATGGCCGGCTCGTGTTCGCGCATCGCCTCGTCACACCCTCTGGCCGGTCAGCAGATCCCAGCTTGCAGTACGACCTGTTTCTCCTCATGCCGGTTGCCGGCTCGGAGGCGTGGCAGGCGCCGTTGCCGCTGACCGAGACCACCGACAGCGAAACGTATCCACGCGTGTCGCCTGACGGTACCAAGGTCGCGTTCATTTCGGAGCGTGATTCCGACGATGACGTGGATCTATGGTGGATGGCTGTGCCGTCCGCGGCGATCGCCAAACCCATTCCGCTTGGCGCCCGGCCGCCGAAGCCCGTGTCGTCGTCGGTGCCGGCGGTGGGTGAGAACGGCCGTCCGTTGCGCGCCATTCGGATGACGCGCGTGCGCGGCCACGAGGCCTACCCGTCGTGGGCGCCCGACAATACGCGCGTCGCGTTCTACGCGGTGCGCGAAGGCATCGGCTCGGTGTGGGTCGCCACCGCGGAACCGCCGCGCCCGGAGGGCGCGGAAGAGCCACTGCCGCGCGCGAAGCCGGCATCGCAACCGCAGCTGGTGTCGCGCCAGGGCGGCGCGCCGGCGTGGTCGCCGGACGGGAGGTCGCTCCTCGTGTCGGGCCTGCCGGATCCGCAACCGGTTTACAACGGCAACCCGCTTCGCAACGAAGTGGAAGCGCCGCCGCTGTTCGCGCTGAATTCAGCTTTCCAGTTGTGGCGCATGGCCGCGCCCCTGCCGGTGCACGAAGGCGGTGGTGCCGTGCCTGCCGAAGTGACCGCGTCACCGGCGCTGTTCGGCGCGATGTTCGACCGCGTATGGACGACCCTGAAGTCGCTCTATTACTCCACGGGCGACACCGCCGCGCCGTGGGCGAGCGCGCGCGAGAAATATCGTTCACGCGCCATCGCCGCCAGGAACGAGGTTGATCTCGAGACCGTGATCGACGAGATGGTTGCGGCGCAACCGACGATCAAGCCGGTCGTCACGTCCAACGGCGCGGTGGTGGTCTCCGGCCATCCGCTGGCGTCGGAAGCCGGCCGGTTGGCCTTCGAAAAAGGCGGCAACGTGGTGGACGCGATGATCGCGGTCTCGTTCGCGCTGGGCGTGGTCGAACCCGAAGCCTCGGGCATCGGCGGCGATGGTTCGGCCGTGCTGTATCTCAAAGGCATGAAGAAGCCGACGGTGATCGAATACAAGGACATGACGCCGATCAAGGCGACCGCCGACAACCCGCAGATCATGCAGGACGGCCGCATCGTGGCGGACGGCCCGGCCGCGGCCAACATCCCCGGCGTGGTGGCGGGTCTCGACTACACGTATCGCACCTATGGCAGCGGCAAGGTGAAGTGGGAGGATCTGGTCGCGCCGGCGATTACGCTGGCCGACGAGGGATTCATCCTCGACGAGGGCCTGCCGTCGAGCATCGCTGAAGGCCGCCGCTTCCTCGAGAAGTGGCCCGAAGCCGCGAAGATCTATCTGCCTGACGGCAAGGTGCCGCGGCCCGGCGACCGGTTCTTCAACAAGGATTACGCCAACACGCTGCGCGCGATTCAGAAGGGTGGCGCCGACGCGTTCTATCGCGGAGAGATTGCCAAGAAGATCGCCGCCGACATGGAAGCAAACGGCGGCATCCTGACGTTTGCCGACCTGGCGCAGTACCGCGCGATCGAGCGCGTGCCGGTGATGGGCTCCTATCGCGGGCACACGCTGTATGCGGGCGGGCCGCCGCTGTCCACGGGCATCCAGCTGTTCGAATCGCTGCAGGTGCTCGAGAACTACCAGCCGAAGGCGGGCGCGCGCGCGTCCACGGATCCGGATTACCTGCATTACCTCGTCGAATCGTGGAAGGTGCGCGACCCGCTGCGCCGCGTCGCCGATCCGGAACGCTGGCCGGTGGAGTATGAAGAGCATCTGAAGAAGGACCACGCCAAGACGCTGTTTGCGAAGATCGATCCGAAGAAAGCGTCGCGCTACGAGCGGACGCCGCCCGACGATCAACCCACCACGCCCAGCGCGCCGCCGCCGCGCATCAGCAGCGGCACGACCTCGTTTGCGGTCGCCGATGCGGAAGGCAACATGATCGCGGTGACGCAGACGTTGAGCACGTGGGGCGGCACGTTCTACGTGTCCAAGGGGCTTGGGTTCCTCTACAACAATCACTTGCGCTCGAACCGGTTGACGGCCGGCGCGTATGGCAGCCTGTTGCCGCTGGCGCGATCGTCGACGGCGTCGGTGCCGACGCTGGTGTTTGAAACCAACGCGGCCGGTGAGGAAGTGCCCAGGCTGGCGGTGGGCTGCGCGGGTAACGCCTGGATTCCGGTGTCGGTCTACCACATCATCACCGGCGTGATTGACGGCAAGCTCGGCGCGCAGGCGGCGATCGAAGCGCCGCGGTTCCTGCCCGGCCGCGACCCCGCCGATCCGCTCGACAACGGCGGGCGGGTCGAGATCGAGGATCGGTTTCCGCGGCCGTTGCTGCAGGACCTGATCGCGCGCGGACACAAGTTCCAGAAGATCGGCCGCAAGGGCGAGGTGCGCTACGGGTATGCGGCGGCGATCACCATCGACGTGCCGAATCGCAAGGTTGAAGGCGGCGCCGAACCGCGCCGCTCGCACGCCGCCGTCCCGTTCACCCGTGGGAGTTCTACAACCGCTCAGTAAATTTGATTCTGTGCCTTCTGTGGCCCTGGGCTGATGTCCGCGCCTTCTGAGCCTTCTGTGGCCCGGCTGCACGTCGCGGGCATGGACTGCGCCGACGAAGCGGCGCTGATCCGTCACGCGCTCGCCGTCCCCGGCATCCTCTCGCTCAATTTCGACCTGGTCGGCCGGCGTGTGGACGTCACGTTCGATTCCGGGCGGATCTCCGCCGCGACCATTCTCGACGCCGTATCGGCCACCGGTCTCACCGCGCACACCCACGCTGCCGGCGATCATGTCGGCGACGATCACGCGCACCACGACCATCATCACGACACCGCCAAGTGGTGGGCCGTGGCGAGCGGGGTGGCGCTGCTCGCCGGGTGGGCGATCGACGGAGTCTACGCCGACAGCTGGACCGAGGCGGTGTTCGGCGATCACGGCGCAAACGGTCACCCGCATCATCCGGCGGCGATGGCCGCCTACGCGGTGTCCGCCGTCGCGGGCCTCTACCCGATGGCGCCGCGCGCCGTTATGTCGCTGCGGTTCCGCCGTCTCGACATGCACGTGCTGGTGTGCCTGTCGGCCATCGGCGCCGCGGCGATCGGGCAATGGGCGGAAGCGGCGACCGTGGCATTCCTGTTCGCGCTGGCGCACCTGATGGAAGCGTGGAGCATCGAGCGCGCCCGTCACGCGGTGGCGGATCTGGTTGGGCACGAACCGGGGTGGGGTGCCGACGGCGGCCACGAAGCCGCACCGGTGGAGCGGTGGATCGAGCGCTTCGCGGCGGTCTACACGCCACTGGTCACCTTTGCCGCCCTGGCCGTCGTGCTCGTCCCGCCGATCTTCGACGGCCTGTGGTCGGTGTGGTTCTATCGCGGGCTGATCTTCCTGGTGCTGGCGTGTCCGTGCGCGCTCGTGATCTCGACGCCGGTGACGGTGGTGGCGGCACTCACGTCCGCGGCCCGGCGCGGCGTGCTGTTCAAGGGCGGCGGGCCGCTCGAGCGCGCCGCCACCGTGACCACGCCGAGCATCTCGGCGTTGAGCGCAGCCGGCGTGAACGTGCAATGCCGTACTAGCCCAACGCCGCTCGGTCGCGTGGACGTAATGCTGACCTGCGATCACGACGAGGACATCGTGTTTCTGGTCAGTCATGCCAGGCGCGCCTTGCGGGTGATTCGCCAGAACGTCGCCCTCTCGCTTGCGACCAAGCTTGCGTTCCTGATTTCCGCCGTGCTCGGCGCCGCGCCGTTGTGGCTGGCGGTGGTGGCCGACACGGGCGCAACGGTGGCCGTGACGCTCAATGGGTTACGACTGCTGCGGGCCCAAACACCCGAGTGACCTTTTTCTGCACACTCTGAGATCGCCCGCGCGGGTATGCTGTGTCGTCCTGACCCGTTCACGTGGTCACAAGGAGGTCGAAATGGCGGTGGTGTTTCAGAAAAGCGTCGGGTTATTGCTGTTGGCGGTGTGGCTGATTCTCTATGGCGTGATGGGCATGGTCGCGTTCGTGCTGCCGGCCCCGGTGATGTCGGTCCTGGCGTTGCTCGCCGGCATCCTCATCCTGGTGGGTCGCTAGGCCACCGATTCACACCGATTCGACACCGATTACCCGGACACACTCCTGGTCTGTCTAGCCGGCTGCTGAAAAACGGGGCCTCTAAGAGGCCACCGATTCACACCGATTAGGCACCAGATTAATCGGTGTCCAATCGGTGGCCCAGGATTCGGTGCGCCCGGTACGCTGAATGGGCTAAGACGCGTCGCGCATCAATTCCGCCAGCGATTGCCCGGAAGTCATGAGCCGTGCCGGCGTGTGGCCGGTGAGCGCCTTGCACTCACGAATCATGTGCGGCTGATCGCTGTAGCCGCAGTCGGCCGCAATCTCGGCGCCGCTCAGGAGCGGCTGCTGCTGGAGGGCGTGCAACACCGCGTGCACGCGCGAGATGCGGGCCATGTGCTTGGCGCCAAGCCCCACTTGGTCGCGGAAGCGCCGCTCGAGGTGCCGCCTGGTGATGCCGAGATGTCTGGCCAGTCGATCAATCGCAATGTTGCCACGGCGCGATTCAATGAGCGCGAGGGCATGATCGATCGTGCTGTCCGATCGCCCGTGATCACCGAGGCGGCGCGCCATGGCAGCGGTGACGTAGTTGAAGCGTTCTTCGCGCGGCGTGTTTCGCAGTTCGTCAAGTAGGCGATCCATTCCGGACAGCACGCCGGAGGCGTCAATCAGTTGATCCCGCAACTCCCACATCGGCGTGCGCAGTGCCGCTCCCGCACGGCCGGGCCAAAATCGAATACCGATCAGATCGACGGCGCCGGTTGCCACCGCGATGACAGGCCCGGTCATCTGGCCTGCCAGAAGATTCAGCGGCTGTAGCTCGCCATTCTTGAAGGGATCGCCGCAATTGAAAATGATCTCGACGCATCCGTCCGGCACGATTGGCTCCGGAGAATCGAATTCTTGCTTCGAGCCGCGTGCCATCCAGATCGTCTTGACGTAAGCCGCTAATTGGGCTGGCGGATCGTGATCGGCAAAATGCATGCACGTCGTCCCGTCAAGAGTTGCTACCCCGGCAAGAAGTGCCGACCCCGGCAAGAGGTGCCGCCCCGGCGAGCATCGCGCAACTATGTCGCTTTTCTACAATCCCGCTGCGGTGAAGGCATCTTATTCTAGGCCCCATGACGCGAATCGTGTGTGTTGTGCTTCTCTTGTCTGGAACCGTTGCCCAAGCGCAGAAACCGAGCCTCACCGAACTGGCGTGGCTCGCTGGATCGTGGACCGGGACGGCGCAAGGGATTGAGATGGAAGAACATTGGACCGCGCCGAAAGGCAACTCGATGGTCGGCCTCCATCGCGACGTCGGCAAGGGCCGGACGCTGCTGTTCGAGTTCCTGCGCATCGAACAGCAGGGCGATCAGATCGTCTATCTCTCGATGCCCAACGGCCGCTCGCCGGCGACGCCGTTTCCGTTGAAAGAAGTCTCGGGCACGCGCGTCGTGTTCGAGAATCTCAAACACGATTTCCCGCAGCGGATCATCTATTGGAAGGACGGCAACGATTTACGCGCCCGAATCGAAGGAACGCAGCACGGCAAGACCGGCGGCGAAGAATGGCGCTGGCAGCCTGGCGGCCTCAAGTGACGCGTCGATTGCGAGTACGCTGATGCATGCGATTAGCGACACCGCTCGTAGCGTTAGTAATCACGGCGGTGGTCGCGCTCGATGCGCAGCAGGCGCCCGCTCTCAGAATCGTCGTCCTCGAGGGCGAAGGCGGCGTAAACATCATCCAACAGAAGACCGCGGTGCGCCCGCTGGTCGAAATCCGCGACCGCAATAACCTGCCGGTGGCCGGCGCCACCGTGACGTTCTCAATCGGCGGCGGCGGATCGGGCGCGGCGTTCGCGGGTGGCGCCCAGACGTTGACGGTGACGACCAACGCGGTGGGACAGGCCGCCGCGTCGGGCCTGAACGCGATCAGCAGCGGCGCGTTGCAAATCCAGGTGCAGGCGGCGTATCAGGGACAGCTCGCCACCGCGGCGATCTCACAGACCAACTTCGCAACCGCGGCGGCGGCCGCTCAGGCTGGAGCCGGTGCCGGAACCGGCGGCACCACCAGTGCCGCGGGCGGCGCGGCCGGCGGTGGTGGCGGCGGAATATCGGCGACGACGATCGGCATCGTCGGCGCCGCGGTCGGCGGCAGCGCTTTGGTCGCGACGCAGACGGTTCTAAAAGGGTCGGATGGGGACGCCTTCGATAGTTACAACGGAACGCTGAGCGGGCAAATCGCCTTGATCAGTGTCGCCTCGCAAAGCTCGTGCACGAGAACCAACTCGATATCGGGCGAGGTGACGATTGAGCTGCTCGAAGGCAACACGACCGGCAGAGCCAGCAGCGGGACGATTGCGTTGACCGAGACGTCAGTGACGGGACAGTGCGGTACCGTTCCGGTCACGACCTTCAGCTTCCGTGGAGAGGACGTGCCCGTTAGCGGCGGACCGTCTGCTTTGACATTCAGGGCCGTCTCGCAATTGTTTGTAAATACTTCTTACACCGTGACGTTCACCGGGTCGCACTCCGGCAACACGATTACCGGCACGATCAGCATCAGCGCAGCTTCGCAAGCCCCAACCGGTCCGACCCAGCCGAACATCACCGGCTCGACGAGCTTTCCGATCACACTAACGAGGCCATAAGGGATCCTCAGGGCCTGGGGGCTTGAGGTCTTGAGGATCGCCCCAAGCCCCAAGCCCCAAGCCCCAAGTCCCAAGCCCCAAGCCCCAA
>CAZEMI010000012.1:0-27621 GCA_964513235.1 uncultured Acidobacterium sp.
GAAGCGGCACAACCTCACCGGCGACGATCTCGACCTGTTCGTGTCGCACCAAGCCAACAAGCGCATCATCATGTCGGCCGCCGAAAAGATCGGCCTGCCCGCGGAGAAGGTGATCATCAACATCGACAAGTACGGCAACACTACGGCCGCGACGATCCCGCTGGCGCTCAACGACGCGATGGAGTCCGGGCGCCTGAAGAAGGGGCACCTGATCCTGCTGACCTCGGTCGGCGCGGGGTTCACGGTCGGATCGGTACTGGTCCGTTGGGGCATCTGACCGTTTTCGCAAACTGTTCCAATTAGACACATCATGGTTCTTTAGCGACACCATAACTGCCTAGTCCACTGTCATTTGGCTCGATGTGTTCATTACTAGGACGTTATGAGGCTGTTTTGTGCCTTAACGACACATAAATTCCAGACATTCGATGCAACTTAAGACTTAAACAGACATTAGTAGGACGTTATAGTCGTATAAAGTCCTAAATAGTCATAAATTGGTGTCTATTGACGTGTTTGGCCCACTACTTGCTAATGTGAGAGCGAATGCTCAGGCTCCCCAACTCTCCAATTCTCGTCTCGCTGACCGCGATTGTGGCCGTGATCGGCCTCGCGGACACGGCGTCGGCCCAGGACAAGCTCGATCGCGCGCTGCGCGAGGGACAGCGGTCCGGCAAGGCCCAGCGCGTCATTCTCAAGGCCAAGCCGGGTTACGACGCGTGGGCGCGCAAGCTGCTCGCGCAGAAGAGCAAGACCGTCGACGCGGAGCTGCCGAGCGTCGGCGGTTTCGCCGTTGAGCTCTCTGCCGACGAGCTCGACGCGTTCTGCAACGCGTCGGTCTTCGACGGCTGCTCGGAAGACTCGGTCGTCAGGCCGACCGCCGCCGCCGCGCGGAAGAGGACGACCACGACGGCGCCGTCGCGCACGACTAGGAAAAACGCGAAAGCCGAGCCGGCCGCCACGGTGGTGTATTCGGCGCCCGCGGTCAGCTCCCTGCTTGGCACGCTGGGTCTCAAGGCGAACGACTTCGGCGGCGCCGGCGTCACCGTGGCGCTGATCGACTCGGGCATCTATCCTTCCCCGGCGTTCGGCAACCGCATCACGGCGTTTTACGACTTCACCAACGGCCGCATCCGGCAACGCACGCCGTTTGACGACTACGGTCACGGCACCCACGTCGCCGGCTTGATCGGCGGCCGGCAGTATCTGCAGGACAAAGAGTTCCAGGGCGTGGCGGCGGGCGTGAGCTTCGTCGGGCTCAAGGTGCTCGGTCGGGACGGCGCCGGCAAGACCAGCGACGTCATCCGCGCCATTGAGTTTGCGATCGCCAACAAGAACCGCTTCGGGATCGACATCATCAACCTCTCGCTCGGCCATCCGATCTTCGAGCCGGCCGCGACGGATCCGCTGGTCCGGGCCGTCGAGAAGGCGTCGAAGGCCGGCATCATCGTGGTGGTTTCGGCGGGGAATTACGGAGTCGACAAGGACGGCGAAATCGGCTTTGCCGGCACCACCTCGCCCGGCAACGCGCCGTCGGCCCTCACCGTCGGCGCCTCCGATCACAAAGCCACAGTGACTCGTGATGACGACCGCGTCGCGGTGTACAGCTCGAACGGTCCGACGTGGTACGACGGTTTTGTCAAGCCCGACTTCGTTGCCCCCGGGCACTTCCTCGCCTCGGAAGCGGCGCCGCACAGCTCGCTCTTCAAGAACTACAGCGAGCTGCGGGAGAAGGGTGATTCGGGCAAGAGCTTCATGCAGCTATCGGGCACCAGCATGTCGACCGGCGTCGTGTCGGGCGTCGTCGCGTTGCTCAAGCAGGCCACCAACCACAAGAACTTGATGCTGACGCCGAACCTTGCGAAAGGCGCGCTTCAGTACACGGCGATTCCGCTGAAGGACGAGGCCGGCAACGTTTACAACCCGCTCCGCCAGGGCACCGGCGGCGTCAACGCGCTGGGCGCCGGTACGCTCGTCTCCAACGTTGACACGACGGTGTCGAGCCCCAACGAAAAGTGGCTCCACATCGATCCGGTGACCGTGATTGGCACACAGGAGTACGCGTGGGCCAAGAACATCGTGTGGGGCGACAACATCGTGTGGGGCAACACGCTCTACTACAACCTCCCGATCTGGGCGCTCAACATCGTGTGGGGCGACAACATCGTCTGGGGCGACAACATCGTCTGGGGCGATGACGCCGATAACATCGTGTGGGGCAACGTCAACGACGAGGACAACATCGTCTGGGGCAACAACATCGTCTGGGGCAACAACATCGTCTGGGGCGACAACATCGTGTGGGGCAACAACATCGTGTGGGGCAACAACCTCCTCAAGCCCCTCGACGAGTTGAACTCCGCCTTCGACGACGACAACATCGTGTGGGGTAACCTCTACGACGACAACATCGTGTGGGGCAATTTCGACGACGACAACATCGTCTGGGGCAACAACGACGACAACATCGTGTGGGGCAATCTCACGCGCGTGTTGACGGGCAACAGCGGGAAGGGCGGCCAGTAATGGAGAAGATGCCATACCAGCCGGACCTGGATCGCGCCATGACGATTGCCAGCATCGGATTGGCCGTCACCAGCGACTGGCGTGACGCGCTGCCGGTGATGACGGGCTCGAGGGTGAGCTTGCGCGAGCTCGAGATTTCCGACGCGGCGTCGCTCTTCGCAATGCTGACGCCCGAGGAAGTGTCGCGATTCATTTCGCCGCCGCCGACCACGGTCGAAGGCTTCGAACGCTTCATTACGTGGGCCCGCGCCGAACGGGCGGCGGGCCGTTACGCGTGCTTCGCGGTGGTGCCCCTCGGCATGACCGCGGCGATTGGTTTGTTCCAGGTCCGCCAGCTCGAACCGGGCTTCGCGACCGCCGAATGGGGCTTCGCCCTCGGCTCGGGGTATTGGGGCACGGGCATGTTCGTGGACGGCGCCCGGATGGTGGTGGATTTCGCGATTGAAGCACTTGGCGTGCGCCGGCTCGAAGCGCGCGCGGCGGTGGCCAACGGCCGCGGCAACGGCGCGCTGCGCAAGCTCGGCGCCGTGCAGGAAGGCGTGCTCCGCAGGTCATTCCTCAAGAACGGCCAGCATCTGGACCAGATGCTGTGGTCGATCCTCAGCGAGGAATGGCGTCAGGCAAAAGCGGTATGGGGGAACGACGTGATCCACTAGGCCCCCGTCGGCGCCAAGACCCATGCAGTAGTGTAAACGTGGCCCTCCCAGCAGAGCCGGGGTAAGATACCCCGGCTCGGTTTTTGTACGTCTGCAACGGTTCTTTGCGTTGACTGCACGGTTTGTTGCGAACCGGTGACGTCACCGCGGTCCTGGATTCTTGATGCAACCGACTCCCCGGTGGTGGCGGACGACGGTGGTGTCGCTCGTCGTGAGCGCGCTGGCTGCGGTTCCGTCTGCCGCCAGTCACGCCGACGAGGCGGTGCGCAGTGTCGTCGCCTCCGGCCACAGCGCGCGCGTGATCATGCAGTTCGCGACGACCGCCGAACGCGATGCCGCGTTCCACCGCCTGCTCGAGCGCGGCGCCGCCGTGCGGATCGCGGACACCGAGGCCGGCCCGGCCCTCGTGGCCTTTGGCAGCGCCGCTGCGTTCAGCAGCGAATTCCCCTATGCGACGCAGGTCTCCCGCGACGCCGGCGTCTCGGTGTCGGCGATCAGGCAGCCGGCGCGCTCCCCCTGGCGGCGGCCGCGAGCCGCGGCGGCGACCGGCATTGACGGGTCGCGCCGCCGCATCGCCGTGGCGATCGTCGATTCGGGAATTCAGCCGCACGCCGATTTACCCCTGAGCCGCATTCGCGCCTTCAAGGATTTCGTGTCCGGCAGCCCCGTGCCGGTGGACCACTGCGGCCACGGCACCCACGTCGCGGGAATCGTGGCCGGCAACGGCCGCAGCTCCAACGGTCTGTATGCGGGCATCGCGCCGGGTGTCGACATCGTCGCGCTGCGCGTGCTCGGTGACGATTGCTCCGGCAACACCAGCGACGTGATCGACGCGCTCGAATGGATCGGCCGCCATCACGAAACCTATCGCATCAAGGTGGTGAACCTCTCGCTGGGCCACGCCGTGCTCGAGTCGATCTTCACGGATCCGCTGGTGCAGGCGGTGGAGCGTTTGTCGCGCAAGGGCGTTGCGGTGGTGACCGCTGCGGGAAACAAGGGCCTCAGCCCCGCGACCGAGCTCCCCGGCTATGGCGGCGTCGGCGTACCTTGCAACGCGCCGTCTGCCATCTGCGTCGGTGCCCTCGACACGCTCGGCTCGCCGGAATTGAACGACGACCACGTCTCGGACGCGAGCTCGCGAGGGCCGACGCGGTTCGATCTGCTGGCGAAGCCGGATCTCGTGGCGCCCGGCGTCAACATCGTGTCGCTCGCCGCGCCCGGTAGCCGGCTGTTCAACGAGTTCGAACACTTGCACGTCCTCGACGCGAATGGCTCGCCACAGTACTTGATGCTGTCGGGCACGAGCATGGCCTCGCCCGCGGTGGCGGCGGCCGCGGCGTTGCTGTTGCATGAGCATGCGGACCTCTCGGCCAACACCCTCAAGCTCGCGCTGCAGTTCACCGCGCGGCTCGTGCCGCTGACCGACGTGCTCACGCAGGGCGCGGGCGCCCTGAACATCACCGGCGCGTTGATCCTGGCCGATGCGATCAATCCCCATGCGCGGCCCGGCATGAATTGGATTCGCCACCGCATCACCGCGGCCAACGTCGACGCCAACCAACAGTTCATTCCCTGGAGCCAGCGCATCATCTACGGCAACCGCTTCATGCGGCCGCGCTACGCCCAGGTGCACCTGCTCCGCTGGAACGACGACGTCGTCTGGGCCTACGACGCGATTGCCGAAAACATTGTCTGGGGCAATAGCGCCGACGACAACATCGTGTGGGGCAACGAGGACAACATCGTCTGGGGCAACCTGGTCGCCGAAAAGACCGTGTGGGGCACCGGCGAGAGCGACAACGCGGTCTGGGGGATCGACGACAACATTGTCTGGGGGAACGCCGGCAACAACGTGTGGGGCAACAGCGCCGACGACAACATCGTCTGGGGGAATGGCGCAGTGCGCGGTGTCTGGGCGGCCCACGTCGTGTCGGGGTTCTGGGACGACAACATCGTGTGGGGCAACGTCACGCGCCAGAACATCGACAACAGCGTCTGGGGCAATACGAGAAGTTGTGGGTGGGGAGTGGAGAGTTGTGAGTGAGAGGTTGTGAATGTCGTCGACTTCGATTTTCCTCTCCCAGATGAGCTGATCGCGCAGGATCCGCCGGCCGAACGCGGCGGCAGCCGCCTCTTGGCGATGCACCGGGCCACCGGCCGCGTGTCCCATCACCAGTTCTCCGACCTGCCATCGCTTCTGCGCGCCGGCGATCTGCTGGTGGTCAACGACACGCGGGTGTTCCCGGCGCGGCTGATCGGCAATCGTTTACCCGGCGGCGGCGCCGCTGAATGTTTTCTCATTGGTCCCGCGGATCTCCCTGACACGTGGATCGCATTGGTGCATCCCGGCCAGCGGCTGCGGGAAGGCTCGCGCATGGTCTGTACATCCGGCGGGCATCGCTTGACCGCGGAGGTGCTGAGCCGGCATTTCCACGGCCGGCGCACGGTGCGCTTGTGGACCGACGACGGCTCCCCGGTGAGGGAAACGATCGATGCGATTGGGCACATTCCGCTGCCGCCTTACATCAAGCGCGCGGATGTGCCGGCGGATCGCGATCGCTATCAGACCGTGTATGCGCGAGCGAGAGGCTCGATCGCGGCGCCCACCGCGGGCCTGCACTTTACGCCGGAGATCCTGGAGGCGTTGACGGCGCGTGGCGTCGAGCGGGCCGCCGTGACGCTGCACGTCGGCTACGGATCCTTCCAGCCCGTGCGCGTGGAACGCGTGGAAGATCATCGCGTCGATTCGGAACATTACGAGGTGTCGCCGGAAACAGCCGATGCCGTGACCCGCGCCGGGCGCGAAGGGCGGCGCGTGATCGCCGTCGGCACCACCACCACCCGCACGCTCGAGTCCCTCGCAGTGAGCGAGAGTGGCGACCTCCTGCCAGGGAGCGGCGACACGTCGCTCTTCATCCACCCTGGGTTTCCGTTCAAGGTGGTGTCCGGGTTGATCACGAACTTTCACTTGCCGAAGTCGTCGCTGCTGATGCTCGTGGCAGCCTTCGCGGGCACCAATGAGGTGTTGAACGCGTATCGCGAGGCGGTTGCACACCGCTATCGCTTCTACAGTTACGGGGATGCCATGCTGATCGTGTAACACTTGCCGGGGGTGGCAACACGTGCCGGGGTGGCAACACGTGCCGGGGGTGGCAACACGTGCCGGGGATGGTAACTCGTGCCGGGGTTAGGCACTGCTTGCCGGGGGCGGCACTGCTTGCCGGGGGAAGCACTGCTTGCCGGGATCACTCATGAAACTTCCATACGAAGAATTCGATCTCTCTGGTGTCAAGACGTACCCCCTGCGGTCACGACCAAGCAAGGTATCCCTCGCGCAGTTTGCGACGCCCTACAAGAAGGGATCCGGCGTCGACGGGTTCCTGAAGTCGCTGCCTGGACTGCTGGCGTCCCAGGATCTCAAGGACGTGGTGGCGGCGATCGTCGCCGCGAAGCGCGGCGGCAGGGCCATCATCTGGGGCCTTGGCGCGCACGTGCTGAAGACCGGGCTGTCGCCCGTGCTGGTCGATTTGATGGAACGCGGCTTCGTGTCGGCGATCGCCACCAACGGGGCCGGCATCATTCACGATTTCGAGATCGCGCTGTCGGGCGGCACGTCAGAGGACGTGGATGCGACGCTTGGGCCCGGCACCTTCGGTATGGCGGAGGAGACCGGCACCGAGCTCAACCGCGCCATCAACGAGGGCGTGGCCCAGGGCCTCGGCCTCGGCCAATCGGTGGGGAAGTTCCTCGACGGGATGAAGCCGTCATTCGCGCAGATCAGCGTGGCCACCACCGCGTGGCGACTGAAGATTCCGCTGACCGTTCATGTGGCCGTGGGCACCGACATCATTCACATGCACCCGCAGGCGTCGGGTGCCGCCATCGGCGAGGGCAGCCTTCGCGACTTCAAGTATTTCGTGTCGGCGGTGTCGAAGATGGAACACGGCGTCTACCTGAACTGCGGATCCGCGGTGGTGCTTCCGGAAGTATTTCTGAAAGCGGTGGCGATCGCGCGCAACGACGGCCGGCCGCTCGAGGGGCTGACGACGGTGAACCTGGATTTCCTGCGGCAGTATCGGCCGCTGACCAACGTGGTGGCGCGCCCGACGGCGGCATCGGGCAACGGCTACGCGCTCACCGGGCATCACGAGCTGTTGATCCCGCTGCTCGCCGCCGCCTTGGTGGAGGCCGACATGTGATAGTTTTCCCGCGTGAAGCAAACTCTCCCCATTTTCTTCATGCTGATCGCGATCGCCCTCGGTCGCGACGCCGGCGCGCAGAGCACGTTTCAATTCCTCGGCCCGAACGAGTGCCTGAACTGTCACGACCACAATCCCGAGCGCGAGTGGTACGAGAAGAAAGAGATTCCCGAAGTGCGCCGCCTGTTTCCGGATCGTGGCGACAAAGCGGGGCACATCAACTCGCTCAACCAGATGGAGACACCGAAGTCCGATGAGTTCGCGACAGCGATCGGGCTGGCGGACAAGTACGACATCAACGGGAAGTGCGTGAGCTGTCATGCCACGGTGTTTCGCGGCGATGCGAACGCGGGCGTGTCGTGCGAGAGCTGCCACGGCCCCGGGAGCGGCTACCTGAAGCCGCACCAGACCAAGGATTCGTACGAAGTGTCGGTGAGCCAGTACGGCATGACGCGGCTCATCGGCAACATCCAGGGCTGGACCCAGCAGTGCACGAACTGCCACGTGATGGATGACGACCGGTTGATCAAAGCCGGGCATCCCTCGGGCGACGATTTCGACTTGAGCAAGAAGTACGTGCCGGTGAGCCTGCACTTCAAGAAGACGTACACCGAGGAAGAAGTGGCCGGCGTGGCGAAGGCGCAGATGGCGGCGATTCTTCATTACCGCCGCACCGGGAGCCCGCCGCCGGTAGAAACGGCCGCCGAGCCAGCGCCGGCCGCGCCGGTACCGCCGACGCCACCTCCGCCACCACCGCCCGTGGAATCCGCGACGCCCGCCACCGCGACGCCCGATAAACCGCCCGTTCCGCCGGTGCCGCCGCCGCCGATTCGAGAAACCGCGAAGCCGAAGCCGGCGCAGACGCCCGTGCCGCGCGCTCCGGCAGCGTCGCCGCCGGGATCGCCGACGTCGATCGAGCCGCGGTTCCCGCTGCCACAGGCCACCACGCCTGCGGCCGCGGCCACTCAACCAGTGGCCGCGCGGCCGCCCGCATCACCGCCGCCGCCCGCCGAAGAGCCGATCGAGACGAGCACCCTCGTGCTGGGTGGCGTGGGGCTGCTGGCGCTCATCGGCGCCGCGTGGTGGTTTTTTTCGAGATCCTCGTAGTGCAGAGTGCAGAGTGCAGAGTGCAGAGTTAACTCTTAACTCTTAACTCTGCACTCCGAACTTCATTTGGGCTCGTCGGTAACCGTCCAGACGGTGCCCCCGCGCAGGAACAGCTTCTGCATTTCCTGGAGATTGAACGGCCGCGCGCCACGCCGGCCGAAGACGGCGATCTGGTTGCCGCTCTCGTCCACGGCGCGGTCGCGCCGGTAACCTTCGGAGATGCCGATCGCGTCGCCGCCGGTCTGGAACCGGCCGACCAGCCGCGGGTTCGGCCGCGGGCTGAAGCCAAGATTCCCCGGCACTGAATCGGGCGCCGACAGCTCGATCACCTGCAGGCCATTGGCGCCGTCGGCCACGTACGCGAACAGCGCGACGTTGGTCATGCCGACCTTCACGTCGCGCGCATCGGCGATCGCGCCGTCAGCGGTGAATTCCCGATCGAGCCGCGGCTGTTCGGGCCGCTCGATATCGATGATCGCGAGGCCGGCCTTGCCCGCGGCCACGTAGGCGTAGGTCCTGGCGAGATACAACCCTGAGGCTTGCGCCAACGGCACGTGCGCGCCCGGGACCAGGCGCGGCTGTTCCGGCAGCGTGACGTCGATCACCTTCAGGCCGTCGGCGTCGGTGACCAACGCGTAGCGGAACTGGATCGCCACGCGGCGCGCTCCGCGCAACCCTTGCGTGATCTCGGCCACGATTGACGGCTTCACCGGATCGGCGATGCTCACCACGACCACGCCCGCCGGCGTCGTCACGTAGGCGTAGTTGCCCGCGATCGTGATGGCGGACGCGCCCGCCAGCCGCCCGCCCGGATTGAAGACGGCGGAGCGACGCAGGTTGTTGTTGGTCGGAATGCCGTCCGACAGGGTGGCGATGTCGATGACGACCAGGCCTTCTTCGCTGTCGCTCACGAACGCGTAGCCGAACAGCGGCGCAATCGGTTGCTCTTCATTGACGGGCAGGCGCGTGCGCTTGAGGTCGAGCGGCGCGGGCGAGCCGATCGCGAGGCCGGTGGCGTTCGCGGTGTCGACCTGCATGCGCTGCGATCGGAACGGCGCCGAGATGATCCGTTGCGCGAAGTCCTTGTTGCCGACATTCGCCACGTCGAGCACGCGGAAGCCGTCGCCGCCGGATGCCACCAGGAGGTACTCCCCGTACAACTGCACCTGGTTGGCGCGGGTGCCGTGCCGCACCGATTCCTTCAACCGCTGACCGTTGGCACGATGCGCCGCGAAGTTGGCCGGATAGGCGATCGAATGCAGATGGCTGCCATAGACCGCCTGCGGCATGTCACGTTCGGTGACGGCAATCGCCGACACGCCGCCGCCGCCGCCGGCGACGTAGATATAACGGCCCATCGCGTTTACCTGGTTCGAGCCGAGCATCATCAACGACGCCATCCACGCGTTGTTGTCGCCACGGGCCGACACGTGGCAATCGGTGCACTGCTTGGTTTCCCTGCCACGAACCGTGTGCGGGACGTGCGTATTGAACGCGTTGCCGGTGAACCCGGCGGCGGAAATGGTCGGCGCCTGGTTGACGATCCACGCCCGCGCCGCGTTCTGCACGCTCAATGTCACCGCGCTCGACGAGCGGACCGGCGCAATCTTGTGGCCCTGGATGGTGCCGTCGATGCCCAGCATGTAGCCGTCGCTGCGCAGGATCTCGGGGTTGTACGACGCATACACCTGGCTCTCGGTGCCCTCGTTGTGCAACATCGGCTTCTTCGTGTTGACCTTGGCCGAGAGGTGGCAGCCGAAACAGTTGGTCGTCCACGAGCTGTGGCAGGCGATGCAGGTCATGCGCGCATCGGCATGCGCCAGGTTGGCGGACGTGGCATCGCCCCAGGTCGTGCCGTCGCGCTGAATCGTGTGCGCCGCCACGGCCTTGGGTTGTTTCAGCGTCGACACCTGCGGCACGGTCCATTGTTTGCCCTCTTCGACCATGCTGCGCTGGATGATCACGCCCTGCTTCTGCGAGAACTGCGGCACCCCGAACGGCGTGATGCGGCCCGAGGCGAGATCGCGCTTCTGCGACGCCGGCCCTGAGGTGACCAGCGTGGCACGCGCGGCGGCGGTGCCGTGGCAATCCTGGCACTGGATCTCGATGGCGGCGCGGCGGTCGCCGATCAACTTGCCGGTGCCGTGCGCGTCCTGGCGGAAATGACAGTCGACGCAGTGCATGCCGCGCTCGAGGTGAATGTCCTTCAGGTGCACGGTCTTCTTGAAGAGATCCGGATCGTCGAAGGAGACGATCCTGCCATCGGCGTCGAGGAAGTTGCCCTTGCGATCGCGCTTGTAGATCTTCTGGAACATCCAGCCGTGGCCGTGATAATCCGAGAACTGCGCCTGGCGCAGCGTCGGGTTCATCTCGCTCACGGTCTCGAGGAATGTCGGATCGTTCCACAGCCCGCGCGACGCGGCCTCCTCCGGGTTGAAGCGGCCGTCGTGATCGATCTGTGCGAACGTGGGATTGCGCTGCTCCTTCGGATAGAGCTGCTCGCCCTCGGTCTGCTCGTCCCACCACATGTACCCCAAGTAGGTGTTCAGGAAGCCGTTGCCGTTGTGCACGTGGCAGGTGATGCACTGGCTCGACGGAATCTTGCGGGTGAACTCGTGGCGGATCGGGTGGCCCGACTCGGTCTTGCTGATCGTCGGATCGTCGTTCTGCGTCAGGCCGCGGTTGCCGAACTTCGCGTAGGGCCCCGAGTTGAAGGGATCGCGATCGTTCGCATAGATGACGTGGCACGACGCACAGCCGCTGTTGCGATAGTCGCCCGGCGCATCGTTGGTGCCCATGAACGACAGCACCGGATCGTTCAAGCGGGTTTTCTGCGCGCCGAGGATCACCGGATCAACGGAGCCCTGGGTGCCGAACCCGCGATTGCTGAGCGCGATGTCGGGCTGGCCGGGGATGTCCTCGCGATTGGGATTGCCCAATTCCGACTTGGGTCCGCCGCCACGCTCGAACGCTCGCAAGATCGTCCCCGACTGGCCCACTTCGAAACGTGGCAAGGGAAACAACTGCGGCAGGATGCCCTGCGTCCGCGTTTCCTCCGGCGTCAGCGGCGGCAGCGTCCGCAGGATCTGCGGCAGGCCGCGCGGCGTGTAGTTCTCGACAAACTGCGCGTCCTTGAACGGCACCGACGCGTTGTTATACAGCGCCGTGCTGAACACCTGCGCGCTGTTCACCATCGGGCCCTTCGCGACCGTGCGGACGATGGCCGAGTGGCAGCGGCCACAGACCACCGGCGCCACGCGCAGGTCCGACGGATTCACGAAGCGAATCCACTCGTGCCGCTCGCGGTTCAAGAGCGTGTAACTCTCGGTCGGGTTGGCCGCGGTCGGCCACGCGTCGGCATACCGCGGCCTCGGATGTGCCTGGTCTTTCGTGGTGGCGGTGCCGTTGCCGCCATGGCAATCGGCGCACGACAACGACTGCGGCGTGGGGTGCGGATCTCTGGTGGTCTTGTGGCAGCCGATGCAGCCGTCGCTGGGCATGGATGGCTGCCGGTCGACTTGCGTCGCTGCCGCGCCCATGGCGTGTGGGCCTTTCGACTCGGCAGAGGCGACTTCCTCGCCTCCTCCTCGCTCAAGGCCTTCGGGTGCTTGAGGCTCCTGCGTCGAGGCGCCGACCGTGATGACCCAGGCACACGCCGCCGCGGCGAACGCGAAGTGCACCGACGCAAATCGAGACCGTCGCTTGATCATCGGGTCCTTAGTGGAGCGCATCAACAACAACGTCAGAGTCGGCCATCATCGCTCATCGAAGGCCATGGGGCCGTTCCGTAGGAACGGCCCGCTTGGATATCGAACATCCGCGCCATTAAAAGGCCAACTGCACGGCGCCGACGAACGAGTGAAGGCGGCCGATCGATCCGATCGCATTCTTGAAGCCGCCTTGCGGCAGCAGCATCGAGTAGCCGAAGACCAGGAACATGTTTTCGTTCACCAGCGGCCGGTACTTCGCGCCGAAGCCGACGTCGACACCAATCGAGGCATCTTCAAAGCCCGGGTTGGCGCCGGCCAGCGCGCGCAGGATGGTCGCGTCGGCGAAGCGAAGCAGCGAGGCGTTGGTCACCAGCTTCAGCGCCGGCGACAGTCGCAGGTCGAGACCACCGTTCACGAGCATCAACCCCGGGTTGACGAAGTTGGCGCGATCGCCAAACTTCGAGCGCAAATTCGGCAGCAGGCTGAACTTCTCGGAAATCGTTCGCGGCGATCCGCCCAGCGCAGCCGCCGACTTCTGCTGCGTCCAGTACATGAACTGGCCGCCGGCCAGGTTCGGGTTATCGGTGATCGTGTCGAACCCTTTCGCCGTGCCGGGCGCCGATTGATCGTCGCCTGATGCGTAATAGGCCGAGAAGCGGTAGCGCAGCCAATCGGCGTCTCGCGACAGCTCGATCGCCGCCATCTGGGCGTTGATGTCCAGTTCTGGCGATGCGCCGGGCACTATCTGTCGCACGATCGCGGAATTCGAATCGGTGCCGAACGCCTGGTAAAACGCGTGGCTCACCGACCAGGCGCCCCAACGGCCGTCGCCGTGGAAGCCGGCGTAGGTGACCTGCTGCGGCGAAAACTGATCGGGGCTGAGCTTCGCGTCTCGGCTCACGTGCAGGTTGAACATCGCGGTATATCCCGGCGCGCCGAAATCCTGGATGTAGTAATTGGCGATGAAGACGCGCTGCTGGCGGCTCGAGAATTTGTGAAGCTGGCTCGCGGCGTCGCGCTCGCGCATGTCGAAGTAGGCGATGTTGTACTGATGGCGGTTGCCGGCGGCATTGCCGAACAGCCGCACGCCGAGCTGATTGTCCGCGAAGAGGTAGCCGCGAAAATCGCTGTTGAAGTTCTGCATGCCGGCCCGAACCGACACGAAGTCGAACGCCGCGTTCAACACCGCCAGGCGCTTTTCGACGAACGCCTCTTCAACGCCGTAGGTGGTGCCGCGCGCGCTATCGGACCCGGTGCGCAGGCCGTTCATGTTGCCGACGACCGTGGCGCGCACCGCCCAGCTCTTGGGCTGGAACACCGTGGCGCCGCGAAACAGCTCGAGCCCGGCCACGAAGTTGTGGTTGTCGAACGTCTGGCTCGTGGGCGCGACGTCGCCGGCGCCGACTTGGCGCGGGTTGATCGTCGAATTCAGCTGCAGCGTGAGATTCGCAAACAGCGATTGCGATCCGAAGACCGGGAAGTCGCCCTTGGCGCCGTTCTGGTTGTACGGATCGAACGGACTGCCAACGATCCACGGCATGCGGCGGTTGTTCTCGTAGCGCTGGAAGCGGGGAAACTGGAAATCCCACCGGTTGGGCCACGACTCGAACTCTCCGCCCGGCGCGGTGACTTCCGGAACGGGATACGAGAAGTCGCCGGCGTCTTCGTCGCGCGGCGCCGCCACCGGCAACGTGGCCACGCGTCCTTGCGGCGCGGCCGGAGCCGGCGTTGGTTTGGCCGCGGGTGTGGCCGTCACCGCGGGCGGGGGCGGCGGTAGCGGCTGCAGCCGGACGTCGAACTGCCGCCGCTCGCCGGGCGCGAACACGATCTCGGTTGCGGGAAATGGCCGCGCCGCCGGCCCCGCATCTTCAATGCGAAGGCGATACGTGCCCGGCTGCAAGCCGCCGAAGACATACGCGCCGTTGGGCCCGGTGACGACGCGGCGATCGATGCCTTCGGCGTTGGTGATGATGAGCGCGATGTTGCCGGCGGGAACGCCGTCCGGTCCCAGTACCGTGCCCTGCACCGCGGCGCGCGCGGTGGGCGCCGCCGCCGGCGGCAGCCGCGGCGACAAGGCGATCGTCATCGACAACACCTGGCCCGCCGCGAGGACGATCGCGTCCTGGCTGAACGGCGCAAAGGTGTCGTTGTCTGTACGAATGCGATAGGGACCAGGTTGCAGTCCACCGAGTACGAAAGTACCCATGACGTCCGACACCACGCGGCGATCGACGCCGGCGCTGTTGGTGACGATCAACGTGATGTTGGGTTCCGGCGAGCCGGACGGGCCGAGGACCACGCCGTTGATGGTGGCCCGCTGGGCGTGCGCCAGTGCAGGCGAGAGCGCGAGGACCAGCGCCGCCGCGCACACTCCGACCGCCGCCGTGGGGGGCCATCTCATTTTCAGGGCGCCGGGCGGAGAATAGCGCACCCCGCCGCCGATGCCAAGGGGGGCAGACGCGGCCATTCGCCCGTGCTACCATCGCGCCCTCTTACCAGATGCCGAGCGTTCGTGTCAGGCACGCGATCGCGTGTGCCTTTGTAATGGTGTTGTCCTGTCCATTGGCGGCCCAGGTGCGGCAGACCGTTGGCCCCGCCCGGTGCGTCGACTGCCATGACCATCGCGATGAAAAAGAGTGGTGGCAGACGAAAGACGGCGACGGCAAGGGCAAACAACATTCGAAGGCCGATCGGCGTCTCGAAGACGCCAAGGCGCCGCAGTACGCGAAGACACTCGGTCTCGCCGATGTCTACGATCCGAATGGCGCCTGCGTGACATGTCACGCCACGGTGGTTGCCGGCTCCGCGGATTTCGGCGTGTCGTGCGAGAGTTGTCACGGGCCGGGCAAGGACTACCTGACCCCGCACCAGACCAAGGGCAGCTACGCCAACTCGATCACGCTTGGCATGATGGACGTGAAGAACAAGCCCGACGCCTGGGCGCGCACGTGCCTCGGGTGTCACGTGATGAGCGGGCGACCAGGGATGGACGCGCTGATCAAGGCCGGTCACTCAACCGGATCCGATTTCGATCTCGCGCGTAAGTTTCCCGCGGTGGCCCTGCACTTTTCCGCGAAGTATCAGCCCCCGCAGATCGCCGCAGCCGCGGCGACGTTTCGTCCCGCGACGACACGGGTCGCTGACGTGGTGCCACCGAAGCCGGTGACCGCACCCGCGCCTGCATCACCACCAACACCCACGGCAACGCCCGCCGCCGTGCCGCCGCCAGCGTCCACTCCCGCGGCAGCTGAAGTGAAAGCGCCGGTGGCGCCTGCCGTCGTGCCCAACACCGCGCGCGCTTCCGTGCCGGTGGTGCGCACGGAGCCGGTCTCGCTGCCGCCGGTCGGCCCGGTCAGCGTGGCGGTCACACCTTCGCCGGCACCGCCATCGCCCAACGAGCCGGCCAGGCCCGCCGACCCCGAGACGCCGTCGGCGCGCACCGCCTCGCTGCAAGGGCGATTGATCGCGTGGCTGGAGCAACTGGTTGCCGGTCCGACGCAAGTGTCGGTGACCCAGCCGCCGATTCAGCGGCAAATGTACAAAGGGCCCGATGCGGAGTTGCTCCGGCTGCAGGACGAAGTGATTCGCCTGGCGATTGAAGCGCTGGCCGCGCCGCCGCCGAAGCGCCAGTAGCGCCGCACCCCATGGCCCCGCCCACGATTCCGCTCGAACGGCTCAACGACCTGCCGCTGACGCGCGGGCTGCCCCATGACGTGCTGGTCGCGATCCAGCCGCATCTGCTGGACGTGCGGTTCACTGCCGGGACCGTCATTCTCAAAGCCGGCGATTATCTCGACGGGCTCTATTACATCGTCGCCGGCGAAGTCGACGTGCGCGTGCCGCCGCCGTTTGGCCCGAGTCTGCCGTCGAAAACCATGTCGGTGTCGGGGGTCACTCGCGCCGCGAGCCTGGGCGAGACCCAGCGGCTGGGCAAGGACGACACGTTCGGTGAAGGCGCGGCGTTGACGCGCTACCCGGTCGGCATCGAGGTCACCGCCGTCAACGACGTGCGATGCCTCTTCATCAAATCGCAGGCGCTGTTGGCCATGTTCGATTCGGAGAAGGTGGCGCCGTTCCAGGCGCGGTTCGATCAACGCTATCGCACTCGCGTGCTGCGATCGCACCTGCAGCGCGTCGATTTGTTCGCCAACGCCGCCCCGGCGGTGATGGACGCGCTGCTGCGCACGTGCGACCTGGTCAACTTCAAACCGGATAAGCCGATCGCCACGGAAGGCCAGCCCTGCGAGTTTTTCTATTTCGTCCGCGGCGGCCATCTGAAGCTGAGTGTCCGGACGTCGACGGCCGACGTGGCGGTGACCTACCTGCGGCCGGGCGAGTGGATCGGCGAGGCCGCGGTGGTGTTGAACGAAGCGTGGCCGTTCACGGTGACGGCCCTCGATCACGTCGAGCTGGTCAGAATTCACAAGGACGAGCTCCGCAGACTGTTCCCGCAATGCGCGACCGACGCGCGCGTGTGGGACGCGATGGTGTCGCGGCTGGAATTACGCGGCCGGGTCCACAAGGACCCGCGCGTCAGCGAGCCGCTTCAGTTCGCCGTTGATACCGGGCTGATTCACGGGCAAAGCGTGCTGCTGATCGATTTGCAGCGCTGCACGCGCTGCGACGAATGCGTGCGCGCCTGCGCCGACACGCACGAGGGGACACCACGGTTCGTGCGCGAGGGATTCAAGTTCAGGAATTTCACGGTGCCGACCGCGTGCTATCACTGCGCCGACCCGGTGTGCATGATCGGGTGTCCGACCGGCGCCATTTCGCGGCCGCTTGGCACCAAGGAGGTGGCCGTCGATGCCAGCCTCTGCATCGGGTGCGGGAACTGCGTGAGCCGGTGTCCATGGGGCAACATCCTCACCTCGAGCCATGAGCAGGAGAGCGGCAAGACCATTCAGCTCGCCACCAAGTGCGATTTGTGCGCCGGCCGCGCCGACGGTCCGGCGTGCGTGCAGATGTGTCCTCAAGGGTGCGCGGAGCGCGTCGATCTCACCGACGAGGTCGAGGTGATGCGCCTGTTCGGGCGGTGATATGGCGGGCCGGCGACGATTCTCGAGCGGCGGCAAGACCACCGACACGGCGGCGATCGCCGCCGTGGCAGTGGTGGCGTTCGTGGCCGCGTCGTGGTGGTGGCCGTGGCGTCCGGGCCGCAGCGGCGGATTGATCTTCGGCACGCTCGCCGCGCTGCTCTTCGCGGTCGCGGTGATGTACGGCGCGCGGCGGCCGTTGGGCGCGCGGCCGTTCGGGACCGCGCGCCGCTGGCTGGACGTCCACATCTACGGCGGCGTCCTCGCGATGGTCTTCGTCCTGTTGCACATTGGATTCAGCCTGCCGTCCGGTGTGATGGGCTGGCTCCTGCTGCTGCTGGCGTTGTGGACCACGGCCAGCGGCCTGGTTGGCGTATGGCTGCAGCGGCATATCCCGGTGCTGCTGGCCCGCGAGGTCTCGCACGAGGCCCTGTACGATCGCATCCCCGAATTGATGGTGAACCTGACGCAGGAAGCCGACGCGCTGATGGCGGGCGCATCGGACGCGTTCTCGAGCGCCTATTTGTCGGACATTCGGCCGGCGCTCAGCCGGCCGGCGCCGGCGTGGGCGTGGCTCACCGACTTGCCGGCGCGCCGCACTGCGGCGCTGGCCCCGCTGGCCGCCGCTCGATCGTCGCTGGCCCCCGCGGAAGTTGAGCGCGCCAACGACCTCGAGTCGATCGTTCGCGACAAGACCGATCTCGATGCGCAGTTGACGCTGCAGGGCCTCCTGCGATCATGGCTGCTCCTGCACGTGCCGCCGGCCCTGATCCTGATCGGCCTGCTGATCGTCCACGTGACCGCGGTGGTGTGGTACTAATGGCCCGCCCGCTCAGTCCCGGTACGCCCGAGCCGCTCCGCCTTCGCACGCCGTTCTTACGGAGGCGCGGCCGGCTGTTGTTGTTCAGCGCGGGTGCCGCGGCCATCGTCGCGGCCGGAGCCGTGTTGCTGCACGTGGCCGGCGCGCGGCAGACGTTCTCCCCCGGCGACGTGACCTCCGCGCATGCCCGCATCGATCTGCGATGCGCGCAGTGCCACACGCCGGCGACCGGCGTAGCCGACCTGCGCTGCGAACGTTGTCACGATCCGGTGGGCTCGGACCGACTGCAGTTGTCGGCGCACGTGCTGTTCGGATCGGGCGATGCCAGGGCCGCGGAGAACGCCGGCGCGCTCAACTGCGCGCAGTGCCATGTCGAGCACCGGGGCCGCGACGTCAACATCCGCGCCGTCGACGATCGCGAATGCGCGTCCTGCCACACCTTCCGTCAGCTGGGCGCCCATCCCGAATTTGCCGCCCTGACAGCCTCGCCGGGGTCGTCGCTGCGATTCGATCACGATCGCCATGTGCTCGAAGCCGAGAAGGCCAAAGGCGACACGTGCCAGTCGTGTCACGAGCAATCGCCCGACCGCCGCGGCTTCCAGCCGATCCACTTCGATCGGCATTGCGCCAGCTGCCATCTCGAGAACGGGCGGCTGAAAGGCTCGACCGATCCGTTGGATCTCGAATGGCTGGCCATGCCCGGCGGCCAGCCGATCGCGCCGCGGCAGGCGCGGACGCCCGTGTTCACGCCCGCCAATCGCGGACGCGAAACCGCGAGCGGCTTTGTTCATCGCGATCCGTTCGTCGTGTTCAACGCGGCCCGGTTGCGCCGGGCCGTCGATCGCGCCGGGGTCGAGACGGAGCTCTCCGCGCTGCAAGCGCGAATCGCGTACCTCGAACATCTGCAGACCGCGCCGCCGCCGCGGCTGGTGCCGTCCGGCGAGCGGGCCCAGGCGATTGAGGCGCTGCGTGCGGAACTCGCGATGTTCGACGGCGCCCTGTCGTCATCGACGAGCGATGACGCGGCGCTCCAGGAGCTGTCCGGCAACGCCCAGGCGATCTTCGCCGCGCTCGGCGGCGACACCGCCGGCATCGTGGCCGACTCGGCGGCCGATTTCGAATCGCGGCGGCGCACACTGCTGCGGCTGGTCGACGCCATCGAAGCGCGCATCGGCGCCAACGATCGCGATCGCATCAATCGCCTCCGGCGGCAGATCCTCGCACTGAAACCGGGCGGCCAGGGCGTGGCGGACCTGACCAGAGCGCGGCGCCAGCGCCAGCGTCAGCTCGAGCGGTTGTTGATCGAGGCCGACATCGAATCGTCGCCGATCGATCGGCTCGATCAGCCGACGCAGGACGCCGCGATGGATCGCGGCGAGCTCGCGCGGCTGTTGACCCAATTGCGGGCTCAGCGTGATGAGCTGGAGCGCGGCCCACGCACGACGGCGGCCGCCGACGACGCGGAACGGGCGGCCCAGGGCCGCACGCTGGTCTCGCTGCTGACACCGTGCCGCAAGTGTCACGAGATGGATGCGGCCTCGACGCGGCTGCAGCCGGTGCGCGTGGCGCAGCCGGGGCTGCGCCGATCGGTGTTCAACCACGCGCCGCACACGATCCAGGCGCGGTGCGAATCGTGTCACGCCGGCGTTCGCACCAGCAAAGCCGCGGCTGACGTCAACGTGCCGTCGATCGACTCGTGCCGGACCTGTCACAACCGATCGCAGGTGCGCGACGATTGCGCGACCTGCCACCGCTTTCATCCAGCGTCGGTCGTTCACATGATGGCGGCGCTGCCATGAAGGCGCGACTGGTCGGGCGGCGGCGCGACGGCACGACGAAGTCATTTCCCCTGGGTGGCCAGGCGCGCATTGGGTCCGCGCCGGTGTCGGAAGTGGTCGTCGAACGCGATCGCGTGTCGCCGCTGCACGCGCTGATCACGCTCGAGGATGATGCGTACTGGGTCGAGGACAAACAAAGCGCCTACGGGACATTCGTCAACGGCAATCGCGTCGGCAAGACGAAGCTGCGGAATTTCGATGTGCTCACCATCGCGCCGGACGTGAGCCTGATTTTCCTGACCAGTCAGCCCGGAACCGCCCGCGTGGAGACCAACGCCGAACCGGCCGGTCACGCCGCCACCCTTGAACTGGCGCGCGTCCGGGCGCCCGTGGCCTTGCCGCAGTTCGCCAGGACCATGAACGAGCCGATGCCGGAGGACATCCGGAATCTCGCCGCTGAGCCGAAGGGCGGCCTTCCGCCAGGCGTGTTGAAGGCGGTCGCCGACGACGCGGGCGACGCCGCCACGAAAGTGCCACCGGCGTCGCCGCCGCGCGTGCGCGAGCCCGAAACCATGTCCGTTGGACGCCGCCCGCAGGCCGACGCGTTGATCGACACGGTGCGTCTGGTCGGCGACACCGGCACGTTCAAGACCACGCTCGGCACCTGTATAGTTGGCCGCGGCAGCGAGGCCGCGATCCGCATCAACAGCAAGGAAATTTCCCGTCGTCACGCGCAGATCGTGGTGAGGCCGACGGACATCACCGTGGAAGACTTGAACAGCGCGAACGGCACCAAGGTCAACGGCGTCGCGGTGACGGTACCGTCCAACGTCCGGGATGGCGACACCGTCTCGTTCGCCGGCTTCAAGTTCCGCGTCGAGATCGCGCGCATCGTTCGGGAAGGATGAAATGAGCGACGCGGCGAGTGTGCAGTTCGATCGCGAAGGCCGGCTGGTGCTCGACGCGCCGGCGGCGCCGCCACCGGTGCTCGACGTCCTGATCGTCGGCGGCGGTCCATTCGGCACTGCCGCGGCATTCCGCGCCAAGGAGCTGCAGTTGACGTCGCTCGTCATCGATCACGACGACCTGATGAAGCGCATTCGCGACTACGCCAAGGACAAGCTGATCCTCCCGGATTTCGGCGGCGGCGATCGGATGGAGTTTCCGAAGGCCGGCCCGCTGATCGAGGCGCTGCAGTTCGCGCCGATCGACAAGGACGAGATGTGCGCGCGTTGGAAAGGTCTGTATCGCCGCCACGGCGTGCCCGCGCAGATCGGCGTCGAGCTCACGGCGCTCGAGCCGACCGACGGGCACTGGCGCGCCATCGCGTGGAACCACAATCTCAAGGCCGAGCAGGTGATCGAGGCCAGGCACGTCGTGCTCGCGTTTGGCCGCGGCGTCCCGAGGCGCTTCGACATTCCCGGGGATGTGTCGGGAGTCGCCTTTGGACTCACCGATCCGCTGCGCTATCTCGGCGAGCCGGTGTGCGTGATCGGCGGCGGCACCTCGGCGGGTGAAGCGGTGATTGCGATCTCCAACGCGAAGGCGCAGGCCAACGATCAATCCGCGGTCTACTGGTCGTATCGCGGCGACAAGATGCCGAAGGTCTCGAAGGCGCTCGCCGACGTCTTCTTCGACGCGTTCATGGGCAACGGCAACGTTCGCTACCTGCCCGGCAGCGAACCGGTGGCCATCGTCGACGCGGATGGACATCAGGCACTGTCGCTGCGGACCTCGCGGGTGACGCAGCCGTCGCGGCCAACCGAGACCACGCAGCTGGAGTTTCGCAAAGCGTTTTGCATCGCGTGCATCGGTGAGGACGTGCCCGAGGCGCTGCTGGCGCGGCTCGGCGTGCCGCTGATGCCGGCCGGTGAATCGAACAAGCCGCGGCCGGTCGTGACGCCGCTGCTCGAGACGCGGCAACCCAACGTCTACCTCGCGGGCGACGTGCTCAGCCCGGCGTACTTCCAGACCGCCGACTTCACGATTGATTCGTCGCAATTCACCGAGATCAAGCGGCGCGGCAACATCAAGTCGGCGATGCGCGACGGCGTGCTCGTGGCGGAGGTGATTGCGCAGAAGCTGGCCGGCAAGCGGCAGATCGACGTCAAGCTGGTGTTCACCGAGCGCCCGCCCGACGCCGCCCAGAAGGAACAGAAGAAGCGCGCGACGGGATCGCTCGTGACGATTCTGCCGTCGGGCGTCGAGGCCCAGGAATACACGCTGAAGCCGGACGGCCCGACCTCGGTCGGTCGAACCGGCGCGGACATCAGTTTTCCCGACGATGGGTCGATTGCGGATGTGCAGGCGAAGATCGTGGGCGACAACGGCCGCTATCTGCTTCGCGATCCGGTGACGCCGGGCGCCGTGCTGGTGCAGCCCAAACCCGATCGGCCGCTGCCGGTGCTCAAGGGTGACGTGATTCGCGCCGGGCGCCAGTGGCTGGTCATGACCGGCACCGCCGAACAGCCCGCAGTGGCGCATCACGATGACGGCGGCAAACGGCTGGCCACCTACCCGCTGCGCGAAGGTGTGACCGTGGTCGGCCGTCAATCGCCTGACGTGACGATTGCATCGGGCGACGGCATGCTGTCGCGCCGCCACCTGGCCTTCGTGCGAAGCGGCGCCGACGTCTCGGTGAAGGATCTCGGCAGCGCCAACGGCACGCAGTTGTGCATCGCCATCCCACTGCAGCTGCAGGACGGCGATCGGCTGATCTTCGGCCAGCAGATGATGCAGTTCCGCGACGAGGTCGTGACGCGGAATCCGCCGCGCGAAGTGTCGTTGATGACCGGCATGTTCAAGAAGCCCGTGGAGGTGACAGCGCCGGTGCAGCAGCCCGGCGTGAAGGCGCCCGCGGCGGCGAAACCGGGGGCGCCGACGGTGACGCTCGACGGACGCGCGTTGGTCTGCCCGGCGGGCGAAACGATCTGCGATGCCGCGGCCAAAGCCGGCATCAAGATGGACGCCGATTGTCACCAGGGCGTGTGCGGCATGGACGCGATCAGGATCGTCAGCGGCGCGGAGCATCTCAACCCGATCACCAGGACAGAGCGCTCGACGCTGGAGGATTTATGCGATCTGGAGCCGGGCAAGTTCAGGCTCGCCTGTGTGACGCGCATCACCGGCCCGGTGGTGATTGAGAAAGTCAAAACCTGATCAAAGGACGTTGGCGGCGGGTTTACCGGCGCAAATCGTTTGTTATCATAGAAGGTTCGTGCCGGAGTAGCTCAGCTGGTTAGAGCATGCGTCTCATAAGCGCAGGGTCGGCGGTTCGAGTCCGCCCTCCGGCATCACACAGTTCACAGTTGACAGTTCACAGTTGACAGTTCATTGACGAACGAACTGATTCCGCACGTACGGCGATTCTGCGCGCAGCATCAGCTGTGGGCGCCGGAGGTGCGTGTGATTGCGGCGGTGTCCGGCGGCTCGGACTCGGTGGCGATGCTATTCCTGCTGCGCGAGTTGGCGGCGCGCGGCGAGCTGGTGCTCGCTGGTCTTGCGCATCTCGATCACCACATCCGCGGCGCCGACGCCGAGGCCGACGCGGCGTTTTGCCGCGCCCTCGCGGCGCGGCTGGAAATTCCCGCATTCGTCGGCGATGCCGACGTGCCGGCTGCGGCCGCGCGCGCCGGCGTCTCGATCGAAGTCGCGGGCCGCGAGGCGCGGCAGCGTTTCTACGCGGAGGCCATCACCACCGCCGGCGCGGCGCGGGTCGCCGTGGCGCACACGCGCGACGACCAGGCGGAGACCGTCTTGTTGCGGTTGACGCGGGGAGCCGGCTCAGCCGGTCTCGCCGGCATGGCGCCGCGGCGCGGCCCGGTGGTGCGTCCCGTGCTCGACGCGACCCGCGCCGAGCTCCAGCAACTCTTGCGTGACCGCGGCGAAACGTGGCGCGAGGACGCCACCAATCTCGACCGCACGATTCCACGCAATCTGATTCGCCACGACGTGCTGCCGCACCTGCGGACCATCAACGCTCGCGCCGATAACGCGCTTGCACGGGCCGCTGATGCGTTGCGAGTCGATGCGGATTTTCTCGAAACCCTTGCCAACGCGGCGTATGTCCGGATCGTCTCCGCCTCCACTCACGAAACATCTGGTGGGCTACGGCGCGACCGCGAAGACGCGGGACAGATCGGGCAGCTGGTGGTTACGGTGAATGCCCCGGAGTTGACGAAGCTCCCGGCGGCGCTGGCCACGCGCGTGGCGCGGTATGCGCTCGAAACCGCGAACCCGGACCGTTCGTATGGCTTAGAAGAGGCCCAGGCACTGTGTGCGTTCGCCGCGGGTGGCAGCGCCACCGAATTATCTGGATTGCGGATGGAACGTTTTGGTTCCAGCGCTGTCTTAATAAGGAGAGGGGTGCACAGGGTGCCTCCCTCCGTAGACTCTTTCGAGCTTCAGTTGAAAGTTCCTGGTACGGTCGAGGCGCCTCACGGCGCCTGGGCGGTCAGCGCCGAGGGTCCGATGCCGCCGCCGGTCTCCGTTGATCGCGGCGCCGGTACGGTGGTTGTCGATGCGCGCGAGCTAGGCGCGCATTTGATTGTGCGGCCGCGGCGTCCCGGCGATCGGCTACAGCCGCTCGGTGCACCGGGACGCAGGAAAGTGCAAGACGTGCTCGTCGATCGCAAGGTCCCGAAAGACGACCGAGATCGCGTGCCGATCGTCACAAATGAACTGGGCAAAATTGTGTGGGTCGCGGGTGAGGTTTTGGCCGAGCCCTTTCGGGTCACCTCCCTCACAACGACCGTGGTAGTCTTGACCCTGAGGCGTAATTAACGCCTGGAGGCCGCGTTTTGAGCACGACTGTAAAGAGCGTCGTTTTCTGGGTGGCGATGATCGTTCTGGTCGCCCTGGTGTGGAATTTCTCTGCGAAATTCCAGCGCAACGAGCTGCCCGTAAGCTTCAGCGAGTTCATGGTGTGGGTGGATTCGGGCCAGGTGGCCAGCGTCACCATCACCGGCAACGAGCTGACCGGCATGACCCAGGGCAAGGAAAATTTCCGCACCTACGTGCCCCCGCAGTACGAAGGCCTCGTCAATCGCCTGATCGAGAAAAAGGTGATGGTCCAGGCGAAGGAGCCGACGGCATCGCCGTGGGCCGCGCTGTTGTTATCGTGGGCGCCAATCCTGTTGCTGATCGGGTTCTGGATCTTCTTCATGCGCCAGGTGCAGAGCGGCGGCAACAAGGCGTTGTCGTTCGGCAAGAGCAAGGCCAAGCTCTCCTCGTCCGCGCAGAAGAAGGTCACGTTCCGCGACGTGGCCGGTGCCGAAGAAGCCAAAAGCGAGCTGCAGGAGATCATCGAGTTCCTCAAGGAACCGCAGAAGTTCCAGAAGCTCGGCGGCCGCATTCCGAAGGGCGTGCTGCTGATGGGCCCGCCGGGAACCGGCAAGACGCTGCTCGCCCGCGCGGTGGCCGGCGAAGCCAACGTGCCGTTCTTCTCGATTAGCGGTTCCGACTTCGTCGAAATGTTCGTCGGCGTCGGCGCCTCGCGCGTCCGCGACCTGTTCGAACAGGGCAAGAAGAACGCGCCCTGCATCATCTTCATCGACGAGATCGACGCGGTCGGCCGCCATCGCGGCGCCGGCCTCGGCGGCGGCCACGACGAGCGCGAACAGACGCTGAACCAGCTGCTCGTTGAGATGGACGGCTTCGAGTCGAACGAAGGCGTCATCCTGATGGCCGCCACCAACCGGCCCGACGTGCTCGACCCGGCGCTGCTGCGCCCCGGCCGTTTCGATCGCCGGGTGATCGTCAATCGTCCGGACGTGCGCGGCCGCGAAGGCATCCTCGCCGTCCACACCCGCAAGATCCCGATGGCCGACGATGTCGACATCAAGATCCTGGCGCGCGGCACGGTGGGCTTCACGGGCGCGGATCTCGCGAACCTCGTCAACGAGGCCGCGCTCAACGCGGCGCGCGAGAACAAGAAGCTCGTCGGGATGTACCACTTCGAGTTCGCGAAGGACAAAGTGATGATGGGCGCCGAGCGGCGCTCGATGATCGTCACCGAAGACGAGAAGAAGGTGACGGCGATTCACGAGGCCGGCCACGCGCTGCTCGGCATCCTGCTGCCGCACGCCGATCCGCTGCACAAGGTGACCATCGTGCCGCGCGGCATGGCGCTCGGCCTCACCATGTCGCTGCCGACCGACGAGAAGCACAACTACTCGAAGAGCTATCTGGTCGATCAGATCGGCATCCTGCTCGGCGGCCGCATCGCCGAGGAGCTGACGACCGGCAACATCACCACCGGCGCCGGCAACGACCTCGAGCGCGCTACCGACCTCGCCCGCCGCATGGTGTGCGAGTGGGGCATGAGCGAAACCATGGGGCCGCTGACCTTCGGCAAGAAGGAAGAGCAGATCTTCCTTGGCCGCGAGATCGCGCAGCACTCTGACTACAGCGAAGACACGGCGCTCAAGATCGACGCCGAGGTCAAGCGCATCATCGGCGACCAGTACAAGCACTGCACGGCGCTGCTCAGGGAGCACAAGCAGCGGTTGATCGATATCGCCGACGCCCTGCTGGCGCGCGAAGTCCTCGATGCCGACCAGGTCCGCCGGCTGGCGTACGGCCACCCGCTGGATGACGCGCCGACGCCGGATGCGCCGGCCGACGAGACCACTCCGGCGAAGGAGAAGGAACGTCCGTCGATCGTTCCGCCGATGGAGCCGATCCGCAAGCCACTCGCGCAGGAGTGATCGCCGCTCCGCGACGATCGTTTTCCGTTGCCATTCCGGGCCGGGCGCCGCTGGTGCTCGGCCCGCGCACGTTAGTGATGGGCGTGATCAACGTCACACCCGATTCCTTTTCAGACGGCGGTAAGGCCTTCGATCCGGCGCATGCGCTGGATGTGGCGCTGGCCATGGAAGCCGCCGGCGCCGACCTCATTGATCTCGGCGCCGAATCGACGCGGCCCGGCGCGAAGCCGGTGGCGGCCGCCGACGAGCTCGCGCGCGCCCTGCCGGTGCTGCGTGCACTCGCGCCGCGCATCAAGGCGCCGATCTCGATCGACACCTACAAGGCGGCGGTGGCTGGCGCGGCCCTGGACGAGGGCGCGTCGATCGTCAACGACATCAGCGGCTTTGAGTACGACGCCGCCCTTGGGCCGCTCGTGGCCTCGCGCGGGGTGCCGGCGGTGTTGATGCACACGCGCGGGAAACCGGAAGACATGTACTTACACGCCGACTACGCCGACGTGGTGGGGGAAGTCGTGGCCGATCTGCAGCGTTCGGTGGCGCGCGCCCAGGATTACGGCGTCATGCGGAAACAGCTGATCGTCGACCCCGGTCTTGGCTTTGCCAAGCGTGCGCCGCAAAGCATGGCTGCGCTGGTGGGCCTCGATCGACTGGCTGAGCTGGGTTTGCCGATCCTGATCGGCCCGTCCCGCAAGTCCTTCCTCGGCGCGGCGACCGGCCTGATGCAGCCGGAGGACCGGGACTGGGCCACGGCGGCCGCCGTGACCGCGGCCGTGCTCGGCGGCGCGCACATTGTGCGCGTCCACGCGGTCGAGAAGATGATCCACGTCGTCAGGGTGGCCGACGCCATTCGACTCGCGACGGGCGTTTCCTAAACGCCCGTCGCTCGCTCAGGGCAGGCCCTTCGACTCCAGCGGACGCTTCCCAATCGCCCTTCGCTCGAGCCTTCGGCTCGCCCTGAGCGAGCGGCGGACGCCTCCGTTGGGCGTCCGCTGCGAGTCGAAGGGTTCCTACGGTAGGATCGTCTTCGCCCCGCCTCCGCCCTTCCACCTTCGCCCTTCGGGCTTCGGCGGACAGGTCGGGCT